>CAMBPD010000085.1 GCA_945869405.1 Chryseobacterium gleum | reverse complement strand
ATTTCGTTGTAGGGGAAATTAATATCGCTTCCTATGATTGCATCGCCGCCAAAAGTCAAGCTGTAACTCACCTCAGCATCCAATTGCCCAGCCCGTGTAAAAACCAAATCACCGGCTTGACAACCCTCATATACGCCACCATCAATTGGCGAGGAATAATTGGGTGCGGTGTAGTTAAGCGTTAGAACATTACTTTGAAAGCTACCCGCCTCCAAAAAAACCCAAGAATCGTAGAGATAATCCATGGCATCACCAATCACAATTTTGATATGATAGTTCTCGCCGCAAATAACCTGTGCATATGCGGTTAGAACTGCCGTGAATCCATCAGCCTGAATACCTGCAAAACCGACTTCGTTATCGACATAGTATGCTGCGTTTTCTCCGCTGTTGACAGTATTGATACTTATTGGCACAGTGCTTCCTGGGATCAAGGCAATGTTCATGGCGCTGTTGGTGTATGCTCCATTGATACCGGGTCCGCTCAGAAAAAATCCAAACGCATCGTTGATACTATTGACATACTCCGGATACTCCTCGGATGAAAACACGTAATTGAATGCAAGGCTATCGCCTGTTGGTACAAAGTCGAACTCGAGAATTGCCGTGTTGTTGAGATCCATCCCACTGAGAGTTTCCAAATCCACATCCCCGAGCCCGTCGTTTGAATTGGGTGGCCCTTGGTTGAAAGAACCACTATTATTGGGACCCGAGGCTCCATTCACATTGCCCGAACCTATCACAACTCCGTTGACAATTCCCAGTCCACAACCGTTGCAATTGAAGCCTCCGATCTGCGCATTGTCTCCTTGAAACGTTATGTTGTTGGCCGTAACGCCAGCCCCCAAGAGTACATTCTGAACGGCTGCATTGGCGTTTATCGCATTGTCCACCACGAGCTGCGCCGTCGAAGCACTGCTCACAAGCAGCGTAAAAATCAGGGGCCAAGCATGGGCTCTCATTAAAAGAATGAATATAGATTTGTGTAGCTAAGGTAATGACTTAAAGCGGAATTTCGCTGTCAACAGATGGAAAAACAGGAGTTCAAGAGTAATTTTACAGCAATGCAGGAAATTATACGCATAGAAGATCTTACCAAGTTTTATAGAGTCGGTGACGAAACAATTAAAGCGCTTAATGGAGTCGATTTATCCATTTCAAAAAATGAATACGTTGCTTTAATGGGGCCTTCTGGTTCTGGCAAGAGCACCATTATGAATATCATTGGCTGCCTCGATACGCCCACTTCTGGCAGCTATCACCTCAACGGTCCGGATGTGGCCAAACTCAATGATAATGAGCTTGCGGAAATTCGCAACAAAGAAATTGGGTTCATCTTTCAAACATTCAATTTACTTCCTCGGTATAGTGCCCTCGACAATGTAGCACTGCCTCTGGTTTATGCCGGAATACCTAAAGATATGCGCAACGAAAAGGCCAAGGCAGCGCTGCAAAGTGTAGGCCTAGGCGATCGCATGAGCCACAAGCCCAACGAGCTTTCCGGGGGTCAGCGCCAACGTGTTGCTGTAGCGAGAGCGCTCGTAAACACCCCGTCAATAATCCTTGCCGACGAGCCCACCGGGAATCTAGACACCAAAACAAGTCACGAAATCATGGCGTTGTTTGATGAAATACATCGCGCAGGAAACACCATTATTATCGTAACCCACGAAGAGGACATTGCGCGCATGGCGCATCGAATCGTACGAATGCGCGACGGCAAGGTGGAAAGCGACACGCAAAACGTGCCACAGCCAGCAGCCGTTTAACACTCAGTCTAAAATAATTTCATCGTATGTGGTAAATTCGCGATTCCAAAAAGTTGCCTTATGCCGCATACAACTATCGCTGATTTATTTGCCTCACAACCCATCGACACAGCAGTAACCGTGAAAGGATGGGTGCGTACCTTGCGAAACGATCAATTCTTATCCATTTCAGATGGATCTAGCCTACGCACAATGCAAATCGTTGTGAGCAAAGAGCAACACGGCGAGGGCACGCTAAAGAGATTACAAACCGGTGCAGCTGTTGCAGCCACCGGCACTGTGAAAAAGAGCCTAGGCAAGGGGCAAGACATCGAGATTATCTGCGAACAGTTGGAAATACTTGGTGATTGCGACCCCAATGAATTCCCGATTCAAATGAAGCGTCACTCCCTTGAGTTTCTGCGTGAAAAGGCGCATCTCCGCTTTCGCACCAACACCTTTGGAGCTGTTTTTCGCATTCGTCATCACCTATCCTTTGCAATCCATAAATTTTTCAATGACCGTGGCTTTTATTATTTGCACGCCCCCATTATAACAGGGAGCGATGCGGAAGGAGCCGGAGAGATGTTTCGTGTGACCAACCTCAGTTTGGAAGAAATAGCGAAGTCGGGTAAGGTAGATTACAGTGAAGATTTTTTCGGAAAAGCCACCAACCTCACCGTGAGTGGCCAACTAGAGGCCGAATTGGCAGCGTTGGCATTAGGAAAAGTCTACACGTTTGGACCAACGTTCCGCGCTGAAAACTCGAACACCAGCCGGCACCTTGCTGAGTTTTGGATGATAGAACCGGAAGTTGCCTTCAACGACATATTCGACAACATGGACTTAGGTGAGGCGTGCCTGAAATTCTGTATTCAATATGCCCTCGATCATTGCAAGGAAGACCTAGAATTTCTGCAAGAGCGCGAAACCAATGAAGACAAACAGAAACCTGTAGACGAACGTCAGTCGATGCCCTTGCTCGAGCGTTTGGGTATTATCGTAAACAATGCCTTCGTGCGCATCAGCTACACTGAGGCTATCGAAATACTCTTGCAATCCAACCACTACAAGAAAAAGAAATTCAAGTATCCCGTGGAATGGGGTATCGATATGCAAAGTGAGCATGAACGCTACTTAGTGGAAAAACACTTCCAGAAACCAGTCATTATCACAGGATATCCCGCGGCTATCAAAGCATTTTACATGCGCTTGAACGAACCCGATTCACAGGGAAGACAAACAGTAGCAGCTATGGATATTCTTGTGCCCGGCATAGGGGAAATTATTGGTGGTTCTCAGCGAGAAGAACGCTATGAAATGCTCCGAAGCAAATGCGCGCAATTCGGTATACCAGAAGACCATATTTGGTGGTATTTGGAAACGCGCAAATTCGGCACCTGTGTTCACGCAGGTTTCGGGATGGGCTTTGAAAGACTCATCATGCTCGTTACGGGCATGGGAAACATCCGAGACGTTATTCCATTTCCACGAACGCCGCTTAACGCAGAATTCTAAGCCAGCAACTCTTTGGCATTTGCCAAGGCAGCAGCCGAAAGCTTTTTGCCGCTGAGCATCTCCGCAAGCTCGTTCACTCGTTGCTCTCCAGAGATCGACTCCACAGAAGTGAAGGTGCTCTTGTCGTTGACTGATTTTGAAACTTTCCAGTGATGTTCTGCCTTACCAGCTATTTGCGGAAGATGTGTGATTGCCAATAATTGCATCGAAGAACTCATCTCCTTTAATATTGAACCTATTTTCAATCCTACCTCGCCACTTACGCCCTGGTCGATTTCATCCAAAATCAACACTGGTAATCGTTTGTGCTTGCTGATAGACGCTTTTATCGCCAACATAACCCGAGCTATTTCTCCTCCACTTGCTACCTTATGAACAGGCTGAAACACCCCTCCCTTGTTGGCCTTGAAGAGAAACACTACATCGTTGCTTCCCCAGGAATCATATTCAGCTCTGGGCCCCACCTGCAAGGCCACTTCTGCATGTTCCATGCTCAATAGCTCGAAATAAATTCTCATCTCGCGTTCAGCCGTTTTGGCTGCGTTGATGCGTGCCTTATTCAACAACTGCGAGAACCGTTCTAGTTCAGCCCTGCATGTATCTATCTCTTTGTTGCAAACCTGAATGCGTTGCTCTATTTCTTGCGATGAAGATGCCTTCCCTTGCAAACTACTCAACAAGGCAGAAAGCTCCTCGACCGATTGCACCCTGTGCTTCTTCTGTAATTGATATAACAACGATAGACGTTCACCGATCTGCTCCGCCTTACCCTCATCTATGGTTACACCCGCCGCAAACGATTCGATATCGCGAGACACTTCGCGCAACTCGATTATACTACTATCAAGTCTATCATGAAACTCCTTGAGCGCCGGACTGTGCACGCTAATTTTATTCAAGATGGACTTGGCTGTTGCCAAGCGGGCAAGCACCGCCTGGTCGGCTCCATCAATGACGTCGAACACACTCTGCAGGGATTGTCGTATTTGATCGGCGTGCTGAAGGGTATTCAATTCGGTCTCCAACTCCTCTTGGTTGATTTCACTCAATCCTGCCCGTTCTAACTCATGCAATTGAAACTGCACGTAGTCCTGCTCCTGCTGCCACATCAAAAGACTCGCTTGCAATTGCTCTCGCTCTTTCTGTGCTCGAACCCAACCTTCAAAAACGACACGGTACTCCTTCAATAGCGTCTCATTATTGGCAAACGCATCCAACACATCAAACTGAAATGAACGTTCGCTCAGCAAAGAATTTTCATGCTGACTGTGTATATCCACCAACTGCGCGCCAAGCAATTTCAATACATTAAGCGGCACGGGCGTGTCGTTCACAAACGAACGACTTTTTCCTCCCGTAGCTATTTCGCGACGAATCACGGTGGTTATTTCGAAGTCCAGATCATGCTCTTGGAAAAACGGTTGCAATGCGCTTCCTCTTAAATCAAAGGTTGCCTCTACCACACACTTCGCGTCACTTCTTCGCATCGACTTCAAATCGGCTCGTTCACCTAGCAACAATCCGAAAGCACCTAACAGTATAGACTTCCCGCTGCCTGTCTCCCCTGTTATGGCCGTAAAGCCTGTGGAAACATCAATGGAAAGCTCATCGATAAGGGCGTAATTCTGTACAAAAAGAGTCGTGAGCATAGAGCAATGTTACGAGCACCAAGATAGGACAAGCGATACAAGTTAGCCTTTATCGACCGCCTAAAAACCATAGTTTATTTTTCTACACAGTGAGGCTGCAGATTCTACTGCACGATGCGCTCATACTTGGAGATATTGCCCGGGTCGAGAAGTTTGCACATCTCCGCAACAGACTTCTTCTCATCCATACTGCGGGGAGTGTAGATGTTTACGATTTCATCTGATTTGGCATAAAACAAAACCTGCATGTTATACGATGAAGGCTTAATACGGTGCACGTCATCCAGAGCATTTATTGCCAAACTCATCGCAGCAACCGCTGCGGCTTGATCGATAGCCAATTTATCGAGACCCTTGCGATGAAAATTGTAGAGAAACTCTCGAATGGGTTTGAATGTCTGTGATAGAATATTTTCAATGTACCAAAAACGATTCTGGCGCCCTTTCTCGTTGCTGCGCCACCCAGATTCAGCGGCGTTTTGAGCATTATTGATTATTGCCTGACAGGCAAGATAATAATCTGTGCCCCCTTCCATAGAAAACGAATCGTAATCCATAGCCAAAATCAAATTGGCGTAGAATGCAAGTACACTGCTCAAATTATCACGATGCTGGTCGTTGCTCCATTGAATCATTGTATTCTCTTGGAAGACAAATTCAAAGTCGCGATCGTTTATGTTCAATACCGATGTCTTGTAGGCAGAGTTGTACACCGGTCGGCTGCTTGTTACCTGCAAGCTCCCGCGGAATGAGCGATTATCCACTTGCTGTTCAATGGTAATCTGGAATGTGCATTGAATGCGCTCACTCAGTTGCCAAGTATCCTTGGACCACTTGCGACCGTTCAAGAATTCAGTGATGTTGCTCTTCATGGTGTTGAACAACTCGGGCGGTGAGGTAACCTGTTGAGGGATCAACACATTGACTGTTGCATTCAACTCCTGCGCGGTCAACATCGCTGTCGATAACCATCCACAAATCAGTACGAGCAGTATTTTTTTCATGCGTTTATCAATTCTACAATGGCTTCGGCTATCTCGCGCGCAACCAGTGATTTGGGCTTCAACCCGAATTCACGTGTTTTATTGTTCGGCCAAATTAAGGTGATTTTGTTCGTGTCTGTTCCAAAGCCAGCACCTTCATCGCGCAAACTATTGAGCACAACTAAATCCAAATTCTTCTTGTGGAGTTTTGCCTTTGCATTCTCTAGTTCTTCATGAGTCTCCAGTGCAAACCCAACGATCCATTGCCCTTCTTTTTTGGCTGCACCCAGCGCCATAGCTATATCGGGAGTTTTCACCAAGTGCAACGACCAGTGTTGGTCCGTCTTTTTGTGCTTCTCGGCAAGAACACTTTCGGGCATATAATCGGCAACAGCAGCGCACAATACTGCGCCATGAGAATTGGCAAATTCAGGAACGCAAGCATCGAGCATTTCCCTTGCCGTTACCACAGACACTAGCTCTACAAGCGGATGTTTTATGCTTAACTGTGTTGGCCCAGATACGAGCACAACATGAGCTCCCAAGGAAGCTAACTCCTCGGCAAGGGCAAACCCCATTTTTCCAGTAGAATGGTTACCAATATATCGAACAGGATCTATGGCCTCATAGGTTGGCCCTGCTGTCACAAGAATTCTCTTGCCATGCAGAGGGCTGTTCGCGGCAAGGGTGGCCTCGACAAACTCGATAATTTCCGCCGGCTCAGCCATTCGACCAGTGCCTAATAATCCACTCGCCAATTCACCAACACCTGGCGCAACCATGTGATGACCAAATGAAATTAGCGTTTCAATATTCTTAGTCGTTGCTCCATGCAAAAACATGTCGTGATCCATAGCAGGGGCGAAAAACACCGGACAACGGGCACTCATGTAGACAGCCATGAAAAAACTATCGCACTGTCCATTCGCCATCTTACTCAGTGTGTTGGCCGACAAAGGAGCCAGCACCATCATATCTGCCCACAAGGCCATATCTACATGGTTCACCCAACTGCCATTCTCCTTGTTTTCGGTAAAATCTGAGTGAACAGGATTCTTACTAAGCGTGGAGAACGTGAGGGGAGTAACGAACTCCAAAGCACCTTTTGTGAGCATCACACGAACATCGGCACCGGCCTGAACGAGCAACCGAACAAGGAACGCGGCTTTGTAGGCAGCAATACTGCCTGCAACCCCCACTAGTATCTTTTTTCCTCGAAGCATTTGGGCTGAAAATGAAGAAAGATGGCCAAAAGCCATCTTTCTGTTTTTATGAACTAGCTCATTTAGCTGTTGATTTCTTCTTCTGGGTAGCGCCAGTGAATTGCACCGTCTACTAGCTCTTGAACTGCGATGCTGTGTGCCTTCGGCAGACGCTCGTAGTGTCGGCTAATTTCAATCTGTTCGCGGTTTTCAAAAACCTCTTCCAAATTGTCGCTGTTGCTTCCGAACTCTTCCAATTTCTGCGACAACTCTTCCTTCATCTCTCGATTGATTTGATTGGCCCTCTTGGTCAACAAAACAATTGTTTCGAATAGATTGCCTTCAACCTTGTCGTACAACTCACTCGTGTTGCGCGTTATGGTGGTTTTTGCAGCTGTTGAATTCTTGTATGTGCTCATTTTTTAGATTGTGCAGGTGAGGTGGAAGTCAGTTTATCTACTTGCTTTTCACTTTGCTGGAAGTAGTCGTTGGCCTCTGACAAAAACATACTCTCAGGAAAAGCGGTTGCGAATGTACGATAAAATTCACCTACGCCGCGCATTCTCTCCAATTTCTTCTCTTCCACGCTCCCCTCTGCCAGCATGTATTGACACTTGACAATGAGATACATAGCTTCTTCTCGGTACACAGAACCGGGATACTCCCTGATAAAATCCTTCAACGCTGATGTTGCAGCCTTGTATTTCAATGTTTTCGCAAATTGATACGCATTTTGGTAAGCCTTCATCTCAAGCTTCATACTTAGCCTTCCTACTTGGTGGTTAGCCGAATCTTTCCAATGGCTGTTCGGGTATTTGTCGAGGAACAACTGGTATTCATCTATTGCATTTCGCGTATCTGTTTGATCAAGTGAATAGGTTGGTGATAGTTTAAAGCTGCACTCCGCGGCAAGAAAAAGACATTCTTCCGAACGAGTACTATTGGTAAATGTTTTCGTAAATGTTTTCAGATAATAGTTCGCCAGATAGAAGTCTTCAACCCCAAAATGGCTCTTGGCATACAAAAAATACACCTCCTCGGCCATTTGCGTGCCCCGTGTCAACCCGATTAGCTCCTCCAAAATGGGCAGTGATTTATAGTAGGACTCCTCATCGTAATACTCCTTCGCCTTGGTGTATTTGTAATTGATGTCTGTGCTCTTGAGAATCTTATTGTAATCGCTGCAACCAGACAGCAACCACGCCAAGGTGAGTGCGCAAAGGGCAGCGAGTAAACGTTGTGTATTCATGACTTTGACCGCGAAAATAAGTCAATGAAGCCATAGGAGCGGGTGCGACCAAAACTATCCGCTACAAAATGTACAAGTCTTGGCTGTTTATAACTGAACCGCGAGTCGGATCAACCTATGCCTGCATACCCTAATTTTGTATTTGAAATTTTAAAACTCATTACGTTGGATATTTTTGATCGCATTTCCCGGAACCGCGGACCGTTGGGTCAGCACTCCAAAGAATCTCATGGTTACTTCACTTTTCCAAAATTGGAAGGAGAACTAGGGCCACACATGACCTTTCGGGGAAAGAAGGTGCTGGTATGGAGCCTAAACAATTACATCGGGTTGGCAAACCATCCTGAAATTCGGAAAGTAGATGCCGAGGCATCAGCGACATGGGGTATGGCCTACCCAATGGGGGCTCGAATGATGAGCGGCCAAACCAAATACCACGAGCAACTCGAGGCGGATCTCGCCTCCTTTATGCAGAAGGAAGACGCCTTCCTTTTGAATTTTGGCTACCAAGGCTGTATGAGCGCCATCGAAGCACTTGTTAGTCGCCACGACGTCATCGTGTACGACAGTGAATCGCATGCATGCATGGTTGATGGTGTGCGATTACACAATGGGAAACGCTTCGTTTTTCAGCACAACGACATGGAGAGTTTCGAAAAACAACTCAAGCATGCAAAAGCAATTACTGAAAAAACAGGTGGTGGGATTTTGGTCTTAACGGAAGGTGTTTTCGGAATGGCTGGAGACCAAGGAAAAATAAAAGAAATTGTTTCGTTCAAAAAAGAATACGGGTTCAGACTTTTTGTTGATGACGCACATGGCTTCGGATCAATTGGTGAAAATGGTCGCGGCGCTGGAGATGCTCAAGGTGTTCAAAAAGATATCGATGTCTACTTCGGGACATTCGCAAAAGCCATGGCAACCGTAGGCGCATTTGTTACAAGCGAAGAGCACGTTATAGAGTTTCTGCGCTACAACATGCGCTCACAAACTTTCGCAAAAGCGCTTCCAATGCCAATTGTAATTGGCGCCATTAAGCGTTTAGAAATGCTTCGCTCCATGCCCGAACTACAACAACAACTTTGGCACATTGCCGGAGCGCTTCAAAATGGATTAAAAGGTGCTGGTTTCGATATTGGCCACACCAACTCCGTAGTTACCCCAGTATTCATGAAGGGTTCGTTGGGTGAGGCGACTAATGTGACCCTTGAGCTAAGAGAGACCTACAACATCTTTTGTTCTATTGTGGTATACCCCGTAGTGCCGAAGGACGTCATTTTGCTTCGCTTAATTCCAACTGTTGCCCACACGATTGAAGATGTTAACTACACCATTGAATCGTTTAAAAAAGTTCGTGAAAAGCTAGAGTCAGGCGCATACAAAGCTGAAAAAATAGCCAGTTGGGCATAACCCACAGAATCTATAAAACAAAAGGCCGCTGATGCGGCCTTTTGTTTTATATCTCATTGCCAACTCACTTCAGATTCTTACTCAGGTATGTCTGCACCTCGCGAATACTTTTTGGTTTCAGAACAATTTCTCCTTTGCTGTTTACCAGAAAAAACGCCGGAGTGCGTGTGATGCGATAATCCTTGGCAACAGGCGACTGAAAATCCTTCATGCCACACACATTACGAAAAATAAAACCACGCTCTGCAACTGCCGCTCGCCATGCATCCGCATTGCGGTCTATCGAAACACCAAGTATATCAAACCCCTTTTTGTTCCATGCATTGAAACAAGCCGTTACTTCGGGTGCCTCGCCCTTACAATGCTCGCAATAGCTGCTCCAAAATAGAACCAACGTGAATTTGTTTTTCGCCACCATTTCAAACAAATCCACCTCTATGCCCTGCACATCATTTAGCACTATGTTCGGGGGAGTATGTCCTATGGATAAACGTTGAATGCTCTCAGCAGTGCTCTTTACGAAGTTGCTCAAATCTGCATCGCCACAAGCATCGCCGTTGATGTAATTATCAATGATGTACATGCAAACATTCTCCATGTTACTTTCATAGAATCCTACAAGCATTTGATTCAATGCAAACTCAAGAACGGCATCGTTGGCCTTCGCTCGTTCAACAACAACCTCAATACAACTGTAAAATCCACTATCACTGCCTTTGCTAAATGTGCGCATGAAACTCTCAATTCGATCCGACAAAACGCGGCTTCGCGCGATGCTTACGTCACCTAAATCTACATTGTCCCAATACTTGCGAATATCTGTGCGGTTAGGCTCTTGTTTCCACCCGATTAATTTAGCCAACTGAGTGTTGGGGTAGTCCGAAATCACTTTGTTCTGCAGATTAATCAACTCCTTTTCCTTTACCGCAAGCTGTTTCTCAAAGTCTAACTTCTTCTCAGGATTCTTGGCCGCACCAACCTTTGCATCCTTTATGGCTTTGAGCAGAACCGGTTCCTGCTGCATGTAGGCACTCCAACCTTGATTCTCGCGTGAATTGCTGGATGACATAGAACTTTCCAATTTGACGGTCGCAAATTGAAGCTCTACCGAATGCTCATTAGGATTAAGAATTATGGGGCACATGTTATTTTCGTTGAAGCCCACCATGTAAACGCCCAACTCAAACACTCGTTCATTGAAGGCGAAAGCACCATTCACAAGTTGAGCGCTATCCAACTTGGCGACATTTCGGCCGAACGACTCCCACAAAAAAACCTTTCCCGCCTTTTGTGCATTCATGCTGCCTGTAACGCTCAACAAACCTCTCACCGCCGGCCGCTGAAGCGAATCTGAAAGCGACCCAAAACAAACCTGCGTCAAGACGATTAAAGCAACGAATAAAACTAATTTTCTCATCATGAAGAACTATTGATTCAACAAAAATACGTGGCAATTTTCACGTTGCAATTCGAGGAAATGATTACACCAAAAGTCGACGCACTAATTTTGCAAAAAACGTCTTGATAAAAATCAGGCCAAAGAACGAAACCCCACCCGAAACCAATCGTAATGCAAACAGAAATTTTAAAACATAGAGCTATGGCCTTGATGGGGATAGAATCAGCACATGATTACGATGATACCGCAAATCAAATCGAACAGAAACTATTCGAATGGAAGCAAGAGCTTCTGCAGAAATACATGGTACCCGCACTTTTACGCAACAAATCCAAACTTCTTGAGGAAATGATTCAGGCGGAAAAAGCCTTGTCCCATGGGGTTCAACCCGCACTCACCGAACCTCCAACTACTGCATTACCAAGCACAAATCGCGTTGACATGCTCGAAGGTTATGAGTCGAATCTGAGTGCGCTCAAACTTCACTTGATGCGGGCTCCTTCATTTTCTGTATTACCGAGAGTACTCGATTTACTGATTGAGTTGCAAGAGAACTACATGAAGGTATTCAGCAAACTATTCAGTGATTATTCTGAGGCTCTTCCGGAAGAGGTTAACTCGCGCGAAATCATCGACACGGGAAAGCTTCTCTTAGCGTTGAAGCAAGGGGATATAAGCGAAAAAACGATATGGGATATAGAAAGAGAAATCAGCAGGATTAAAAAAATACAGGGAATCTAGTACTTACAGAAGGTATTATTCGTAGCGCAGAGCCTCTATAGGATCAAGCAATGCTGCCTTTCTGGCCGGATAATAACCGCTGATCACGCTTACTGCGAAGCAGATGGTTACACCGATGAATATCCATGCCCATGGCACGGTGAAACTTGTGCCTACAATCAATGAAACAACATTGCCGGCTAGTATGCCAAGGAAGATCCCAACTATTCC
>CAMBPD010000084.1 GCA_945869405.1 Chryseobacterium gleum | reverse complement strand
AACAACTTTGCATCGAAGGCATAGAGTTGCGAGGGTCGGTGACGAACATTTTGCTGCGTCTCAAGAAGCTTCTTTAGGAATTTTACTTTCTGTATTTTCTTCCGGAAATTGCCCTTGTCGAACGTGCGGCCGAGTACGGTTTCAAATACGTCTTGAAACTCTGTGATGGTAAATTTTTCGGGTATAACACGAGTCCAAATAGGCTCTTCGGCCAGAAGGGTTTTTAGGCGTGCCATTGAGGCTTCTAAAATTTCATTGTGATCGAATGCCAGTTTGGGTAGCTTGCTCAAGCTGTGCCACTTGGTTTGCTTCGCCCAGTGCGAAGCCATGGGATGTAGGTCGGTGAGTTCCACAAATGCCATGTAACCGATGGTGATGACACGCCCCAACGGGTGGCGGTTCACACCGCCAAAGGCTTGCACCTGCTTCATCCCAACATCATCAATGGAAGTCAAATCATGCAAAACCCGGTAGGCCGCCGTTTCGAGGTCTTCGTGCGGATATACAAGGTCTCCGGGCAAGGCCCAGAAGTTCTCGAATGGTGCAGCTCCGCGCTGTATGAGCAGAATTTTTAAGTCTCTCTCATGGTATCCTATAATTACGCAGTCCACAGAAAACGCCGACTTAAAGAATGCGTCTATGGGGATAGAGTACATATCGCCCGACTGTGTGGCTTTGGGAATCGGGTTCACTGTTTTTTCCATGGTCTTTTTATGAATGCTAAAATACGGTATCGTTCCAATGCGATCCATTCAAAGTTAGGATTTCAAATTTAGTAGGAATGTGCCCGAAAACAATCATTTTGTACAATTGACAATTAGTCTATATTCGCCCCAAACAAAGTTCATATGACATCAAAGATTACCCTTGCATTCCTAATTGCATTCGTCTTTTTTATTAATCTCGCTGCCACGGCAGTGAACGTCACGTTTCGAGTAGACATGAGCCAACAATCTGGCTTTACGACTCCAGAGGTGAATGGTTCGTTCAACGGCTGGTGCGGCAATTGTTTTCCAATGACCGACGCCGATGGCGATAACATTTGGGAAGCAACAACCAACTTGGCTACAGGCAATTTTGAATACAAGTTTTCGGCCGACAACTGGGGCTCGCAAGAGTCGTTGCTTCAGGGCAGTCCTTGCACGGTAACCAACTTCGGCTTCACCAACAGATCACTCGTTGTTACGGGTGATGTGGTATTGCCGGTGGTATGCTGGGGTGCCTGCGTTGATTGTGCTGCGGCTCCGGTGTTTTACGATATCACTTTTCAAGTGGATATGAACGGACAGACGGGCTTTACAACTCCTGAACTAAATGGCGTTTTTAATGGATGGTGTGGCAACTGCACCGTGCTGCAAGATACAGATGGCGACGGTATTTGGTCGATTACACTCTCCTTGCAAGAAGGATCCTACGAATACAAATTCAGCTATGACAATTGGACAGGACAAGAAAGTTTAACGCCGGGCTCAACTTGCACACTTACCACTGACGGTTTCACAAATCGTCTGCTCACTGTGAGCCAAGACGTGGTGTTGCCCGCTGTATGTTGGGGTAGCTGTTTCGTTTGTGGGGGCCAAGCAGCCTCTTTTCCGGTATCATTTCAAGTAGATATGCAGGATGTTTTGGATGTAACCTCAGTGGAGGTCAACGGAACCTTTAACGGTTGGTGCGGCGCATGCTTTCTGTTGGACGATACGGATGGTGACGGCGTTTGGTCAGGATCAACTGTGTTGGACCAAGGTACCTACGAATACAAGTTTACCTATAATGGGGGAACAGAATATGAGCAATTCGCAGGAGGCGAATCGTGCACAATGACCACGGGTGAATTTACAAATCGATTGTTGGTGGCCACTGAAGAAACCAATTTGCCAACGGTGTGTTGGGGAAGTTGTCAGGCATGCGGTGTTGTGGTGCTCAACCAAATGAACTTGCCTGTTACGTTCGATGATGCTTCTGTTGAATACGGTTTGTTAGGATTTGATGGTTCGGAAGTTGCGGCCGTTGTGGTCGACCCAACCGACGCGACGAATATGGTTGCACGAGTAACCAAGAGCGCCAATGCAGGTGCTTCTTCGGGTGTAACCGTTACTGCTCCGGCAGAGCTTGGTTTTAGCAGCCCTATTCCTTTTGAGATTGACTCAACTAGCATGTCGGTGCGCGTATGGTCGCCCGATGCAGGAATACAGATTCGCTTGAAGGTTGAAGATCACACCAATCCAACACGCAGCGTGGAAACACAAGTAGCCACAACGATGGCAAATGTTTGGGAAACATTGGTGTTTGACTTTGCTAACCAGGCAGTGGGCACAGCTCCAATCAATTTAGATTACAATTACGATAAAGCCACGATATTCTTCAACTTCGGCGTGAATGGAGCAACTGCCGGCGAGAAAACATATTACTTCGATGATGTTGCCTTTGGTGAAGATGTAGTACAGGTAATTGAATACGCGGTAACTTTCCAAGTGGATATGCAGAACGTCAATGCTGCCGATTTTTCAACTCCTGAGGTGAACGGTTCATTCAATGGATGGTGTGGTGGTTGTTTCCCATTGAGCGATGATGATGCTGATGGTATTTGGACCGGAACAGCCATGATACCTGAAGGTGTGTACGAATATAAGTTTGCATACGATGGCTGGACTGGCCAAGAGAATTTGTTGCCAGGCTCTTCTTGCACAGTCACCAACTTTGAGTTTACCAACCGCGCATTGGAAATTTCAAGCGATGTTGTACTTCCTGTTGTGTGCTGGGAAAGCTGCTCCGACTGCTCCACTGCTCCAACTACTTTTGACGTTACTTTCCAAGTGGATATGAACGGCGTTGTTGGTTTTACCACCCCTGAAGTAAACGGCACCTTCAACAATTGGTGTGGTAGCTGTTTCCAAATGTCTGATGCGAATGGTGACAATGTTTGGGACGCCACAACTACGCTTCAAGAAGGTAGTTATGAGTTCAAGTTTAGCCACGACAACTGGCTAGCTTCTGAGCAGCTTACCTCGGGCGATCCATGCACGGTTACAGATGGAACTTTCGTGAATCGATTGCTCAATGTTCAAAGTGATACTACTTTATCTGTTGTGTGTTGGGCTTCTTGCCAACCGTGTTTTGCACCACTGCCTGTGCAAGTTACTCTCAACGTGGATTTAGGACCTGCAGTGGCAACTTCCGTTGAAGTGTCTGGAACATTCAATGAGTTCTGCCTCGGCTGCGCGCCGATGACAGCGCTCGGAAACAACCAATATACTCTTATACTGGAAGTAATCCCCGGGGTGCACTATTACAGTTTCACCATCAATAATGGAACACAGCTTGAAAGTTTGAGCGACGATGTGTGCACAGTGGGCTCACTTATCGGGGGGTATTTGCGTGAATTGGTGGTGTCGGAAGATGTAAATGTGGCCATAGTGTGCTGGGAGTCTTGCGCGCCGTGTGCAGTTGGTGTGGAAGTATTGAACACCGATAAGGTACATGTCTTCCCAAACCCAGCCAACGAAACTGTTCGCTTGGAACTTCAACAACCTTGGCAGGCAACATACCGTTTGTTGGATGTTACAGGAAGAGAGGTTACAGCCGGACAAACCCAAGGCAGAACCCGTATCGATATTTCGACACAATCTCTTAGCGAAGGTGTCTATCAATTGCAACTAACCGATGGCACACGCCTCGTTTCTCGTCAGTTGGTGATTCAACATTAATTGATTTCTAAACGATTACTATTTCGGCGCGCAGCATTTGGTTGCGCGCCATTTTTTTCTAAAAATGTATAATGATGAACAAGTTCTTTTTTGTGTGTATTGCTTTGACTATCGGATCTGAGATGGGGCGTATACATGCACAAACTACCTGGCAATTGATTTGGTCTGATGAGTTTTCGGGCACTTCCTTGAATACAGTTAATTGGTCCTATGAGTTTGGCAACGGCGGCTGGGGAAACAATGAATGGCAGTATTACACTAATGCATCAGAAAATATCGAAGTGTCTGACGGTTCGCTTATGATAACGGCTCGCCATGAAGGCACTGGTGCCACGGAATACACGAGTGCACGTATCATTACCAAAAACCTTTTTGAGTTTGAGTATGGAAAGGTGGAGGCTCGCATGAAGTTGCCCTTGGGGCAAGGCTTGTGGCCTGCCTTCTGGACACTTGGCGCCAATATCGACGAGGTTAGTTGGCCCGAATGCGGTGAAATTGATATCATGGAGCATGTCAGCAATGAATACATGACTCACGGAGCAGTGCATTGGGAAAACAACGGTCATTCTTATACAGGCAATGGTGTTAACCTGGATCCCACGGAGTTTCATGTATATGGCATCATCTGGGAAGAAAATCTGATTCGCTGGTTTGTTGATGGCATACAGTTTTACCAGTTTTCCATACAGGCTTCCAACAACACGGACGATGCGTTTCGCCACCCAGCGTTTTTGTTGCTGAATATGGCAATAGGTGGAAACTGGCCGGGTTACCCGGATGCATCGACTCCTTTCCCGTCGAGTATGTGGGTGGATTATGTTCGGGTGTACCAAGAGGTGTTGCCGGCCGCCATCAGCCAACATGTCGAGCTTGATGTGAGCCTTTACCCCGTGCCAGTTTTGGGATCGGTTCAGATTACTGCTCCGGAGACTATCAGTTCGTGCGTGCTGCACGCGGCCGACGGAAGAGTCGTTTATGATTTTGGAACGTTAAGCGCTTCTGCTCGGCTATCATTGGAATCCATCGCGCCAGGTCTTTATTTCCTCGCGGTAGAGTGTGGCCAGCAGCGCACAATGAAAACTTTGGTCGTCGAGTGACAATCAAATTCGCCGCAGGTGAGGGTTGTGTTGTTGCTTGATCTGTTGAATCTCCATCAGCAACTCCAGACTCACACGTTCGGCTTCATTGGTGATTGATTTCCAATAGTGTTGGAGCTCTTCACTGCCTTTTCTGTATGGATGTTGATCTATTTGGTGCAATTGCTCCCCCAAGATAGTGGTGGCAGACAGTATCAACTCATTCAGATTAATTGACTCTTGAGGACGATGAACGAGTTCGTGAAAACCCTGTTCAATAACTTCATTCATCAGTTCTTGTACAATTGAACGCGTCGATTCGCGAGAATTTTCCATAGTTAAGGGTTAAGTTGAAACAACGGATAATTGAAATTCTCTAATAACTAAAAGGCAGAGAACATGACTAACTTAGAGACGCGTTAATCACTTTCTTTTTCGTCTCTCGCAAAACCAAAGTAGCTCTTTTTTTTTGTTTTTAGTCTGCTGTTGAAATTTTGACTACAGAAAGATTGAAATGTAGGCGTTGTGTGCCTTTCATTTGAGCTTTCAAACCAATCCCAATTATGTATCCAACCATTTACCATGCATTGCTCGATTTGTTCGGAATCGACTGGGGCTGGACACGCTTGCTCAATAGCTTTGGTTTCTTTGTGGCACTAGCCTTTGTTGCAGCTAGTTACCTATGGGGTCTTGAATTGAAACGAAAGGCAGAGCAGGGGCTATTCCAGCCTACTGTGAGAACAGTAGTGAAAGGAGGGAAACCCGATTGGACAGAAATTGTGACGAGCGGTTTGATGGGTTTTCTCATTGGTTGGAAATTCATTTACCTCGCTATTTATGGAGGCGACTTATTTGCTTCGGGGTCAAACCCACAGCAGTTCCTGTTTTCTATGGATGGAAGCTGGCTCATCGGGTTGGCTATGATGCTGGCCATGGGCGGCTGGCGCTATTGGGAGTTTAAAAAAGAACAATTGCCACAACCCATCCGAGAAGACGTGAATGTGTTCCCCCATCACCTCACAGGTAACTTCACTTTTGCTGCAGCGATTTTTGGCATATTGGGAGCCAAACTTTTTCACTTGCTGGAGAACCCGCGCGAGTTTGTGGAGTTTTTTCAGCATCCTTCGCTCAACAGTTTTATCAGTGGGCTCACCGTCTATGGCGGACTCATCTTGGGTTCGGTGGGTGTTATTCTCTATGCGCGAACGAAAGGAGTAAATGGATGGCATCTTTCTGATGCGGCTGCTCCGGGAATGATACTCGGCTATGGTATTGGCCGCATCGGTTGCCAAGTGAGTGGCGATGGCGATTGGGGCATTGCCAACGCTGCACCCAAGCCGGGATGGCTGTCGTGGCTCCCTGATTGGATGTGGGCATACGATTACCCAAACAACGTAAACTACGACGTGAGATATACCCAGTATTTGGGACAACTCAACGATACGAACGTCCTCCCCATAACAGACCCTAAAGTGCCTTGTTTTGAGGGCTATTGCACTCACCTCGACCCCATGGTGTTTCCCACGCCGGTGTATGAAACCATCTTGGCAACACTCATTTTTTTGTTGTTATGGTCGGTGCGTAAACGGCTGAAAGTTTCGGGTTTAATGTTCGCTATGTATCTTATGCTGAATGGACTTGAGCGCTTTTTCATCGAAAAAATTCGGGTCAACAACAAGTTCGACTTGTTCGGTTTCCAGGCTACGCAGGCCGAGATTATTGCGGTTTTGTTTTTTCTCACGGGTGCCGCGATGTTCATTTACCGCAAACAGCGGGTAAAACAACCCATACCCAATTAACTTCGCACTTCTTCTACCACACAAGTCATGAAAGCTCTTTTACTTAAAGAAATACGCACCTTCCTCAGTTCATTAATTGGCTATGTGGTGGTTGCTGTTTTCCTTCTCATCACAGGCTTGTTTCTCTGGATTTTCGATGGCGATTTTAATATCCTTCAGGGTGGTTTTGCTTCCATTGAACCTCTGTTTTTCATATCCCCTTGGGTGCTGATGTTCTTAATCCCCGCCATCACTATGCGCTCGTTTGCGGAAGAAAAACGCACGGGAACAATTGAATTACTTCTTACCAAACCAATCTCTGATGTTCAAATTATTGGGGCGAAGTACCTTGCCTGTTTTCTGTTGGTGGTGATAGCCATTGTGCCCACGTTGGTTTACTATTTCACGGTATACACACTCGGCGATCCGGTGGGCAACATCGACACTGGTGGCACCTGGGGATCGTATATTGGTTTGCTGCTCTTGGCCGCTGGATATGTCTCCATTGGCATATTTGCCTCGAGCATCACCAACAACCAAATCGTTAGTTTTCTTGTGGCCGGTATGCTGTGCTTTTTTATGTATACCGGATTTTCTTCTATCGCCTCTTTTGAATTGCTGGGTGCTGCAGATACTGTTGTGCTAAACCTAGGGATGCAAGCCCACTACAATTCATTGAGTAGAGGACTTATTGATAGCCGTGATGTAGTGTACTTCATGGCGCTAATTGTTGTTTTTCTATTGCTTACCAAGACGGTGCTGAGTGCGCGCAAGTGGTAGTTTTTTGTTGCGCGTGGAAGTGCAAAGGTGATCTCGACGTCGCTCAGTCATCATCTAAGCCAAGACTTCCGACAAATGAACCGCTGCCCGAGCGAATTCGAGGGGAGGCGTTTGATGGACTGTTTCGAATGAGTGGATCTCTATTTTGTTCAATTTGAAAATTACTCTGGGCAGCTCTTTTAAACCAAGCACCAACAATTTCTTGTCTGCCTTTAAACCAACGCCTCCCGCTATCGTCAAACCTTCGCATGAGTGAAACAGAATGGATGGAAATGCTTCGTGATTCGGACAAACGTTCCGAAGCTGTTCGATTGTTCATTCAGGAATTTCAACGACCCGTGTATTACTATGTGCGTCGGATGGTGCTGAGTCATGACGATGCCGACGACATCACGCAAACGGTGTTCATTAAAGCCTGGCGAGGTATAGATTCATTTCGGGGTGAATCGAAATTGTCGACGTGGATCTTTCGTATTGCGCACAATGAGTGCATCTCGTTTTTGCGCAGTTCCAAAAAACTGTTGCAGGTGCAGGCTCACGAAGTTGAGGAAAAACTGGGATGGGCTTTGCAAGAAGATGAGTTGTTCACAGGCGATGTAATTCAACAGCGATTGCAAACAGCGATTGCGTTACTGCCCGAAAAGCAAAAGGCTGTTTTCATCATGAAGTATTATCAGGAAATGAAATATGAGGCGATGTCGGAAATAACCGGAACAAGTGTTGGCGCTTTGAAGGCGAGCTACCACCATGCCGTGCAAAAAATTGAAGCCTACTTGAAACAGTCATGAATAATTTGGAACATAGCGATGAGATTGCTTTTACTGACCACTTGAAGTCGGCTGCAGAAGATTCGCGTAGGATTGAGCTGCTTCGAGTACCCTCCGGCTATTTTGAATCGCAACAAGCATTGCTTGAAAGTGTATTGCATGCTTCAGTTGAAGTTCCCGCAGGTTATTTTGAATCAAGGGCAGTGGTGTTGGAGCAGAAAATGAATGCCCCTCAAGTGATCGAGGGAAAGGGGCGCATGGTGAGGATGTGGATGGCCTTGGCTGCAGCAGTGGTTATTGGGGTGTTGTGCATTGTGAGCTGGCCCTCACAAAAGTATGAACGCACTTTTGCGGATCAATTGGAGGAGGCCAATTTGGATTACGACGATTTGCATGAAATAGAATTTGATGAAACCATGTATGAGGAATTTATCGTGGACGACACGATTGTGACTGACACGGTTGCGATACAAAAAACACCGATTGACGTGCACGACTTTAAACCATCCAAAGGACAGCGCGTCATCACATGGGACGATATTGATGATGAGGATATTCGAGAGTATTTAAAAGATGAAGAACAACTTAATATACTAGATGACCTTTAAATTCACGACAATGAAAAATACAATTCGCTTTATGTTATTCGCTTTTGCATTGAATGCAACCGCGGTCTTTGCGCAACCGGAGGCGGCTCCGCAGGACGGCCAGAAACGCAAGGAAAAGGTGGAAGCCCTTAAACGCAGTTATTACTCTGAAAAGCTAGAGTTGACGACTGCTGAGGCGGAGAAATTCTGGCCTATTTACAATGGGTTCAACAAAAAGGAAGATGAGTTGCGTAAGGCAGGCAAGGGTGATAAGAAGAAGGGTGAGGTGCCCACATTTACTGAAAAGGAAGCGATAGCCGAAATCGATCGCAACGCTCAATTCAAAAAGTCTCAGGTTGATTTGGAAGCGCAGTATTTGAAGGATTGCATGCCTGTGCTTGGGCCTAATCGTACCATGCAATTGTCCAAACTCGACCGCGAATTTCAGCGCGAACTGTTACAGCACATGAAAGAGCGCAAGGAAGGTGGCGGCGGTAAAGGCCCGAAGAAGTAAGCCTAAGGCATTGGAAAGAAGCGGTAGTTGCTAAAGGCGCCGATAACATCCGCGCCTGTAGGGATTTCGATAAATCCACATGCGCCGCTGAGCGCGCTGAAATCCCCGGATCCCTGATTGCGTATGATTTCTATTGAAGTGGATTGCTCATCATATGAATAACGCACGGGAATGAACTGCGTGAGTTTTTCAAGTAATGTGATTTCATTTTTTACCTCCACCCATTGAGGAATATAGCGGCCCTGTTGGGAGTGAATCCATGGCAGTAAGTATCGCGCGGCGCATACCAGCGTAGACACAGGATTGCCGGGGAATGCAAAGACCACCGTTTTGTTCGTGCTTCCAAACCACATCGGCTTGCCCGGCTTTTGCGCTATGCGATGAAAGTGCTGTTCAACACCAAGCTTCTGCAATACATCTGGCACAAGGTCGAATTTCCCTTTGGAAACACCGCCGCTCATCAATATAACTTCATAGTTTTGGAGTGCGTGGGAAAGTGAATGCTGCAATTCCGATTCGTCGTCCGGCAGATGCAAAGTGTCGCATAACCAGCCTTGAGCTTGCACCATAGCTTGAAGGGCATACACATTGGATCGACGGATTTGATGCGGCTCCGGAACGTTTTCGATGGCTACCAATTCATCACCTGTAGAACAAATCAATACATGTGGATGCGCATTCACCTCGAGGGTTACTTTTCCTATTGAAGCTGCAATGCCTATTTCTGCCACACCTATTCGCCTTCCCTTACTCACCAGCTTATCGCCTTGTATTTTATCACTTGCTCTGCGATGAATATTCTTGCCTATTGAATCAGGCACATGCAACACCGTGGCGATGTCATTCTCGATGTGCAAATGCTCATAGGGAATAACGGTGTCTGCTTGATGAGGACAAATTGCGCCTGTCATTATTTCGAGGCAAGTATCGGGGTGGGCGAGGGTTTGCTGCATGCCACCGGCTCGCTGCATGCCTGCGATTGCAAAGGTGCATTGATCGCGTTGCAGTGACTCGAATCGAACGGCAATGCCATCCATCATTACCCGATCAAAAGGAGGGAGGTCGCTATCGGCATACAAGTCTTCGGCTAATACGCGGTTCATTGCTTCGTTTATGGAAACAGCCACAGTTGCAAGTTGCAGCGACTTGCTCATGATGATGGCTTGTGCTTGTGCGGGCGTAATCATGCTGTATTATCCTCCAATTGTGGCCATCGATTCTTCAACCCGTGATCGTTGTTGCTCAGCTATGTTGCCGTCTATAGCTTTATGCCGAACTGCATTTTCAATTTTTTGCGCGATGTCTTCATCGCTTAATCCGGCTCGCAACTCCTTCCTTAAATCAAGTTCATTCTTTCCATACAGGCATGTTTTAATATGGCCTGAAGGCGTGAGCCGCACGCGGTTGCATGTGCCGCAAAATGTGCGTGACCAAGCGGCTATGATGCCGATATGTCCTTTATGCCCATCTACAGCATAATTCTCGGAGGTGGAATTAGCACTATCTGTGATGCGTGTCAGCTCACCAAACTCCTCTTGCAAAGCATGCAACAAGCCTTTACGGGTCCACTTCATAGCGTGTCGATCTCCACGTCCATTGAAGGGCATTTCTTCGATAAAACGCACGTCGATAGGGCGGTCTTTGCTTAGCAGGGCTAATGGAATGAGATCCATCTCGTTCACGCCTTCCATAATTACCGTATTGATTTTTGTAGGAATATCTGCCGCCTGAAGTTCATCGAGCGTGCGCATGACTGCGCTGAATTCGTTGCGTCGTGTTATGGCTTTAAATCGATTAGCATCGGTGGTGTCGAGACTCAAATTGACCGAATGAATGTTGAGTGATTTAAGCAAATGCACGTGAGGCGCCGTAAGCACGCCATTGGTAGTAATACTTATGGAATCAAACTTGGCGCTATTGGCTACACGGTTTAGAAGATGGGGGAATTCGCGACTCACAAATGGTTCACCACCGGTAAATCGCAATTTGCGTATTCCGAGTCCTGCAAAAATGTTGAGCAAACGCTCGATTTCTTCAAACGATAACACCTCATCGCGTTTGAGCCAATTCAAGCCCTCGGCAGGCATGCAGTAATGGCAGCGCAGGTTGCAACGATCGGTTATCGCTAAACGCAAGTAGTCAATGGTGCGGCCGTGGCTGTCTTTCACTGGTTGGTTTTGGTTGGAACAATGTCCGGGTTACTGCATGGTCGTTTGCGTCTTGTCTTTTCCCTTTAATAACTTTTTAAAGCCTTGTACAAATTCATCGAACGTGTCGAAATCTTCCCGATAGATTACGCCCAGGCCTTGCGTATAGGGCGACTGTTGAAGTGCATTGGCGCTGAAGTCATTGCTCTCGTTGTACATCACGAGTCGAATACGGCCCTCGGGGGTAATCTTATATTCAATGCGAACATCGCCGATAATGTTGGTAGCATTTTGGTTGGCAGTGGAGGTACCTGTATTGCGCGAAACGCCAAAGTTGCTGTTCAAGGAAAGTCGCTCGTTGAACAATTGTGTGCCCAATGCAAGGGCAATTTCCTCATTACTGATGTCATCACCCGGGCTGTAATTGAAGCCCAGGTTGAAGTCGTCGCTTATTTGACCTAGCCATGAAGAAATCTGGCTTGAAAGAAACTCTGTGCCATTTGCTGCGATGGCACTGGTGCTGCTATGGTCTGCGGTTACGTTGGGTGGGCTAATAAATCTGCGCATCACCAGCAAGGCAAAGGCCTGCCTATTGCGCTCCTGATCGGTGCTAATAACCGCGTTTACACGGCTCTTGGTGACTTGGTCTACCGTGGGTAGATCAATGGAGAAGTCGATGCCTGGACTGAAAATCTTTCCGGTCAAGTTCATGCCGAGGTCTACCGGCACTCGTTGCATGTTCTGGTATGCCGGATC
>CAMBPD010000083.1 GCA_945869405.1 Chryseobacterium gleum | reverse complement strand
CCTTTTAGCACTATTGCAACCGTGTAGAAAAGAATTTTGAAATCCATAGCGAGCGACATATTCTCGATGTAAAGCACATCATACTTAAGACGCTGTATCATTTGATCAACGTTTTCAGCATAACCATATTTAACCTGTCCCCAAGAAGTTATACCCGGACGAACACGGTGCAGATGACTATAATGTGGCGCGCGTAGCATGATTAAATCAATGAAATGACGTCGCTCTGGCCGCGGACCAACCAAAGACATTTCTCCTCGCAGCACATTGTAAAATTGAGGTAGCTCATCGAGTCGGCTCTTTCTTAAAAATCTACCTATCGACGTTACACGGCCATCATGTGTTGAACTCAATTGTGGTCCGTCGGCCTCCGCATTGGCCACCATCGTTCTAAACTTAATAATTTGAAAAGGCTTGCCGTGCTTACCAATGCGCTCTTGGGAGTAGAGTATTGATCCATTGGCTGTGAATTTTATTGCCAGCGCTATGGCAATCAAAAACGGAACAAGCACAATGAGTGCTAGAAGCGAAACCGAGATGTCCAGAAATCGTTTCATTGAAAATTGCCACTGCGGCATTATTTCATGGTTGACTCGAATCAGTGGCACGCCATAAATACTGTTCATCTTCACCGATCCGCTGAGAATGTCGAACATATCCGGGATGATATTCACATTCACCTCCCAGCCCTCCAACAGATGCAATATGTTTTCTAGATCCTTGTGATCACCACTCTCCACCGCAATGATTATCTCTTTAATATCATGCTGCTCAATGAGTCGCGGTATTTCATAGTACTTACCCAACAAAGGAATGTGCTTGGCAAGCAGATTATCTTGGCCATTGACGCGCACAAAGCCGACGAAGTTATAGCCCGGCGAACTTTTCATCGCTTTGATTTCCTCGAACAAACTCAAGGCTCTGTCGTAGCCCCCCACGATGATTGTATTGAAACCTATTTCACCACTGTGCACCCGTGCCACCGTTCGCGAAGTGAGTATCAACCGCATGAACAAAGTGAGCATAAAATGGGTAGCGAGCAAAACCAAAAAAGACTTGTAATAATGCTGGTAATACTTTATCTCGTCGTCGAGCAGCAATACAAAAAAGATAATAAGCACTCCAACAATGGAGGCCATCGAAACCTGGGCAAGTTCTTTCAAACGGTGTCTGCGGAAAATATCCGCATAGTGTCCGCTCACTCCGTAAAGCAACAGCCAAAACATAGGCACAATTGCCAAGCCGAGAGAAAAATTTGTATCAAACTCGAGACGCACATCATCACCGAATTTCACCGGTTCGAGGTACATCTTTCGGTACACGTACAGGGCAGTCCATGCAACAGCGGCTGCCAACCAGTCGGAGAGCACATACCTCGCTATTTGTCGCACATTATTCATCAATCTCTTCTA
This sequence comes from Chryseobacterium gleum, assembly GCA_945869405.1. Classification (GTDB taxonomy): domain Bacteria; phylum Bacteroidota; class Bacteroidia; order Flavobacteriales_D; family Sanyastnellaceae; genus JAIBBG01. The sequence continues at coordinate 10,721 of CAMBPD010000083.1, read as the reverse complement.
CTTCACAATTTTGATGTCGTCGAAATACAGTGTTGGTTCCATTGCCTCGCCGCTTGTGCACTCTACATACAAGCGAAAGCCATCGGCCGATGGAAACTGTGAAGCCACCATACCTAGGTCCATGTATATCTTGTTCCAAGTTGGAAAGTCGTCGCCTGTCGCCTGTGTTGGTGTCAGATATAGCACTGGCACTTTACTCGAATTTCCGTCGGTTATGACGTACATACCAACCCCGAAGGTGTTGTTGCAACTATAATCCATTTCCATAAATGCAACGTCTCCCGCATTGAGTGCGATATTGTTTTCATCGATATAACTCAGCAAGGAATTTCCCGAAGGCAATTTCATTCTCACGCAACGCACACCGCTAGAGGCGATCACGGGATCGCTGACGAGTTCTATCGTGCCGGTATTTGATGACGCCGCAACAAACGAGTTACCCGATTCGAAATTCCGTTTCGCATCAATATTCGCGCTTGGCAAGTAAAAAAAGTGAGGTGTCAAGCTATATTGAGAACCGGCAGAGACAGTGATTGTGGTATCGTAGGAAGTGTAAAAAGGATAACGTATTCGGCTTGTACCAATGCCATTGTTTTTGATTCCGGGAAACACCGATAGGGTATGCACTCCAGTGCCAAGCAAAGGCAGCGAGACAGGTGTATCCACAACACCTAAAATGTTTCCATTGTCATAGAGCCACAATTCAGAGATTGCAGAACTGTTGCTTCCTTGAAAAGACTGGGTAACCAGTGTAAAACCGGCAACAGTAACGTAAGCCGGCACTACAGTATCATCTACTTTGTTGCAAGAAGCCACAACGAATACAAAAAAAATGAATGGGACAAGCCGCATATACTCTTTGAGTGCTGTTAAAAGGTTGGCAAATTAAGGTAAGCGCCGTGAATGGCACGTCTCTAACTGACCTAATCGGGAAAAATTGCCTGTGTTGAAAACTTCACTCTTTAACTTAGTTGAAGTCTTTTGGGGGCTGCACCTCGGGATCTTGAATGAGCACATGCTGCGCCATTTTTTCCAAGACCTGAAGGGCCACTTCCAAGGCGCGGGTTCCATCTTGCAAAGAAACCTCTGGAAAATCGTTGGTATGAATACACCGCGCCAATGACGCCAATTCATCCCGAATAGCATTGGTCTCGGGAATTGTAGGCTTATCGAATAAAATTTCCTTGTGGCCCTTGTCGCTTCCAAGATCAATGGTTATTGAGAAAGGATCGGGATCGCCAACAATTTCCTTCATGCGAACAATTTCCGCCTCCTTTTTGAGAAAGTCTACGGAGATGTAAGCGTCTTTTTGAAAGAAACGCGATTTACGCATGTTCTTCAATGATATTCGGCTTGCTGTTAGGTTGGCTACACATCCATTGTCTAACTCAATACGCGCATTGGCAATGTCGGGGGTATCACTCAACACGGCAACACCGCTTGCCGAAATGCGGCGGGCATTGGCGCCTGTTACCGATAAGATAATATCAATGTCGTGAATCATTAAATCCAAAACAACGGAAACATCGGTCCCACGCGGATTGAACTGTGCCAGTCGATGGGTTTCAATGAAACGAGGCTGGTTAAGGTGTTCCTTCACCGCCTGAAAAGCCGGATTGAAACGCTCCACATGGCCAACCTGTACTTTCACGCCAGCCTCTTTGGAAAGTCGAATCAAGGTTCTTGCTTCTTCCGAGGTGTTGGTTACTGGCTTTTCTATAAACACATGCTTCAGGCTTCGAATTGCCATTGAAGCGCTTTCAAAGTGATTTGCCGTAGGGGTTACAATATCCACCACATCGCAAGCCTCTACAAGCGATTTCGGATTGTGAAAAGCCATTATCCCAAATTGCTCAGCGGCCAATTTGGCGTTTGCCGGGTCAGGGTCAAAAAACCCTATAAGTTCATATACCTCGAATAATTCGAGAATGCACTTCATATGGATTCTACCCAAATGCCCCGCGCCCAACACTCCTATTTTTAGCTTATCAGCCATACCACAAAAATTCGAATTTGCTGTGTCTACATTCCATGGTTAATTTTTAATTTTCAACACTGCATAGCGCATGAAACAAGCCCTTAGTTTTAACCACAGCTATGTTAGAAGATTCACACAAACATAAAGGCCTTAGAAAGAAGCTTGTAGAGGAAATTAGGCGCATGGGCATCACCGATGAGCGCGTGCTTAATGCCATAAACGCCGTTCCGCGCCATCACTTTTTGAGCAGTGCATTCTTAGAGATTGCCTACAACAACAAGGCCTTTCAGATTGGAGTTGGGCAAACCATTTCACATCCATTTACCGTGGCCACACAATCTAGCCTATTGAAAATAGAGCCGGGTATGAAAGTACTGGAAATAGGCACGGGGAGCGGGTTCCAATGTGCCGTTTTATGCGCATTAGGCGCTAAAGTATATTCGATAGAACGCCAACGCCTACTCCATCTCAACTCAAAAAAACTATTGGAACAGATGGGGTATAAACCCTACTTGAGCTACGGCGACGGCTATAAGGGGATGCCTGCATTTGCCCCATTCGATCGTATTCTCATTACGTGTGCAGTGCCCACATTGCCCGAAGAATTACTCATGCAGTTAAAGCCTGGCGGGTTGCTTGTCATGCCCTTTGGCGAAGGTGAAGTTCAGCAGATGATGGTCGTCCAAGAGCAGCCAGACGGCAGTTTTGCAAGCAGCTTTCATGGGGAGTTTTCGTTTGTGCCCATGCTCGAAAAACGTAACTCTGCGCATTGATTCAATACATGAACTCCCAGGCTGTGCGGTAGCTGCCCCGCGCCTCTATATACTCTAGTAGTTCTGCGAAAAAACGATCATTGCCCAACGTGGCACTGTCGCCAATAATGATCAACTTCATTTTCGCCCTAGTCATGGCCACGTTCATACGTCTGTAATCACGAAGAAATCCAATTTCGCCCTTGCTGTTGCTTCGCACAAGACTGAGGTAGACGACATCTCTTTCTTGCCCTTGAAAAGAGTCGATGGTATTCACCGTTGCGCGTTCGACCCCGGCAAACTCCCTTCGCAAGAGCTCCACCTGTGCTCGATAGGGCGATATAATAGCGGCACTCCACGGAGTTGATACCTCAAACTGTAATTGGTCGAAATGCTTTTTTAGAATCGTTAATTCTTCCGGATTGCATCGCGAAGCGCCCTCGTCACCTGCCTGTTCCTCAAAACCACATCCGGCGGTATCGATGAATTCCAAAGGCAAAGAGTTACCGAGCAACCGATTAGCAACGGACTCATGAGCTTGAAGGGCTCCTCCATAAAATTTCCGATTCGAAAAAGCCATAATGCTTTCGTGCATTCGGTACTGCGTCTTTAGTAGTGCAACATTGCTCAAACGCTCAATTCCCTTTTCCAGCAAGGTAACCGAGAGGCCCTTTGCCACAGCCTCTTGGCTTTTCACTGTTGGGGGAAGTTGAAAGGGATCTCCGGCCATAACCACACGATCAGCCTTTAGGATAGGTACCCATACGGCGGGTTCAATACCCTGTCCAGCTTCGTCGATGACCACGGTTGAGAATCGGCGGCCTTTCAAATCATCACTCGCCGAGCCAATAAGCGTGCACGCTATTACTTGGGCATCATCGAGCACTTTCTGAATGAGATACGACTCAAGCTCTCGCGCCTCACGGCTTATCTGCTTTGCTTCGTGAAAAATAAGTTTGCGTTGTTCGGCCTCTTCTCTTCCAAATGACCGCTTATACTTACCGCCCATTTTTCTCAAGTCGAGCGCTCGTCGTTTGAGCTCCCGTATTTGCTTAAAATCTTTCTCTTGTTGTAAAATAACATCCAACGTGAGTGCTGTATTATCCGACTCGACCTTTGCAAGGTTGCCCAGTCGCACCACACGCAGACCCTTTGCTGCCAAGCATTTTGCGAGGTGATCGGTAGCGGCGTTGCTCGGGGCACAGACAAGCACTTGCTTCTCCGACTTAAGTACCTCGAGCATTGACTCTACTAGCGTTGTTGTCTTTCCCGTGCCCGGGGGGCCATGCACTATCGCCACGTCCTCCGCTTCACAAATCGTTCGTAGCGCGTGGTTTTGCGACTCATTGAGCGCCGGTGAAAGCACACCCTCAAATGCGTGCGTTTTTGGTGGCGAATAACCAAGCAATACATCTCGCAGCTCCTTCAAGCGGCCCTTATCCACATTTATCAGCACGTTTAGCGCCTTGAACATTTCATCGTACGTGCGGGTATCGAACAACAAATTGACGCCCAACTTACCATCCTCCATCCAATCGGGTAATTCATCCAAAAAAAAGGAAATCTTCATGCGTTGATCATCCGCATACCCGATAGTGCCTGTTACTGTCTTTTCCCCGTTGCCTTCAGCAGCTGAAAACAAACTTACGGGCGCGGCACTCTGGAATCTGTGCTCGAGTCTGTCGCCCGGGTTTCGCTCCACAACCACAAATGGATAAGACCCTATGCCGAAGCCAGTTTCAACGATTTTCAGAGGAAACCAAGTGATACCATTTCGCTTGCGCTCTTGAATGCTCGATTGCTTCAGCCATGAATTATGTAGGGCATAATCTTCGCGCTGCTCTATGCGCAACACGGAAGCAAGGCTTCCCAACTCGTCGATAGCATTCATAATGTGAATGCAAATATGAGAAGATAAAAAAAAAGCCGCCTCAAGGACGGCTTTTGAAGTGCATTGAATGATTTAGCGAATAATCGTGAGATCACCACGGTAATAATCCATACCAGAGTTTTTGTTTACACCGACAATGTAATAATACACACCGTCTGGAGCGCCATCAGCGTTCCAAGTACCATTGTAGTCTATGTCTTCAAAGACAAGGAATCCCCAGCGATTGTAAATTTGGCATGTACTTCTTGGATAACGCCCTATGCTCGTTACATCAAACGTATCGTTATCTCCATCCCCATTGGGAGTCATAATGTTCGGAATTAACAACACGCACTCTTCCGGGTCAAAGCGCAGCACAATCGTACCTTCGGAAGTGCAATCTTCCTGCTGCACATGAATAACATAAATTCCCGGGATGTTGGTGTTGTAGGATGCCAAATCATAGAACCCAATTGAATCCGTATTCCCTTGGCTGTAGGCAAGCAAATTCGGATAATGATCCCACGACCAAATAATATCTTGGAACTGTTCCTCCATGATTATATCTACAGGCAGTGTTTCTGTGCATGGGCGCATAATACGGTCGTCGATAATAAGCGGTGGAGCAACAAAGTAGTCGATGGTGTCGCTCGTTTGGCAGTCGGCATCGGTAACCACTAATTGGTAGTGCCCATCGTCATTGACTACCAGTGTATCGCTCAAGCCACCGGAAACAATGTTCCCATCGAGTGTCCAAGCGTAGGTAGCCGATGAATTCACCTGAGGAACGCAGGAAAGCGAAACGGGATAGGTAGCATCGCAATCATACTGAGGCGAGGTGGTCGGAATCAATTGTGGCACTAGAAATACAGTAGCCTGATCGCTGCCTTCGCAATTGTCCAATCCAATCGCCGTAACAGTAACGACATAGGTAGTTTCCTCTGTGATATTGGTAACAGTTGGCGATGCAATGATTGGGCTGGAAAGGCCTGTAGTTGGCGACCAGGAATATGCATAGGGAGCGCCCGGCACAGCATTTTCTATCACAGCCTGAAGTTGGTTGTTGGCACCAAAGCACAGTGGAATGTCTTCGGCATTTACCTCGGGTGGTGCAACTGCTGTGACCGTCACTACTTGAGTAAACTCACAACCGAAATCGTTTATGACCCTATACTGGAACGTGTAGTTTCCTGGGGTTGCGGGGTCGAATATGGCCCAGTCACAGTCAGGACCAATCTGCGTCAAATCATTTGGTGTCACCCAGAAACTTGAGTCGCAACCTAGACCCACAACAGGCGTGAACTGCAGCACATTTGGATAGAAAGAGGGAGCGAATTGGATTCCGAATTCGAACACATACCCATCGTCGGCTCCGACAATATCACAAACCTCCAACGTCCACGTTCCATTCAAAGGACATCCGATCAAATCGGCAAATGAACCATCCGGAGCGTAATCGCCCGCCGGAATTGTTACACCTCCGCCACCTCCGAGGAAATCCATCCATGAACCACCGGTAGAATTCGGACTAAATGAATATTCGTAGCCCACACCAGGCACACCATTATCCAAATCTACAGGTTCGCCCAGGTAGGTACCCGATCCGCCTGCCTCAGGAAAAATACTCATCACCGAACCATCTGGGCAAATAACAGCAATGGTGATATCGCCAACAAAGGAGTGCTCCATATTGAAGTAGATATTGCTGAAATCGGCGATATCATTAACTGTTGCAGTACCGAATTGACTGAATACGATTTCAGCTTCCAGGCAACCTTGATTGTCTGGAATGTAAATACCGTTGTCGAAAACCAAGCTATTATCTTCAATCCAAGTTAGAGAGCTTCCATTTTGCCCTTCATCACCAAATCCGGTAGAGGTAGAGTCCACGAATTCTTGCGTACCCACTAATATGGAGTTACCCAAGCAGAAATAATCGTCACTAACGGTAAGGTCAAACACAAACGGGGTTGAAACGAGTACGACCACTTCCGGAATATTTGCGCTCTGGCAACCATTGCTGTCTTCGATGTACAAACGCACTCGGTAACCACCCGGCTCATTAAAAACGTGTTGCACGACAGACCATGTCTGCGTGTCTTCAGTGCCATCGCCAAAATCCCACGTAAAGTCGGCCAAAGTTGCACCCGTTGTCCATGTGGAATTTCCACCATAAAACTCAACAGCCTCTCCGGGACAAACCTTCATGGTGTCTGCATCTGCAAAAATATCAGCAATGGGAAAATCGCACGGAATTCCGCAAATGATTCGCATAGAGAAATCGCCTACGTTCGCGTCTGCGTTAGATACAAAAGTCACCGTTAGGCAGCCCGATAGATTGGATGCTGAAGGGCTAATTGTTTCAAACAAGAGTTCCGATTGATCGTACTCGCCTATGAGTGGGGCATTTGTATCGGCACCATCGTAAATAGACAACACGTCACCCACCGAAATATCGCATCCGATAAAGTACAAGTTTACCTGTGTTTCAGGTGCCTGCGGGCAAATAGTAATCTGGTTGTTTGAATTTGGTGCATAAGGAGCCAAACCACCACTGGCGTCATGCATAATAGCATCACATCCAGTATAGGTGTCTCCATTACCAATATTAAAAACTTCAGATTGTGCCCAGCTACCTGCTGCTATAAGGCAAAGAAGGGTTATTGCAATACTTTGTCTCATATTACTTGGCGTTTGATTTTGCTTGTTTAATTGAATGACGCTCCCACTCTTTCTGCATCATTTCTTCAGAGCGCACTATGAGTAATAATTGATTACCCGATGTTGTTTGAATCGGTAAGTTCTCGCATCGAACCGACTGCTGCGGTAAGTTGTAGAGAAGTGGGTTGAAATCCAAAACCATTGCATCGGTTATGGCCACTGAATTTCCCTCCAAATCCACCAGTGTGTACCACGAGGTTTGATTTTCATTTTTGACCTGTTCGAACCAACATAATTTTTCAGCTCTAAACTCCAATGTGGCCATTTGATTGGCGGTCATTGCAGAAAGGGCTTCCGACGAAAATGCCTGATGCACTTTGGTGGAGGGAGAGCTTTGCGCTGTGACCGAGCACGCCGCTAAAGTCATTATGCAAAAGAATAAAAGGAATTTCATTGTTTTCTTCTTTGGTTTGGTTTACATGACAATGACAAAAGTAGGCAGTCATAGGTTGTTTGGACGATCATTTTTTCTTTCAAGGGTTGTGAATAAATTGCGTGCTTTACGCCCATACAAAGCAAATGACAATTCAACAAGTGTCTGGAGCCAGTCAAGAAGCTCAATGGTTAGATGTTCCTTTGATGATATATGCCAAGGATCGCAACTTTATACCGCACATTCGACAAGATGTAGCAGGAGTGTTCGACCCCACGAAAAACAAACTCTTTGCGCAAGGCTGCGCTCAACGGTGGATAGCTTTGGATAGCGGCCACCAACCCGTTGGTCGGATTGCGGCATTTTACTCCAAGAAGTATTCAGATTCTCAACAGCAAAAAACAGGAGGCATTGGCTTTTTCGAATGCGTTGAAAATGACGTGGCAGCGAAAGCACTTCTCGAAACAGCGATCAACTGGCTGATGAACCTTGAAGTTGAGGCCATAGATGGCCCGATTAATTTTGGTGAAAAGGAAGCGTACTGGGGTTTATTGATTGAAAACTTCCATGACCAGAGTAGTTTTCGCATGAACTACAACCCAGCCTATTATAGAGCGTTTTTCGAGAATGCAGGCTTCCAACTGTATTATGAACAGCTTTGTTACAAGAGGGATTTACACTTGCCGGCTCAAGAAATTTTTGCCCGAAAGTCCGAACAACTGCTTCAAGACACGTCTTTCCGGGTGAGCAATGCACGCGGAAGAAGCTTTGAACAAATTGCACACGACTTCGTGACCATTTACAACTCGGCATGGGCGGTGCATAGCGGATTTAAACCCATGAGTATAGAGCAAGCAAGAAGGGCTATTCAAGCGATGCGCCCTGTCATGGACCGCGACATTATGGTCTTTGCGTACCATCATGAGAAGCCTATTGGTTTTTACATAAATCTACCCGAGGTCAATGAATTCATGCGGTATGCAAGAGGAAATCTCAACGCACTGGGAATGCTTCGCGTTCTGTTCTATAAATTGTTTGGCAAACGCACTACAATGGTTGGGTTAGTTTTCGGGGTAGACAGAGCTTACCATGGACGAGGTGTTGAAGGCGCTCTGATTAAATATTGCGAAGAGCACATTGTGCCCTTGAATCGCTATCAAAAAACGATACTCACTTGGATAGGGGATTTCAATCCAAAAATGATTCACATCTCGGAAAATTTAGGAGCATCGTTGTTTCGAAAACTTGCAACCTTCCGTTTGTATTCAGATAAAGGACGTGTCGTTGACCGTCACCCAACCCTTTAAAACCAACACGTTCAACACTTTTTTCATCATACATTCAGAAATTCTTAACAAAGGTTGCTTATCCGAAATGCACGTATATATTTGCACCCGCTTTTCAAAGGAAAGATTTCGTAGCTCAGCTGGTAGAGCAATACACTTTTAATGTATGGGTCCTGGGTTCGAGCCCCAGCGGAATCACTAAAGGAGAAGAAAATTGAGGACAGCACCACTGTCCTCTTTTATTCTTCATACATACTAAAATTCGCCCTGGTGGTGAAATTGGTAGACACGTACGTTTGAGGGGCGTATTTCGCAAGATGTGCTGGTTCGAGTCCAGTCCAGGGCACCAATACAACTCTCGCTTTTACGGCGAGAGTTGATTCATACCAAAGAGTAGAAGTAACTCTTAAAAAAACTTCAGAGGCGCGAAGCCGAAGAAACCACATTACCGAAGTGGCGGAATTGGTAGACGCGCACGTTTCAGGTGCGTGTGTCGAAAGACGTGAGGGTTCGAGTCCCTCCTTCGGTACGACAATAGAATCAGGGACTTTCGAATGAGAGTCCCTTTTTTTTGTATTTAATTGCGCGCATCTAGGCCCTTGAACAACCGTAAATTCGCATTGTTTTACTTCCATGACAAAGTCTACTCTGCATAGCGTTCCCACCTTGAAGGAATGGCCGATAACCTTCGACGGCCCTTTTCTCATTAGCGGACCATGCAGCGTTGAGTCTGAAGAGCAATATGTAGATACGGCCTTGCGCTTAGCCAACACTAAAATGGTTCACATGCTGCGCGGCGGCATTTGGAAGCCGCGCACCCGACCCGACGCTTTCGAAGGCGTGGGAGTACAAGGATTGCCCTGGATGATCAGCGCACGAAAAGCGAGTGGCTTGCCTGTTATGACGGAAGTTGCCAATGCCGAGCACGTTGAGCTATGCCTGAAGCACGGGCTCGACGCATTGTGGATTGGCGCGCGCACAACGGCCAACCCTTTTTCTGTGCAAGAAATAGCCGATGCACTGCGTGGGGTTGATATCCCGATTTTTGTAAAAAACCCTGTCAACCCGGACCTGCAACTTTGGATAGGAGCGCTCGAGAGAATTCAGCGTGCAGGGATTACGCGTATCGCTGCAATTCATCGTGGCTTCTCTCATATTGGCGATAGCATTTATCGCAACAAACCATTTTGGGAGCTACCTATTGCACTGCGCACAGAGTATCCAAACCTGCCACTCATTTGCGACCCTAGCCATATATGCGGCCGACGAGATTTGCTTCAAACAGTAGCTCAAAAGGCCATGGATTTGAACATGGATGGTTGGATGATTGAAAGCCACCATCGCCCGGATGAGGCGCTAAGCGACTCTGCCCAGCAAATCACTCCCGAGGTGCTGTTGGAAATGGTTACAGGCATTCATGTTAGAAACGCGCAAAGCGACGATTTGAAATTTATTCATGAATTAAATTCTCTGCGCTCACGCATCGACAAGGTAGATGAAGAAATCATTCATTTATTGGGTAAGCGCATGCGCATCACCGAGGAGCTAGGCAGATTCAAGAAAGACGAATCCGTGACCATCTTTCAAATTGACCGTTGGAAGGAAATACTCGAAACACGCACCCTCCTTGCGGAGCAGGTAGGCCTGTCAAAAGATTTTATTCTAAAGTACCTCGAGCAACTACACAAAGAGTCTATACGCACACAAACGCGTGTGATGAACAAAGGCGGAATTCGCTAAC
>CAMBPD010000082.1 GCA_945869405.1 Chryseobacterium gleum | reverse complement strand
GCAAATGCAAATTGAGCTCTCTCGAACGAAGTTTGGAAAATTCCATTAAAAAAAAGCCCGCGTTCAGCGGGCTTTTATGAAACTAAGTATTCTTTATCGCTTCTTAAAGAATAGGCGCGTAATGAAAATTCCACTGCCATCTTCTTTGCCGGCATCGCTTTCTACACCGCTAGTTACAAAACTGAGTTCATAGCCTTGTGCATCCATTTCATTCAATTTTGAAACGATAAGAGCATCGTTGGATGCAATGTTTTGAAAGTTGATACCCACCATGCTGAAGAAATTCAACATCTTCGTTTCCTTGAATGAGCTTATTTTGAGGTCGCCTCGGTCTACATCACCTTGCTTTGAATCTTTGCCATCTGAGCGCGTTGTCGTAAATTGATTGTAGTCCACTGGCGAACTATTTTCAATCATGCGAGAACGTCCAACTCCACCGGGGACAATGGATTCGATAATAGTGACTACTTGGTACTGTGAGTGACCAAATACGCAGAGCATAAGCGCGAAAAATGTAAGAACTGTTTTTTTCATAGGGTTGGAGATTTACAATTGAATATTGAGGTTATAAAACATAAATGCGTAACGATCGGCAACGGACTCTATAACTTGTTTGGTACTCATGCCTGCGCCATGGCCTGCGCTTTTCTGGATGCGAATGAGCACGGGCTCTTTTCCGTTGTGATATTCCTGCAGGCGCGCTGCAAACTTAAAGCTATGGGCAGGTACAACGCGATCGTCATGGTCTGCAGTAAACACCATTGTGGCCGGATAATGTGTGTCTTTTTTTAGGTTGTGATAGGGTGAATAGTGATAAAGATAGTCAAAGGCAGTTTTGGAGCTATCTGCGCAACCATATTCAGGTATCCAGCCTTTACCCACAGTGAATAGATGGTAGCGCAGCATATCGAGTACACCTACCTCTGGCATAGCAACACCAAAGAGCTCTGGGCGCTGGGTCATGCAAGCACCCACTAATAATCCGCCATTAGACCCGCCATTAATGGCGAGCTTGTCGCTACACGTATACTTCTCCTTGATGAGGTATTCGGCGGCCGCTATGAAATCATCGAACACGTTTTGCTTGTTTTGGAGCATGCCGCCTTTATGCCACTCTTCGCCGAATTCGTTGCCACCTCGTATGCATGGCATGGCGAATACACCGCCGTTTTCAAGCAGGATAATGCGTGACGAAGAGAATCCGGGCTGCATGGCAATCGAGAAACCACCATAGGAATAGAGCAGGGTAGGATTATTGCCGTCGAGCTTGAGCCCTTTTTTGTGTACGATGAACATAGGCACCTCAGTTCCATCTTTACTCTTGTACATGACTTGTTTACTCTCATAGGCCGATGGTTCGAATTTCACATTGATGGTGTAGTATTCTTCGGACTGACCGGTTTCGATATCGTATTTGTAAATGGAGGTTGGATAGGTAAACGAAGTGAACGAATAGAAGCATGTCTTTTCATCGCGCTTGCCCGAGAAACCTCCTGCAGCGCCGGTTTTGTCGGGCATCGCAATTTCTTTTCTGTCGCTGCCATCGTAATTGCACACGAAGATGCGCGTGTTCGCCCTATCGAGATAACTCAAAAACAATTTCCCGCCGCAGGTTGAAACTCCTTGCAGCATCATGTCATTTTGTGGTACAATTTCTTTCCAGTTTTCTATGCCCGGGTTGTTTGGGTCGACTTGAACCAACCGATAGCGAGGTGCCTCGGCATCGGTGTGCATGAGCAACTGTCCGTCGATTGTGCTCTCAACAATCGAGTTGTGAAGGGAAATATCAGTGAACAAGGGCTTGAATTTTCCTTGTGTGTCCTCCGGATTTTTAATCCACACTTCCCAACCGTCGGTGCCGGGTGCGGCATTCAGAATAAGAAATTTTTTGTCTTCGGTGGCGCTAATCATATTGTACATGTAGGGGCGCTCGTTGTCGCGATACATCAGTTGGTCCTCCTTCTGCTGGGTTCCGAGCTTGTGGTAGTACACCATGTGGTATTCGTTATTCCCACTGAGTTCCTTTCCTTTTTCGGGAGCAGGATATCGGTTGTAGAAGAAGCCGTCTTTATACCAGGTAGCGCCGCTGAACTTTACCCATTCAAGCCGATCCGACAAACGTGTTTTGGTAGCGATATCGAATATTTCGATGCGGCCCCAGTCGCTGCCTGCTTCATTTACAGATACGGCCATGTAACGGTTCGAATCGTCTGCCCCCAGCAAACCTGCCGATGTCGTTCCGTCGGGAGAAAGTGCATTCACATCGAGGAAGATTTCTTCAGGACCATCGAGCCCTTTGCGCACAAAGTATTTTCCCTGTGCCTCTAGTCCGCTGTTACGGAACATAAAGTAGTAATCGCCGGTCTTGGTGGGAGCGCCAACCTTTTCAAAGTTGAAGAGTTCCGTGAAACGATCTTTGATTTTTTGACGGAATGGAATACTGTCGAGATACCCCGACGTTAGGGCAATCTGTTCGTTTACCCAAGCTTCGGTGTTTGCAGCAGTATCGTTTTCAAGCCACATGTAAGGATCAGAAACGGATGTTCCGAAAAAGTCGAGTGTCTTTTCTTCTTGGGTTGTAACCGGGTATTGCTTGATGGTCATAAGCGGTGTTTGGGTGGGTTCAGAGGGTAAGCTACAGCCGGCAAAAGCCATGGCACATGCAATAGCGCATGAGAGCAGAAGGGGTGTTTTCATGACAAGCGTAATCGGGTTTTATTTGGAATGCATTACACAGAATGGAATGAGCATCTCTTCCATTGAAATTCCTCCGTGTTGGAAGCTATTCTGATAGAGATGCACGAACTGATTGTAGTTGTTTGGATACACAAAAAAGTCGCTGTTTTGAGCAAAAATATACGATGTGCTGATGTTGACTTTAGGCAAGAAAATATCTGCAGGGTTGCGCACCTCGAAGACTTCTTTAGGATTGTAGTTGAGGTTTCTACCAGCCTTATAGCGTAGGTTGGAGTTGGTGTTTTTGTCGCCGACTACTTTAATTGGATTTTCAACTCGGATGGTTCCATGGTCGGTCGTTATGATAAGTGTGCAGTTGTTTTCAGAAACTTTCTTTAGAATGTCTAGAAGAGGTGAGTGGTCAAACCAAGAGGATGTAATGCTGCGGTATGCTGGCTCATCGTCGGCTAATTCTTTGATGACCTCCATTTCTGTGCGCGCATGGCTGAGCATATCCACAAAGTTGTAGACAATCACATTCAGTTTATTGGTAAGTAAATTACTGAACGAATCGTTAAGTCTTTTCCCTGCATTGAGATTGGTGATTTTCGTGTAGCTCCATTTTAGGTCGAAACCGAGACGCTTCAGTTGTGCCGCCATGAGCGCTTCTTCGTGCATGTTCTTCCCACCCTCATCATCTTCATTGAGCCAAAGGTTAGGATGTAACTTTTCAATTTCACTTGGCATCAACCCGGCGAAGAGCGCGTTGCGTGCGTAGTGTGTCGCTGTTGGGAGAATGCTGTAAAATATATCTTCACTTTCAGGGCGGAAGTATTCTTTTAATTTGGGTTGTATCACACGCCATTGGTCGAAGCGCAAATTATCAATGACCACCAGAAAAACAGTGTCCTTTGCTTCTTTTAGAATGGGTGCGACTTTGTTTTTGAAGAGAGTGTGCGACATGGTGGGCGCTTGAGTAGCGTTCTTTAACCATGAGATGTAGTTATTCTTTATGAATTTAGCGAACTGCTCGTTCGCCTCTATGCGTTGAGTGCGAAAAATTTCTGCCATGCCCTCGTCTTGAGAGTCGGAGAGCTCCATACTCCAGCGAACAAGCTTTCGGTAAAAATCGGCCCATTCCTCGGGGTTCATTTTATCGCCTAGACGCATCGAAATTTCGCGAAATTCTTGGCGGTAATCGTTACTGGTTTTCTCGCTTATGAGACGCTTCTCATTGAGGTTTTTTTTCAAAGAAAGCAGTATCTGATTGGGGTTTACTGGCTTGATGAGGTAGTCGGCGATTTTAGAACCAATCGCATCTTCCATAATATGCTCCTCCTCACTTTTAGTAATCATGACCACGGGCAAGGTGGGGTCAAAGTCCTTGATTTTTTGCAACGCTGAAAGTCCATTGATTCCAGGCATGTTTTCGTCCAGAAAAACAATATCGAAAAAGTTATCACGCGCTCGCTCTATCGCCTCCGCCCCGTTGTTAACTGTAGTCACATGGTAGCCTTTCTGTTCTAGGAATAGCACATGAGGTTTGAGCAGATCTATTTCGTCGTCGGCCCAAAGAATACGTTCGCTTGCCATAAGTATAATTGTGTAGGGGGTTATAGCCTGTTCAAATCTACGATGAAAGACATTTTAGCCTAACTCCTCATTGCATTGGATATTTTTGCGTAACAATTATATTTCCTTGCCACTTAAACGAAAAATCATAAACGACCCTGTCTATGGATTCATTTCCATTCGTCATGCGTTTATACTTGAACTGATTGATCATCCTTGGTTTCAGAGGCTGCGCCGTATTGCACAGTTGGGGTTGTCTCATTTGGTATACCCCGGAGCTCTTCATAACCGCTTCCAGCACGCCATTGGCGCAATGCACCTCATGCAAAATGCCATTGATGAGTTGAGGTTGAAGGGCAACGAGATTTCTGACGAAGAGGAGGTCTCGCTCTTGTGCGCAATCTTGTTGCATGACATTGGCCACGGTCCTTTTAGCCATGCATTGGAGTACACTATTGCCAGTGAGGTGCATCACGAAAGCATTTCATCGCTTATGATGAATCGGCTGAATGAGCATTTTAAAGGCAAGCTCACCATGGCCATGGCTATTTTTAATAACGAATACCCCAAGAAGTTTTTACATCAGTTGGTGAGTAGTCAGCTGGATATGGATCGGTTGGATTATTTGGCGCGCGATAGCTTTTTCAGTGGCGTAGTGGAAGGACAGGTGGGAAGCGAGCGTATATTGAAAATGCTTGATGTGGTCGACGATCAGCTGGTGGTAGAAGAGAAGGGGATTTATAGCATAGAGAAATTTATTGTTGCCCGCAGGTTCATGTACTGGCAGGTCTATCTGCACAAAACGGTGTTGAGTGCAGAGTTTATGCTTGTGAATGCCTTGCGCAGAGCACAGGAGCTTGCGCGCTCAGGTGTCTCACTTCATTGTTCGCCTGCGTTGCATTATTTTCTTTACAATCAGGTGAAGCTGGAGCATCTTTCCTCTGCTTCTGAGGCATTGCAAAACTATGCGGCACTTGATGATTTTGATATTGCTGCTTCGCTGAAAGTTTGGCAAAGCCACGATGATCGGGTATTGGCCAAAATTGCCACCATGCTGGTAAATCGCAGCTTGTTTAAGATTGAAATACAACGAGAGCCATTCGATGTGTCACGCGTAAATCAAGAAATTGAACGTGTAGCAGCCACCTATAATTTTTCCAAAGAGGAGGCTGGTTACTTTGTCATTCAATCGAGTGTCGATAATAGGGCATACAACACTCAATATGACGTGATACGCATTCTCATGAAAGACGGCAGTGTACGAGATGCTGCCGAGGTGAGTGACCACTTGAACATTGCTGCATTAAGCAGTGTAGTAGAGAAACACTTTGTCGCGTATTTAAGATAAGGTTGATTTGTCTTCATCAAGAGTTGACGCCTTGGGCTACCAGAGTAAGGCTATATGCAGAAGGGGCTTTTCTACTCTTCGCAAAAAAAATTGTAGTGGTTTGCTGCGCCAGACGGCAGTAAGACGGAAAGCGTTGTTACAAACTCACTTCTTCCCCTTCTTTGTCGAAAATATGATACTCAAGTAAGGCTGAGCTAGAGGAATGTTCTACGCGTAATTTGAGTTTGTACTTCTTACTCCAAGTTTTGGTAATATTCGAGAAAAAGCCTCGATTTAGATAGGCTTCTACCATTGGATGTACGACAAGACGTATTTCCTTGTGCGTTCCTTCCTCAGAAAGGAAACGTACGCTGTTTTCGATTTCTTCGGTAAAGAGCAGGGAGGACTGGATTGTGCCTTTGCCATCGCAACTTGGGCACTTTTCGGTGGTAACCACTTGGGTTACTGGCTTCACTCTCTCTCGAGTGATTTCCACAACACCAAATCTGCTCGGAGGAAGCATATTGTGCTTGGCCTTGTCTTCCTTCATCGCATCGCGCAGAGCGTCACTCAGCTTTCGCTGGTTGTCTTTGTTCTGCATGTCTATGAAGTCGATGCAAATAATTCCCCCCATGTCGCGCAGGCGCAGAAGACGGGCTATTTCTTTTGCGCACTCAACGTTTGTTTGAAAAGCATTTTCCTCTTGGTTAACCACGGTTGCATTTTTCCGGTTTCCGCTGTTAACGTCAATGACGTGCATTGCTTCGGTGTGTTCAACTATGAGATAGGCCCCACTTTTGAGATTGACCTGTTTGCTGAAGCATTGCTTTATTTGACGGTGAATGCTGAAGGCATCGAATAAATCGGTACTTCTATGCATCTTCACGATGCCCTCTTCGTGGTTGAACGTTTTTAGGTATGCTTTAACCTCTGAAGCGACTTGATCATCGTTCACGTGAATAGCCGTAAAGCTGTCGTTGAGGATGTCTCGAAGAATTGAAGAGGTTTTGTTAATCTCCCCAAGTACCCGCTGAGGAGCTCGCGCAGTGCGCATGCTTTTGTGCAGTTCCTCCCAACGTTTCACTAAGTCTTGAAGGTCTTGATCGAGCTCAGAAACGCTCGTGCCTTCCGCTTGGGTGCGAATAATTACCCCCATGTTCTGCGGTCGGATACTGTTGATGAGCTTGCGCAATCGATCGCGCTCGTCTTCGTCTGTAATTCTTCCGGAGAGGGAGATTTTGTTGGAGAATGGAACAAGTACAAGGTAACGACCTGCGAGGGTAATTTCAGCTGTGAGCCTAGGCCCTTTCTGAGAAATTGGTTCCTTCGCTACTTGCACTGGA
Organism: Chryseobacterium gleum; assembly: GCA_945869405.1. Taxonomy (GTDB): domain Bacteria; phylum Bacteroidota; class Bacteroidia; order Flavobacteriales_D; family Sanyastnellaceae; genus JAIBBG01. The sequence goes on along the minus strand of CAMBPD010000082.1, from coordinate 5,324 downwards.
ATTACGTAGCCCTGCCCGAGAACGTCTTTTATCTTTCCTTCCTTTCGGATGTCGGCTTCCATTTTGAAACCCATTAGATCTGAGGTTCTCATTTCACCGGCAGCGGTTTTTCTCGCAAAGGCGTTTAACGTAGTAAACTGTGGGCCTAAATCAAGGTAATGCAAAAAAGCATCTTTGCTGTAGCCAACGTCTACGAAACACGCATTGAGATGGGGCAATATCTTTTTAACCCTGCCCAAGTAGACATCTCCTACAGCGTACTCCTGGTTGCGTTGTTCGCGATGGAGTTCGATGAGGAGTTTCTCTTTGAGTAAGGCAATCTCTACCCCTGAATGGGTAGTATTGATAATGAGTTCGATGTTACCCGTCAAAACCGAAAGTTGAAAAAAATAAAAAACAGGTGGCACTGCAGAGTAACCACCCTGAGTAGAAGATGTCTGTACAAGGCTATGCACAGAAAATCACAAGACCAACGACTAACGTTGCTTCTTCTTGTGGCGATTCTTTCTTAAACGCTTCCTTCTTTTGTGTGTGGCCATTTTATGGCGCTTTCTTTTCTTACCGCAAGGCATTGTATTGCTGTGTTAATTGAATATTTAAAGTATCTAAAAACTCTTTCACTTTCTCGGCAACGACTTCGTCGTTGTTGTGACGTAAAAGTGCTTCGTAGCGCTGTTTGGCTTCAGCCGGGCGATTCATTCTCTGAAGAGCCTGTGCTGAAAAAAAGAGCGAGTTATTGTCAGTCGAGTCCAACATTAATCCGCGCTCAAAACACTGTAAGGCCAAACCTACGGTGTCCATTACCATAAACTGATATCCTACTTCTACTTGGTATTTGATGTCATTGGGACGGAGGCCCACGACTTTTTCAAACCGTGCTATTGCCTTATCAAGTTGACCGCTTTTGACTGAAAAGAGGCCAAGATAATAATGAGCATCTGCATTGGTAGAATCTTCAGCGACCATTTCACGTAATAAAGTGATGCCCTCCATGGGGTTGGCACCATTCACTAGTTCAACGGCTTGCTGAAGCTTTAAGGAATCAGGGTCTGCCGTGGTCGCCGCTGCCTCTTTCGAGGAAGGGTGTTTAGGTAACAATAAAAAAAGAACGATCAATCCGATAGATGAAACAATGAAAATACCTAGTAGAAATCGCTGTTTAGGCATTTTCACTATGGTTTACTTTCACTTTAAGTTTTACATCGTCCATAAACTCTTTGGCTGGCTTGAAAGCAGGGATATGATGAGCTGGGATAACCACACTGGTTTTTGCCAAAATGTTGCGTCCCAGTTTTTCCGCACGCTTCTTAACTATAAAGCTCCCAAATCCTCGTAAATAAACGTTTTCACCGTTTTCCATAGCATTTTTCACAGTGCCCATAAATCCTTCAACTATGGCTAAAACGTCGTTGCGATCTATACCGGTTTTGTTGGAGATATCCGTAACTATGTCTGCTTTGGTCATATAGTGGTCTTATTAATTGTCTAAATAGGTATGTTTAAAACGGGCGGCAAATATACTCCGCTTTTTTTATTTCCAATGTGTTCTTCTTGTGAAAGTTAGGAAAGGACCTCCTGCTCGTTGTCTGCACAGCACTGTTAAGGCGCTTGTTCTGCCCTTTATTTCCTAACATTGCCATGGAATGAGCCATACATCTGCATTATTGGTTTGGTATAACGCCAACAAACGGGATCTTCCGTGGCGCCACACGCGCGATCCCTATTCTGTATGGCTGTCTGAAGTTATTCTCCAGCAAACGCGTGTCAATCAGGGGCTGCACTATTACTACCGTTTTTTAGAGCTTTTCCCCACAGTCGTTGATTTGGCTAATGCCTCGGAAGATGAAGTATTGAAGGCGTGGCAGGGATTGGGCTATTACAGCCGTGCCAGAAATCTTCATGCATCCGCCAAGTGGGTGGCGTATGTCGCTGAAGGAGTGTTTCCACAATCTGCAGCAGAGTTGAAGAAGCTCAAGGGTGTTGGCGAGTATACAGCTGCTGCCATCGCTTCTTTTTGCTTTGATGAGTGTGTGCCTGTGATTGATGGCAATGTTCAGCGTGTAGTTTCACGTGTGATGGCTATCGATGATCCGGTGGATAAACCACAAGGCCACAAGCGTATTGCTGAGGTTTTGTACCAATGGATCGATCGCAAAAACCCCGCTCAGTTCAACCAGGCAATTATGGAGTTTGGAGCGCTTCAGTGCACGCCTCGAAACCCCGACTGTGAACGTTGTCCGTTTCGCTCAAATTGTTTGGCTTTTGCCGCGGGAAGGGTGCATGAGTTTCCATTGAAGGCAGTCAAAACCAAGGTGTCGGATGTGTGGATGTATTACTTCGTGGTGGTTCATGGATCAGACGTTCTGGTGCGCCATCGAATGCATTCCGGTATTTGGAAGGGGTTGTATGATTTCCCCTCCTGCGATTCTGATAGTGCGTTGGAAATTGGAGACGTCTTAAACCAGTGGCGGGAGGAGAGAATGCCGGATGGAGAACTACAGATGCGTTCGCAACCCGTCGAATTGTTGCATGTGCTTTCACATCGAAGAGTGCATGCCGTTTTTATAGAGGTAGGTACTTCAGTAAAAATCAACCCGATTGCTGGTGAGCGTTGGGAATCTATCGAACGATTTTCCTCTCTTGGTGTCTCGCGACTTGTTGATAGATATATCGCCGAGTATAGCCAAGCCCTCAAGGGAATGGAATAAATTTGCAATAACATATTCCTTTGGGGAATAGGGATGAACAAATAGACGGTTCTAGGTTTGCATCGTTCAAATATTATTCACCCTAAATTTTTTAAACACATGGCATCAGTAAACAAAGTAATCTTGCTCGGCAACTTGGGTCGTGATCCAGAAACCAAGAACTTCGACAATGGCGGAGTGGTCGTTTCCTTCACAATGGCAACCACAGAAAGCTATTGGGATAAGGAAAAGGCACAGCGTGTCGATCTACCCACTGAGTGGCACAACATTCGTGTTAGCCGCCCGGGCCTCACCAAGCTTGCAGGGTTTCTGCACAAGGGAAGTCAGGTCTACATTGAGGGTAGCCTGCGCACTCGTCAGTACCAAACGAAGGAAGGCGAAACGCGTTATTTCACCGAAGTGGTAGCAAACGAAATCGTGCTCACTGGTTCGCGCGGGGCTAACGAAGGCGCTATGAACTCTCCAACCATGGAGGACTCTGCGGCCCCTCCGGTACCTGTGACTGTCGGAGACGATGATCTTCCATTTTAAGTTGAATCATTACTATTCGATTGGAAGCAATTAGTTTAAGTGCGCAATTAGCGACAATCATTCTTTCTATTTGGAGCAACACCGGGCCTTTTGCTTTGGTGTTGCTCCTTATCATTTGCAGTGCTCTCGTTTCAAGTAGTGAGGTAGCACTGTTTTCACTTACACCAGCCCAAAAAGCGGATTTAGTGAACTCCAAAAATGCATCAGACCAACGGATACTAGGGTTGCTCGAAACACCCGACCGTGAGAATGGCCCGAAAAGGTTGTTGGCCACCATTCTAATCGCCAACAATGCTGTTAACATCGCAATAGTGCTCATTTCATCACAGCTAACTGCAAGTTGGTTTGAGGTGGCCAATTATCCGGAGTGGCTGCGTACGATGATTGATGTTGTTGCTATCACCTTTGTGATCGTGCTTTTCGGTGAGGTAATACCAAAGGTGTATGCAACGGGGAATAATTTGCAGGTGGCTCGCTTTATGGCCATGCCGCTAGAATTTACACGTGTGTTGTGTAGTCCACTCACTTGGTTTTTGATGCGTTCATCGTCACTCCTGGAGTCGCGTCTAAAGAGCCGTGTACGAAGCAGCATTTCGGTTGATGAGTTGGGGCATGCCCTTGAACTTACCGCAGACGATGGTCGCACCGCAGAAGAACACCGCATCCTTGAGGGCATTGTAACCTTCGGAGGAAAGGAGGCCGCGCAAATTATGACGCCGCGAACGGATATTGTTTTTCTCTCTATACAGCAATCATTTCAAGAGGTTCTGACGATTGTTTTGGAAAAGGGGTATTCTCGTATGCCCGTTATAAAGGACTCAACCGATGAGATTGCAGGGTTTCTGTTCATAAAGGATCTGCTTCCTCACATCGATCGTATTGAATTTGACTGGCAGTCGCTCATTATGCAACCTTTCTATGTGCCGGAGAATAAAATGATTGATGATTTGCTTCAAGAGTTTCAGCAGAATAAAATACATCTTGCCATCGTTGTCGATGAGTATGGCGGTACTTCTGGCCTTGTGACCTTGGAAGATATTTTGGAGGAGATTGTTGGTGAAATCAAAGATGAGTTTGACGATGAGGAGCTCCATTACTCAAGGCTTGACGATTGCACGTATATCATCGAGGCCAAAACGTCGCTCGTGGATCTATACAAAATTCTTGATGTAGATGGCCAAGCGTTCGAAGAGCAGCGCGGCGACAGTAGCACGTTGGCTGGCTTTATGTTGGAGCATGCCGGAAGGATGCTCGAACGAGGAGATGCCGTTGAGTTCAATGGATATACATTGTTCGTGGAGGAGGCTGATAAACGAAAAATCAAGCGGGTGAAGGTGACTTTGCCGCGTCAATAGTTTCGTTGGCGTCAACATCGGCCCCAACACCAATTCCGGTATTTATTGAAAAAACTTCTGTTTCCTTTCTGGGAAACTGTATATTTGTACTTCAACAGCATTGAAACCTCACTTTGAAATAGCTTTTTTGCCTCAGGCTGTCGATTTCATGGAAACTCTCCAAGACAAGGCTCGCGAAAAGGTATACTACAACATCAAGAAATCGCAGTTTGTGCGCGACGAAGAGTTGCTGAAAAAGCTAAACGACTTTATTTGGGAGTTCCGAACATTGCACAATGGAATCGCATACCGGCTATTTGCCTTTTGGGATAAATCAAGTGGAAAGGACACACTAGTTATAGCGACTCATGGCTTCATTAAAAAGAAGCAGAAGACACCTGTATATGAAATTCGTAAAGCAGAGGAGATTAGAATTGCGTACTTGAAGAATAGAGAAAAAACAAAATAGCCATGGCAAGCAATAAATTCAAAACGACTTCATTGGATCAAATGTTCGATAAGCATTTGGGTAAGACAGGAACACCACGAAGGGATAAGTTTGAAAGTGAACTCAGTGTCGATTTGCTTGGCCAGGCCATCAAGCAGGCACGACTGGAGTTGAATTTAACCCAGGAACAATTGGGTGAAATGGTAGGTGTACAAAAAGCGCAAATATCCAAAATCGAGAATAGTGCGAAGAGTGCGCGTTTGGAAACTATTCTTAAAGTTTTTGAAGCGATGGGAGCGAAGG
>CAMBPD010000081.1 GCA_945869405.1 Chryseobacterium gleum | reverse complement strand
GCCGTTGTTGTGGCGCAGTTGGTGAATTCGTTCTCTAATTGGCTTACCACAAATCTCAATCTCATGATAACAATGATTATTGGAGGGTTGTGGCACGGTGCAAGTTGGAATTTTATTATTTGGGGGGCGTTAAATGGTTTCGCCCTTGTGTTTTACAAACTGTGGAAAAAGGTAAGCCCATGGGAAAATTACAAGCACCTCTGGTATGTGCGCGCCTGGGCCGTTTTCCTCACTTTTTCGTTCATAACCCTCACACGAGTTTGGTTTCGAGCCGGAAGCAATTCTTCTTTGCCATCTCAAGATGGTGGACACGACATTGGTTCAGAATTTTGGTCGGCTACTTCAATGCTCGAGCAGATTTTCTTGCATATGGATTGGTCCGTTGCGCCGCAAGTGTTGATGGGGTATGCAAGTGTTTTTGTTGTTATCGTGTTTGGTTTGGTGGTGCATTGGTTGCCCTCTAGTTGGAAGGAAAATTACCGTTCTCGATTTTCTAATTTGCCCATACCTGTATTGTCGGCTATTTGCATCAGTGTTGTCTTTTTTGCCTATCAAATAATGTCTGCCGATATGCATCCCTTTATTTATTTTCAATTCTAGCTCTCGCACCGACGTAGCCGGCACATTTGAAACTATTTTTGTCTTCTTCGCGTGCTTTTTTTTTAAAGGTTCCGCGGCTTAAATATTCCACATATGCAGCAAACACAAAGCAAGACGGGCAATGTTTCCCATCTTCTGAGTCAACTCAACGAGTCGGCTACTCTGGCCATGGCACGGCTAAGCAGAGAGCTAGCCCAGCAAGGCCAGCCTATTGTGAGTCTTTCCTTGGGTGAACCCGACTTTAATACGCCGGAGTTTATAAAAGATGCAGCCAAGCAAGCGATAGATGACAACATAACGCACTACCCTCCTGTGAACGGTATCCTGGAAGTTCGCAAGGCAATAGCAGCGAAGTTTCTTCGTGACAACGGGTTGAATTATTCCCCCGATCAGATTGTAGTATCAACAGGGGCGAAGCAGGCAATTGCCAATACGATTTATGCTTTAGTAAACCCCGGCGATGAGGTAATTATGCCAAGTCCTTTTTGGGTAAGTTATGCGGAAATGGTTCGCCTCGTAGGAGGTGTGCCGGTGATGTTAGCCGCAACGGTGGATCAGGATTTTAAGATTACTGCCAAGCAACTTGAACAGGCGATTAACAACAAAACCAAGCTTATCATTTATTCTTCTCCTTGCAATCCGACAGGTTCTGTATACAGCAAAGATGAATTGGAGGCGTTTGCTGAGATTATTCAGAAAAAGGAAGACTTGTACGTAATCAGCGATGAGATTTATGAGCATATAAATTTTTCCGGACGAACAGCGAGTATCGCATCCATCGGCAATATGATCGATCGCACAATCACTGTCAATGGTGTGTCTAAGGCATTTGCCATGACGGGTTGGCGTATTGGCTTCATAGGCGCACCAAAATGGATAGCAGATGCGTGCAATAAAATGCAGGGACAAATAACAAGCGGCGCAAACAGTATTGCTCAAATGGCTACAAAAGCGGCCATGGAAGCCGATCCGGAGGTCATTCGTCCAATGATTGATACCTTTAGGAAGCGTCGTGACTTGATTTTTGATTTGCTATCGGAAATTCCAGGAATCAAATTCAACAAGCCAGAGGGAGCCTTTTATTTTTTCCCCGATGTGTCGTCCTATTTCGGATTGAGCGATGGGGAGCATACAGTGAAGGATGCGACAGATCTCTCGATGTATTTGCTACGCACACAGCACGTAGCGCTTGTAACAGGCGATGCTTTTGGAGATCCAAATTGCATTCGTATCAGTTATGCAGCATCGGAGGATACTTTAAGGGAGGCTATTCGGCGCATTGCGGCTGGGTTGTCGCAATTGAAATAAAGAAATAACCATGACCAAAAACGAAATTACCGAGCTGTTTTCCCGATTCAATCATCTCACAGCACTCATCATCGGCGATGTCATGATTGATGCATACTACTGGGGAAAGGTGGAACGGATTTCCCCCGAAGCGCCTGTTCCGGTCGTCCAGGTTCAGAAGCGTGAAAACCGTCTTGGCGGTGCAGCCAACGTTGCTCTCAATGTAAAACAGTTGGGTGCCAAGGCCATCATAGCCTCCGTGGTAGGCGATGGTACCAAAGGAGATATATTTCGCTCGACGCTAAAAGAGAATGGCTTTACAACGGAAGGCGTTATTGACTCCCCAGAGCGAATGACAACTGTGAAGACGCGGGTAATCAGTCAAGGACATCATTTGTTGCGTATTGACGAGGAAATAACAACTCCCCTCAGCCCAACAGACGAGCGTCATTTGCTGGATTGCGTTAAGTCTATTCTTGAGCGACAGAAAGTAGACGTCATTATTTTCCAGGATTACAACAAAGGCGTGCTCACCGAGCGCATAATTACCACGGTGCTTAACTGGGCAAATGAAAGGAGCATACCCACAGCTGTAGACCCAAAACGTGATAATTTCTTCGCCTATCAAGGGGCAACACTATTCAAGCCTAATCTGAAAGAATTGAAAGAGGGCTTAAAGGTGGATTTCGATAAGAATGATTTTCAGGCACTGAAGTCAGCAATAGATTTATTGGAGCAACAGCTAGCAAATAGGGTTACTATGGTCACTCTGTCTGAGTTAGGTGTAGTGGCTCACCATGCATCTGATTTCATACATGAGAAGGCGCACAAGCGCGAAATTCTCGATGTGAGTGGTGCAGGCGATACGGTGATTAGTGTGGCTTCATTGGCATTGGCCACTGGCGCAAAACCCGCCGTTTACGCCGCCTTAGCAAATATTGCGGGTGGATTGGTGTGTGAAAAGGTTGGAGTGGTGCCCATAGACAAGGAGTTACTTATGCAAGAGGCGCTTTCCAAATTGGTGAGCGAACATTTGATGCTGTAATAATGTTATACTACGTGCAAGAAGTAAAACCGTATTCTCAAGAGGGAGAAAAGAAACAGCAAGTCGCAGAGATGTTCAACAACATCTCGCATTCATACGATTTCTTAAATCACTTTTTTTCACTAGGTATAGATGTGCTTTGGCGCAAAAAAGCCATCCGTATTTTAAAAAAGGAAAACCCGCATCTCTTGTTGGACGTGGCTACCGGAACGGGCGATTTTGCCTTGGAAGCAGTGCGCATGAAGATGCCAAACGTAAAGATTGTGGGTGTCGACATAAGCGCGGGTATGATTGAGGTGGGAAGAAAGAAAGTGGCGAAGAAAAAACTCGAGCATTCGATTGTATTTCAAATTGCCGATTCAGAGAATTTACCTTTTGAGGATGATCACTTCGATGCGTTTACGGTTGCTTTTGGTGTACGTAATTTTCAAAATTTGCGCAAAGGAATGAGTGAAATGTTGCGCGTGCTAAAGCCGGGCGGTATGGGTGTGATCATCGAGTTCTCTAGGCCCAAGCATTTTCCAATTAAGCAATTGTTTACGTTCTATTTCAAGTACATCATGCCAGCCATAGGGAAGTTGGTGTCGAAAGACGCGCGCGCATATACCTACTTGCCAGAGTCGGTCGATGCATTTCCTGCGGGCAGCGATTTCCTTGCTGTGATGGGTCAACTGGGTTACAAAGACTGCAAATGCATTCCCCTGAGCGGTGGCATTGCCAGTATCTATTTGGGTAAAAAATGAAAGTTGATGTTTGGCCATCCATTTTAAAGGGGAGGGTTTCTGCTCCGGGAAGTAAGAGCGATGCACAGCGAATGGTTGCGTGTGCTTTGTTGGCAAAGGGTACTTCCACCATTCATCATTTTCCTGTGAGTGATGATTGTGAGGCAGCCCTTCAAATCGCACAAGATCTTGGGGCTGTTGTGATTCGCAACGGCGACACAATTCAAATAAAAGGAGGATTTCCACAGGCATTTTTATCGGGTATTCGCAACGCAAAAGAGGTTATTAATTGCGGTGAGTCTGGATTGGCATCACGCATGTTTGCGTCCATAGCTGCACTGAGCGCTGAGCCCATAACTGTGACGGGAAAGAACACATTACTAAAGCGCCCATTCATGGACTTAGTGGATGCGCTGAGGATGTGCGGTGTGAAGGTAGAGTCTGACCGAGGGTTGTTGCCGCTGCATATTCAAGGCCCACTCAAGGGAGGTTCCTTGTTTGTTGACGCGTCGTTGTCGTCCCAATTTTTAACCGGCCTTTTAATTGCACTTTCTCGCGCGACGGAGCCTTCTGTTGTTTTAGTGAAAGACCTGAAGAGTAGGCCCTACATAGACCTTACAATGCATGTATTGTCGTTGTTTGGCGCTGAAATAATAAACCACCAGTATGAGCGCTTTGAAATTACACCTAGGGTATGGAAAGGAGTAGAGCTTTCAGTTCCTGGAGATTGGAGTGGAGGTGCGTTTCTATTGATTGCGGGAGCCCTATGTGCTGAAGAGGGTTTGTTGGTCGATAACTTGGATGAGAGTTCGCCGCAAGCTGATAAAGCAGTGCTTTTGGCGCTAAGCAGTGCAGGTGTCCGTTTTACCATTGAACCCAACCATATTCACGTTTGGCAGTCTGAAATTCAGGCATTCGAGTTTGATGCAACGCATTGCCCAGATTTGTTTCCACCGCTTGCCGCTATGGCTTCCTTTGCCAATGGTGTTTCCATTATTAAGGGGGTGTCGCGCCTGACGCACAAGGAAAGTAATCGCGCGAAAACATTGCAACAGGAGTTTGCCAAGGCGGGAATACGAATTGTTTTGCGAGATGATGAAATGAAGATTTATCCGGCAGCCACCAGGCGATCCAATCTTCAATCACACAACGACCACCGCATAGCCATGGCGGGCGCACTGCTGGGATTGGCGGGTGCACACACAACGATAGTGCATGCAGAGGCCGTATCGAAGTCGTTTCCGGGATTCTTCTCGTTGATACAATCGGCCGGCGCCCGTGTAACTGGTGCCCTTTGATTGGCAAATTTCTCTTTTCACAGGTATATTCGCCGGGGTTACTAATAATCGATTACAAAGCAATTATGCAAGTTACTGCTGCTCAAATAGCCTCTATGCTGCAAGGTGCAGTAGAAGGCGATACAAGCGTTTCGGTGAGTGGGCTGTCTAAAATTGAAGAGGGAAAAACAGCGACACTTACATTTCTCGCAAACCCGAAATACACGGAATTTATTTACACCACAGGCGCTTCGATTGCTATTGTTTCCAATGATTTCGCGCCGGAAAAACCGCTTCCCTCAACGCTTACTCTTATTCGCGTAAGTGATCCTTATGCATGTTTTGCAAAGTTGCTAGAAGTCTACCATCAGCTTCGTCAGCCCAAGCAAGTGGTGAGCGAAAAGGCGCATGTCGACTCATCTGCGCATGTTGAAGAAGATGTCTACATTGGAGAGTTCGCATACATAGGTGAGGGCGCTAGAATCGGCAAAGGGGCTAGAGTTTACCCGAACTGCTACGTCGGGCCCTATTGCACCATTGGTGAGAATTCAGTGCTCTTCGCCGGAGTGCGCATTTACAATGATTGCATAGTGGGTGCGAATTGCACGTTGCATAGTGGTGTGGTGGTGGGCAGTGACGGATTTGGTTTTGCCCCCAATTCAGAGAACAATTATCAGAAGGTTCCGCAAATAGGAAATGTAGTTATAGAGGATCATGTAGAGGTAGGAGCCAACACAACCATTGACCGCGCTACGTTGGGTTCAACCATACTGCGTAAGGGAGTGAAGTTGGACAATTTAATCCAAGTGGCGCATAATGTCGAGATAGGTGAGAATACCGTTATCGCCGCCCAAACGGGAATTGCAGGTTCTACTATAATTGGTCGTAATTGTATGATAGGCGGGCAGGTGGGTATAGTAGGCCATATCAAGATTGCTGACGGAACAAAAATAGCCGGACAGAGCGGAATTGCCTCTGCTATCCATGATCCGAATTCTATCGTTCAAGGCTCGCCGGCCTTTCCAATTATGGAGTATAAAAAGTCGTATATCGGTTTCATGCGGTTGCCAGATTTGATGCGACAAGTCGCGCAGTTGCAAAAGAAATCGGAAGGGTAATGGTCTATGTTCACTAGTCGATTGCATGAAGCCAAGGCGTGGTTGCGTCATGTAGTGTGTGCACGTGGCCCCCATGGTGTGCACTCGCCTTTTGTCTATCAACTCATTACTTCTGTGTTGCGATCAAAACAGCGAAGCGAATTGTATGGAGCCATAGAGAGAGAGAGAAGCCGCCTACGCAGGAGCAGAGAGGTAATTGAAGTTGTCGATTTTGGTGTCGGAAGCCGAGTGCAACGGGGAGCGATTAGAAGTGTTTCCACGATTGCAAAAACTGCACTACAGCCAAGTACTCACGCATGCGCAATTGCGAGGTTAGCGATTCAATCGAAGGTAACTTCAATTCTTGAGCTGGGTACTTCATTCGGAGTCACCACCGCTCATTTAGCGGCTGCAATGCCTCATGCCAAGGTTTTTACAATAGAAGGAAGTGCCTCAGTTGCGAAAATTGCCGGCGGGGTATGGAATAATCTTGGGTTGAACGAAATTGATGTTACCATAAGTGATTTTCAATCTGTTCTTTTTACTCTGCTGAAACGCATGCAAACCGTTGATCTTGTGATTGTGGATGGCGACCATCGCGGCGATGCCTGCTTGTCTTACATCGATACCATATTGCCATTTACGCATGAGAATACAGTGATTGTGATCGATGATATTTATTGGTCGCCCTCCATGACTCAGGCATGGGAGAAGTGTTCGCGGGATTCTCGGTTCTCTTTATCGTTGGATTTTTTTGATTTCGGTGTGCTGTACCAAACGAAAGGCCGGGTGAAGGAGCATTTTCGGCTAAGAAGACCATGGGTCAGCATTGGTTGAGGCATTAACTCAATTTGTCATTCGGGTGTGTTCATTTAGTTGCTTCAGCCACGTGGCTGCTTATTTTTGCGACTACTAATTAATTAAACCATGATGAAAAAGTTCGTAATGATAGCGCTAATGGCATTGCCTGTTGCAGCGTTCGCTCAAGACAAGCCAGGAATAGCACCAACTGCCAAAACGCAAGAAAACAAATTTGCCATATCCAGCCCGGAGGTGATTTTTTTGGAGTTGATTGTTTCAACGAATCCTGCTGGAGCTCAAACAATTCGCGCCGATTTTGGACGTGAAATTTTGGCGGGACTTTCCGACAAAGAATTAATTAAGCAACTCTCTGAAATGAGATCAATGATTTTTCCAACCATGCCTGATGCCATGAATTATCTATCCTCATTGGGATACAAGTACCAAGATAATTATATGACGTACGATAAGGAAAATAAGCCTGAGGCTACGCATATGATTTTTGAAAAACGTATGCCACGCAGACAGCCAGAAGCAAAGCCACGCCCTGTTGAGGGAGCGAAGGGCACAGAGTCTGATAAGACGAAGGATGCTCCAACTCCTGGGCCACAACCGAAAATTGCGCCGAAGGACAACAAGAAGGAATAAGTTAAAAAAGACCCCTGATGAAGGGGCTTTTTTTTGTCATCTTTGTTTCATAACCGTGTAGAAATGGAATACTGAACAGACCATGCGAAAGGAGAAAATTGCACTTCGTGTTATCTATGCTTTAGCTATTTACGTTTTGCTACAGCTATTGTGGTGGGGCTTCCAGTTGGTTCAGCTTCACGCGCAGATTATCATGCAGCAAAACCTTGATTCGCATGAGCAGTATCAGAAACTTCGATCGAAAGTGTGGATGGTAGCTGGTGAAGGGTTGGTGTTTTTTATTTTACTGGCTATTGGGTTCCGCTACATTCAGAGAACCGTCTCACGCGAATTAGCGATAGCTCGGAAGGAGAAAAATTTCTTACTATCCGTAACCCATGAATTGAAAACGCCAATTGCGGCCGTCAAATTATTTCTGGAGACATTGCAGGCGCGAAGCCTTTCCGAGGAGAAGCGCAGCGAGCTTTTGCAACTCTCGGTTCAAGAAACAAAGCGTTTACAGTCGCTTACAGAGAATATCCTATTGGCGGCGCGTTTAGATAGTAATGTCGATGCCTTCTCTTCAGCGCTCGTCAATTTAAGCGCACTGGTAGGTAAAGAGGTCGAACGATTTCGTAGGCTCTACAGTAATTCAATAGTATTGAATGTCGATGATGATGTATTCATAAAAGGAGATGAGCAAATGCTTTCGGTGCTACTCACAAATTTGATTGATAATGCGCTTAAGTATGCTCCGGAGGGTATTGTAGAGGTAGCATTGAACGACACCGTTGCATGTGTTGAGTTGCGCGTTTCGGACAACGGTCAGGGCATACCGGCAGGTGAAGAAACTCGGATTTTTGATAAGTTTTACCGCATAGGAAACGAAGAAACACGGTCCTCAAAGGGAACCGGTTTGGGATTGTTCATTGTGAGAGCAGTTGCGAGAATGCATCGGGCGGAAGTGCGAGCTACTAACCTTCCAACTGGAGGGGCTTCATTTATTGTGCGATTTAAAAAATAGAGGCGGTGATGGATAAAAAAGTCTGTTTAGTAATTCTTGATGGATGGGGCAATGGAACGCCTAATGCTGGCAATGCTGTGCATTGTGCGAAGACACCCTTCGCAGATTATCTCACTAGCCATTACCCTTCGTCGACGCTGCGAACGGATGGCGAGAGTGTTGGTTTGCCGGAAGGTCAAATGGGAAATAGTGAGGTCGGTCACATGAACATCGGCGCGGGCCGCGTAGTGTATCAAGATCTTGTCAAGATCAATGTAGCGATACGTGAAGGTGAATTTGAAAATAACAGTGTATTACGCGATGCCTTTGAGCACGCCCGGCTGAACAATGTAAAGGTGCATTTGATGGGCTTGGTGAGCGATGGTGGGGTGCATTCACACATCACACACCTCAAAGCCTTGTGCGATATGGCCAGCAGATACACAAGCGTAGAAACACGTATTCATGCGTTTACGGATGGTCGTGATACTGATCCTAAAAGTGGTCGTGCCTTCCTAGCAGAACTTGAACAGCACCTACAGAATAGTCCTGTGTCGATTGCTTCTGTTAGCGGTCGATATTTCGCCATGGATCGTGATAAGCGCTGGGAGCGAGTGTCCATGGCTTATGATGCGCTGGTAGAGGGCAAGGGGCATCGATTTACAAGTGCATTGGAAGTAATAGATAATGCCTATGCGACCGGCGTTACAGATGAGTTCATTGAACCAGCTGTTATCGTAAACGCCGATGGAAATCCTTTGGGGGCCATTCATGAGGGTGATGTAGTTCTTTGTTTTAATTTTAGAACAGATCGTTGCAGAGAGATCTCTGAGGTACTATCGCAGATCGATATGCCTGAGTTTGGAATGCGCAAGTTGTCTTTGTATTTCGTGACGATGACCAATTACGATAACTCCTACAAGAATGTGCATGTGGTCTATGACAAGGATAACCTGAATCAAACCTTGGGCGAGGTGCTCGAAAGCACTGGGGCTTCACAAATACGAATCGCAGAGACAGAAAAGTATCCTCATGTAACGTTCTTTTTTAGTGGTGGACGTGAGAAGGAGTTTGTTGGGGAAAGACGCCTGATGGTTCCGTCCCCTAAGGTGGCAACCTATGATTTGCAACCCGAGATGAGCGCACACGGTATCGCAGATACAATTTGTGCAGCGATGAACACTGATCCTGCCGATTTCATATGTCTCAATTTTGCAAACCCCGATATGGTAGGGCACACAGGTGTTTTTAAGGCTATCGTGCAAGCGGTTGAAACGACTGACAGCTGCTTGAAGCAAGTAGTACAAACCGGGTTGAGTTGCGGTTATTCATTTATCATCATAGCCGATCATGGAAATGCCGATTATGCGGTAAATGAGGACGGTTCGCCCAATACAGCGCATACAACCAATCCTGTTCCCGTGTGGATTTTGGATTCCCGAGTGACAGCTGTTCACTCAGGCAAGCTTGCCGACGTTGCCCCGACTGTGTTGAAGTTGTTGGGTATTTCTCAGCCTGCAGAAATGACTGGTCAACCTTTGTATTGATTCAATCCTCCCATTCTAGGGTCATTTTTTCAATACGTTTGACGAGGGCTTCAGAGC
Organism: Chryseobacterium gleum; assembly: GCA_945869405.1. Taxonomy (GTDB): domain Bacteria; phylum Bacteroidota; class Bacteroidia; order Flavobacteriales_D; family Sanyastnellaceae; genus JAIBBG01. Next base: position 2,260 of record CAMBPD010000081.1, on the reverse strand, counting down.
TTAGTTGCTCCCGCAAACGATCAACCAATATTGGAAAGGCCAATGGTGTTGGTTTCGTGGGTCTTCGAATGACAGCGGTTTGTTTTTGCATGCGCTCTAATGCAGTCCGTGTGCGCGTGTATTCGAGTTGTTGATGAACAACCTCATCCATCGCCTGCCGCAACAGTAAGTTGTCTGGCTCATACGATTCAAATACTTGAAAGATGAGTTGTGATGAACTTTGAAGGTGACGATCTTTTATTTTTTGACCCGGATATCCTTTGAAAATGAGTCCCGCAATGGCCGCGATATCTCTGAATTTTCGTTTGGCCAATTCGCTTGCATTGATTCCAGCGAGTATGCTTTGTTCGAGCATATCAGTGGAAAAGAGTTCATTTGATAACAATTCTTCTATGGGTATGGGTAAATCGCTTAATAGCTCAAAACCGTAATCGTTGTATGCGAGTGAAAAGCTTCGGGGCAGCAGGGTGCTAATACGATAAGCCAAAAGAGCTGCCAAACCCTCGTGCACGGCTCTTCCTTCAAATGGAAAAAACACCAGATGATGGCCTTCTTCGGTTGTAAATAGCTCAATGAGCAATTCATTTTCTGCTGGCACGTGAGATCGCGTGCGCTGCAATTCAAGAATGGGTTGAATGAAATTTAATTCAAGATGAGCACTGTTGCCCTCCGCTGCGGCATGAAGTTGTTTGCGAAGCATCGTGCTCATTTGCGACGATAGCGGTAGCCGACCACCAAGCCAAACAGGTGTCCTTCCTTCTGTACTCGAAGATTTTTTCACAAAGGCCGTCATCTCTTTTACATGAATGAGCTGAAGGTTAAGACCTGCAAACCAAAAGTGACCACCTTCATCGAGTTGTGAGATGAAGGATTCTTCCACGTGACCTAGCATTCCGCCTCTGCGAAGTTTCACAAGCATAAGCGTATCACTCACAATAGTGCCTATTGACATACGGTGTCGGTTAGCGATTCGCAACTGCCTTACGGTGTACACATTATTTTTTACCACGAGTTTGTGATAGTCTGCATAACTGCCCAATGAATGGCCTCCGTTCGATGCGAATCGCAGAATCCAACTCCATTCATCTTGGGTTAATAGCGAGTAACAAAAGGTGCTTTGTACTTCTTGGTAGGTTGTATCACTGTCGAATCCTTCACCACAGGCAAGAGTTACGACATATTGAATGAGGACATCAAAACATAAGGTTAGCGGGTGTTTGCTCTCGAGGTATTCTTCTTCTATTGCTTGCCGCAGTGCAGCGGCCTCAATTAGCTCTAATGAATGTGTGGGCAGAAAATATATGCGACTTATGGCATTGGGTTGATGGCCGCTGCGGCCAGCACGTTGCACAAAACGCGCTACTCCTTTAGGGCCGCCTATTTGAACAATGGTTTCAACAGGCGCAAAGTCGACACCTAAATCGAGACTGCTTGTACAGACTACCGCTTTTAATCGTCCTTCATACAAAGCCTCTTCAACCCATGCGCGTATTTCCTTGCTTATGCTTCCATGATGCATAGCTATAACACCTGCGAGTGAAGGGTCGAGTTCGAGGAGTGTGCGGTACCATATTTCGCATTGGGAGCGAACGTTGGTGAAGATAAGTGTTGAACGGCTTCCATGCAGGATAGGCAATAGCTGCTTGGCAAGCCTTATTCCCAGGTGCCCGGCCCATGGCATGCGCTCCGCTTTTTCGGGCAATATCGAAACGACTTCGTATTTCTTTTTCAGGGTGCTGCGTATAAGTCGGCCGGTAACTTGATGCCCCAATAGGCATTGCATCGCTTCTTGCAAATTGCCAATTGTAGCTGAAATGCCCCATATCATTAGGTTTGGCGCTATTCTTTTAAACCGACTCAGTGCAAGTTCTACTTGTACCCCGCGCTTGGAGCCCATCAAGTCATGCCATTCATCTGCTACTACAAGTTCGAGATCTGCAAAAAGTGTATGGGCATTTTTGGCGCACAGCATCAAATGCAAACTCTCTGGCGTGGTGATGAGGATGTTGGGTAGGTCTTTTAGCTGCTTAGTTCGCGTTGAGGCTGAGGTGTCGCCTGTTCGCACGCCTACAGTGAGCTTGCAGTTCATCCCGTTTATGGCTTTGTGCGCCGACTTTTCTATCTCCGAGGCAAGCGCCCGAATGGGGGTAATCCAAATCATACGAAGCCCCTTAACTGCGAGAGTCGAGCCGCTATGCTTGGCTATCGTTGGCAATAAGGCAGCGTATGTTTTGCCGCTGCCAGTAGGCGCATTGATGAG
>CAMBPD010000080.1 GCA_945869405.1 Chryseobacterium gleum | reverse complement strand
CATCGTGCAGTTATGAGGCACGGGCTTTTGGAGTGCACAGTGCCATGCCTATGAAGCTCGCCAAACAGCTATGCCCGGAAGCTATTGTTATCCGCGGTAATTCTTCCAATTACATGAAGTATTCCGACATGGTCAGTGAGATTGTGCGTGAGGCGGTGCCGGTATTTGAGAAAACATCGGTGGATGAGTTTTACTGCGACTTGTCGGGCATGGACAAGTTCTTTGGCTGTTATCAATTCGGTACCGAGTTGCGCGAGCGGGTGATACGTGAAACAGGTTTGCCTATATCGTTTGGCCTTTCAGAAAACAAGACTGTTTCGAAGGTTGCTACAGGCGAGGCCAAACCCAATAATCAGCGTCGAATATTGATGGGCGAGGAGAAGCCATTTTTAGCTCCGCTGTCCATTAAAAAAATACCAATGGTGGGCGATAAGACCTATCAGACGTTGCGCAACATGGGGGTCAGTAAGATACATACCGTGCAAGAAATGCCGGTGGAGCTCATGGAAAATGCATTTGGTGATAATGGCGTAATGATATGGCGTAAGGCCAACGGCATTGATCCTTCACCAGTTATTCCTTATCAAGAGCGTAAGTCTATTTCTACCGAGCGCACGTTCGACCGCGACACAATAGATATCGTTAAACTACGCGGAATTTTGTTGGCTATGGCCGAGAATTTGGCGTTTCAGTTACGCCGTGGGGATAAGCTGGTGTCATGCATTACGGTGAAAATTCGCTACTCCGATTTTCAGACACATACACAGCAATGTCGGATACCGTTCACCTCCGCAGATCATTTGATCGTGCCCCGTGTGCTGGAGTTGTTCGATAAAATTTACAACCGTCGCATGCTCGTGCGACTCATAGGTGTCAAGTTTAGTCATCTGGTAGGCGGTAGTTATCAGATCAATCTTTTTGATGATAGCGAAGAGCGAATTAACCTCTACCAAGCGATGGATAAAATGCGCGAGAAGTATGGCGATCGTGCTGTGGTGAGTGCTGCTGGTATGGCTGCCAAATCGATTGGTAGGTGGAACCCGTTCAACGGTGAGGCTCCTCCGTTACTGGCCAACCGTAGGCAATAAAACAACACGTGGCCTGTGCTCAATAATCACTCGTATTACTCGCTTCGCTATGGCACGCTCGAACCATCTACTGTTTTAGAGGTAGCAAAGCAAATGGGGTATAGCTCACTCGCCCTTACCGATATCAATTGCACGGCGGGTTGTATAGAGTTTGCGCGTTTGGCATTGAAGAGGGCTATGACGCCTGTAGTCGGCGTCGATTTTCGCAACGGTGTGAGGCAGTGCTTTGTGGCATTGGCAAGAAACAACGACGGCTTTGCTGCAATCAATCAATATCTGTCTAGTTACCTGCACGCCAAGGAATCGTTTGCCGCTCGGGCACCTAGCTGGGAGCACGCGTGGGTAATCTATCCCCTGCAACGTTTCTTGGATAGAGAAATAGAGGCGAATGATTTGGCGGCAAACGAGTTCATCGGCATTAGCCTTGCCGACATAGGTCGACTTCGATTTTCAAAAATGAGTTGGCCGCATCACAAGTTGGTGTATCAGCAACCCTCCACCTTCGTCAGCAAACGCGATTTTAATGCGCACCGGTTGTTGCGAGCAATAGATCTAAACACGCTCCTTAGCAAATTGCCTATCGAGGAGCAAGGCGATATCGATGACCGCTTGCACGAGCCCAACCATATAAGAGAGGTGTTGGATGAGTTTTCATTCGCCTTTGATAGGTCGCTAGAATTGCTCAATACCTGTGCGATTGACTTCGGGTTTAAGCAAGAAACCCATAAGAACTTAGTGCACTACAGTTCGAATGCAGAGGAAGACGATGCCCTGTTGCTATCGCTGTGTATGGCTGGATTAGCGTATCGGTATCCTGACGCCGGCCCAGTGGTTATGCAGCGGCTTGAAAAGGAGCTTGGACTCATTCGTGAGAAGAAATTTGTATCGTACTTTTTGATCAATTGGGACATCATTAATTATGCGCGAAGCAAAAACTACTACTACGTGGGGCGTGGCAGTGGAGCCAACAGTATTGTGGCTTATTTGCTTCGCATTACAGATGTAGATCCGCTTGAACTCGATTTGTATTTCGAACGATTCATCAATTTGTTTCGTCAATCGCCTCCCGATTTTGATATAGATTTTTCGTGGAAGGAACGCGAGGATATAACCCGTTATATTTTTGAAAAGTTTCGCAATGCGACCTTGCTTGGAGCATTTAATACGTTTCAGTATTCAGCCGTAGTGCGCGAGTTGGGAAAGGTGTTCGGTTTGCCAAAGGCCGACATTGATATGCTGAGCGACGGTAAGTTTGTCTATGAAGAGCTTGATGGTATGCACCAGCAGGTTCTTCGTTATGCAGCGTATCTAAAGGATTTCCCCAATTACATCAGTATCCACTCGGCAGGGATACTCATAACCGAGCAACCTATCTACTACTATGGGGCTACTTTTTTGCCGCCTAAGGGTTTTCCTACGGCTATGTTCGACATGCATCAGGCAGAGGATATTGGGATCAATAAGCTTGATATTCTTTCGCAGCGTGGCCTGGGTAAGATAAAAGACACGCTTGCAATTATTAAATACAATCAACCGGAAAAAGCAGAGATCGACATTCACGATATTCAGCGGTTTAAGCAGGATGAACGCTGCAACACCATGCTTAGTCAAGGCGATGCGCTGGGTTGTTTTTACGTGGAGTCGCCGGCCATGCGCGTGCTACTCACCAAGTTGCAAACACACAATTACATCGGGTTGGTTGCAGCTAGCTCGGTAATTCGTCCGGGCGTGTCGTCGTCTGGAATGATGCGCGCATACATTCAACGTGAACGTGTGCCCGAGCGCAGAAACGATGCGCCAGAACCATTGATGCGATTGATGCCAGAAACACATGGTGTCATGGTCTACCAAGAAGATGTAATAAAGGTTGCGCATGAATTTGCCGGATTGACCCTTGCAGAGGCCGATGTGTTGAGGCGTGGCATGAGTGGAAAGTTTCGCGGGCGAGAAGAATTTGAAAGTGCACGCAATCAGTTTTTAAAGGGTGGCCTAGAACGCGGGCATAGTGAGGTATTGGTCAAAGAAGTATGGCGGCAAGTTGAGAGCTTTGCGGGATATGCTTTTGCCAAGGGTCATAGTGCGAGCTATGCGGTGGAGAGTTACCAATGTTTGTTTTTGAAGGCATACTTTCCCTTGGAGTACATGACGGCTACAATCAACAACTTTGGCGGTTTTTTCAAGACAGAAATTTACATTCATGAGGCACGCATGCACGGAGCTGTTATAGAAGCACCGTGTGTGAATACATCGGGTGAGGAGGCCATTATTCGCGGTGTTCGGATTACCCTCGGCCTACAAATGATTAAGGGGCTTGAACACGGCGTGCGCAGAGCCGTGTTGCTCGCTCAGGCAGAACGTCCTTTTCTGTCATTGGATGATTTTTTAGATCGCGTTTCTATTGGCCTCGAGCAAGCCGTCTTGCTTGCTCGATCGGGCGCATTTCGATTTACCGCCATAGGTAAAAAGGAGCTTATGTGGCAGTTGCATTTTAAGTTGGGTAGAGAGAAGATGTCGCGTGTGGAAGACGTGTTGTTTACCACTCAACGTTCCAATGCAACAGTACCCGTATTAGAACATCATTGGCTCGAAGATGCTTACGACGAGCTGGAGTTGTTTGGTTTTCCACTGTGCCAACCGGTTCAATTAATAGCCCCGGCTTATGCAGAATCTATTGCTTTTACTCATGCCCTAGAGCTGCCCAAAAAGGTCAATCAATGGGTGGATGTGTTGGGCTACAAGGTGGCGCTGAAGCCAACGGGCACCAGCAAGGGGGAAGGAATGTTCTTCGGTACGTTTCTCGATCAACGGGGTGGCTTTATGGATACAGTTCATTTCCCACAAGTAGCCAAGGCTTACCCTGCTGCGGGGTGGGGATTGTTTCATATCCACGGTAAGGTCACCGAGGAGTTTGGAGCGTGTATACTAGAAGTAAAATGGATAAAGCGTTTGCCGCTATTACCCGACCCCCGAGTAACCGATGCTCCTTCGCATCCGGCGTTGGCGCGCAAAGGAAACAGTAACGATCGTTGGGTGAACCGCACGATGCACGGCAAACCCAAATTGAAATAAAAAGTCCCGCACAAGGCGGGACTTTCATGGTGTGGTTGCACGTCTTTTTATTGCTTCATGAATTTTTTCTGCTGCATACCTTGGAGTGTATTGGCTTGAATGAAATATACACCGGGAGCAAGATGACCAACTTCGATACGTTGTTGAAGTGCATTTACCTTTTCAATCAATTTACCACTAATGTCGAAAAGACTTACAGCCGACTGTGTGATTCCTTGGATGGTAATGCTGTTGGATGCGGGATTAGGGAAAACATCAAAATTTACATTTGCTATGTTTTCTACTCCAACGACATGTTCACCTTCAACGAGGAGCAAGTTTTGATTGATGGCAGGATTCAAAATCTCATCGGTTACGCCTGACGGCCAGCAGATGGTAATGCGGTCGATTTGTGGGTCATCACCAATTCCGAAATGAGCATTCAGCGAATGCAAATAGCGAAATCCTTCACCGCTTCGGATATCACGAATCTGTTGTCCGCTCGGAGTGTAAACCGTTACACGAGCACCCAATCCATTTTTGTTGCTTTGAACACCTTGCATGTTGAGCGTGATGTAGTTGTTGCCATTGGGAACCCCCATGTTTAAGGTGCCGCCATTGGCCACATCCAAAAAACCATCGTCGTTGTAATCGCCAATGGGTCCTACACCAAAACCTACGTTCACAGGTGTGAACACCATGTTTCCGTTGTTCAGCATAATGCCTCCGCTTCCGCCTAATACATCTACAAAGCCATCGTTGTTGAAGTCCGCAGGAACCCATTCAATACTTACGTCTGGGTGGCTATCCCAACCCGACTCAGCCGTCACATCGGTAAACATGCCATTGCCGTCATTGAGCATTACTTTATGCATGCCGTTCGCGGAGGAACTGGCACCAACGATTACGTCCATGTCGCCGTCGTTATCGAAATCGGCCCATGCTGAAGACCATGTGAGCACGTCATCTGCAAGGCCAATTTCCTCGCCTACTTCTGTGAATGTGCCGTCACCATTGTTGCGGTGCATCTGGTTGATGTTGGCGGGTGAATTTCCACCTCGGCATTTCGCAATAAACATGTCCATGTCACAGTCGTTGTCGTAGTCGATCCACACAGAACCATAATTTCCACCATCGGGTGTGTCGCCAAGGCCGCCCTGGTTCCAATCGAAAAGCTGAGTTCCGTTGTTGATGTACCATACATTGGGCTGCACGTCGTGGCATACAAACGCGTCGAGGTTACCGTCGTTGTTGATGTCTACAAGGTTGGAGCGTTGACAGAAAATATAGCTTTCGTCGCCTGTTTCACTGTAGGATGAACCCGAGTCGTCGGCCCAAATAAAACTTGCGGCCCCACCTGCATAGAGGAGGTCATTGTATCCGTTGCCATCGAGGTCTCCGCCGCACAAGCTCCAATACGGATCTGTGTAGACGTCGCCGGAAATTGGATTGGCAACCACATTGAACGATCCATCTGGCTCTTGAAATGCGATGTTGAGGGTTTGACCCGCAGGTTCAACGAGATCGTCAATGTAGTCTGCATTCATATCGATTGCCCCGAGTGGTGATCCCACAGGAGAGGTAATAGCATTGAAATCGATAAAGGTTTCAATAGGGTTGCCAATAGACAGGCTGAATGTGAATCCTGCATTTGTCCAGTAGTTGTCCCACACGATGGTGTAGGTTACACCGGCCATTACGTTCATGGATGCGATTGAGCTATAGCCCGGACCGCCGTCATCGTTCCCACCCACACAACTCAAGTTACCACAAGCACCTGTGTAAATATGCATGCGCGTGTCTGTAGGAGGCACACTTTCTAAGTATGAGCTGACAGTCATGTAGTAGTTTGCATCTGGAGTATAGGTGAACCACTCGGCAAATTCAGCCCCGCCGATGGCTCCGGAGCATGTAATGGCGGGTGTTTCGTTTCCGTTTACGAGCGTTACAATGTAGTTGCCTGGCTCAATTGCCAACGCAGAGGCACAGTTGTCTTGAGCGACTACTGCATTTAGTGATGCTGCGAAAATGCTGAGGAGTAGGTAGATTTTTTTCATTTGTGGTTTTGGGTGGTTTATGGACATACAGGATTGAGCGAATTGATGTATTGCTCTAGGAGTAAGATAGCTTCTTGGTGCACTATGGTTCTACCGAAAAGAGGCATGCGGAATTGTTCTGCAGTTGTATTGAGTCGGTAGTACATCATAGATCGGTTCACGTTGCTTCGTGAAATGATGTGGGTTAACTGCGGCTCAATAGGTTCTTCTGGGGTAGTGCAAACGCCGAGGTTCACAGGGTCGCTTGTTTCATTCCACGCCAATCGCATTGGGCGGTAATCGCAATGGCTACCTTCTCGGTGACAATGAGCGCAGTTGATATCGACGTAGGCTCTCCATCGATTTTCCGGTGATTGCGTTGGATCGGTCCAATCAGCAACGGTAACAATTTCTTCTGGGTAATTGGCATTGAGATACCCTACCTCTGACCATTTTTCAAGTTGATTTTTGAATCCATCATCGTAAGAGATGATCTTATTAAGGTTCTGTGGCTTCGGCCCAATGGGAGTCGCTTGGTCATCGAACTTGTGGCAGGTGTAGCATTCTACCTCGCTGGGGATTCTATAGTTAACCTGTTGCGTTACTCCGTTTGCATCAATCCATTCTATGTTTTTGTAGGCTCCTTCTAAATCGAAGGTGGCTTCAGTTTGTTCCTCGTTCCAGATATAATCGGCAAATTTCCATTCGCCATTTTTCTTATAAATCAATCGAGTTTCAATGATTTTTCGATCTCCTGAGGGGATTACGTTGTCGTAGTAGAAACTCTTAACCATTACTGTTCCGTCTGGGAAGTCGAGCACAGTATGATCGTTTACATACTGCGCGGCAGTGCCGTCGGGCATCCAAATAAATCGACTTTTCTTGGCGTAATCGGAAAACAAAGGTGTAATCACGTCGTAGGGAAGCACTCCAGCATTGGCGTGCATCAGGTTTAAAGAGTCAACAAAGAATCGGTAATCCGAAAGGTTGGGATATGGCACCTCTTGTAAGTTGAATCGAACGCCCGTGTCGGGAGTTGGCTCAGGTTCTTCAGGCATCGGCTTGTCATCTTCTTTGCGACAGGCAGCAAACGCCAAAGCAAAAATTGCCATCAAAATAAATATGCTTGATTTCCACTTCATAGTAAAGTTTAATTCCTGAAATGCGGAGTCCAAATATATTTCAAAGACATCATTTTTGTTGGAAAGGTTGTTTCGAACTTTGCTTCCTTAAGAAAAAACACAATGCACCGCTGTATTTTCTCTCGAGAGCTTAAGGAGTTCAACCGTAAGTTGACTATTACAGCTCGACTTCCGGATGGTATTTCAACCATGAACCCTTACAGAGACCATGCGCATGCGCTCGCTTGGTCAGATGCTTTCTATGATAGGTTTTATTCGGATTCGAACACAAGGAGGCTCATTCTTGGAATCAATCCAGGAAGATTAGGCGCGGGCCAAACGGGTGTGCCATTCACCGACACGAAGCGCTTATTCGATTATTTCGGATTGGGTTCAACCGATGATTTGACTCACGAGAGTAGCAGTGCCTATCTATATCGTGTCATTGATGCGTTTGGTGGCGTAGATGTGTTTTATAGTCAATTCTTGGTCTCCTCCATATGCCCGTTGGGATTTGTAGTTGCGAAAAATGGAAAACAAGTCAACTACAACTACTACGATAATGATGCCTTGCGGCAAGCCGTTACACCATTCATCGTTGAGTGTATGGAAAAACAGCTGGGTTGGCCTATCGACAGAAGTGTCGTATATTGTTTGGGAACAGGCCAGAATGTTCGTTTCCTTCAAGGGTTGAACAAGGAGCACAGCTGGTTTGAACGCATAGAGGCGTTGGCACATCCACGGTATATCATGCAATACAAGTCGAGTGAAATGAATGTGTTCATCCGAAAGTACCTAAGCGTTCTTTCCGTTGTCTAACATTTTATGTTTGCCTTGTTTTGTCTGCGCGTAATTTTGCAACTATGGAAAACGGTGGGGAATTGCGAAAGTTGGATAGCATCGAAGATGCGCTTTTGGATATAAGCGCAGGTAAATTAGTGATTGTAGTGGATGATGAAGATCGCGAGAATGAAGGCGATTTTATTGTCGCTGCCGAACGCGTATCACCAGAGACCATCAATTTCATGTCGAAGCATGGTCGCGGTTTGATTTGCGTGGCAGTTACAGACGAGACTTGTCAGCAGCTGGATCTTGAAATGATGGTTGCCAACAATACGGATCCACATAAAACAGCTTTTACCGTCTCTATCGATCTACTCGGACACGGTTGCACCACGGGCATAAGCGCTCAAGATCGATCAAAAACCATACAGGCACTTGTCACACCCGGTTTTAAGCCTTCAGATTTTGCAAGGCCGGGGCATATTTTTCCGTTAAAAGCCAAGAGTGGAGGCGTGTTGCGTCGCACCGGGCATACCGAGGCGGCGGTCGATCTTGCCCGATTGGCTGGACTTGCACCCGCGGGAGCCATTGTGGAGATCATGAATGATGACGGCACCATGGCACGCTTGCCTCAACTCATGGAGATAGCGGGCCAGTTTGATTTGAAATTGATATCAATCCGCGATCTTATCGCCTACCGACTTAGCAAAGAAACTCTTATCGAGGAGGTAGCATCACACAACATTTCTACGGCTTACGGAGATTTTCGATTGGTAGGCTTTCGCCAAACGATTGAGCAAAAAGAGTATGTCGCTCTAGTGAAAGGGGTTTGGAACGACGATGAGTCGATACCCGTTCGCGTTCATTCTTCGAACATGCTTGACGATATATTCAATCTTCGAAAAGATTCCCAGGGTTCTCAATTGGAGGCGGCTCTTCAGTTAATTGAACGCGAGGGCAAAGGAGTGCTGGTCTATATAAACCGTATGGGTGCTCATGGAGGCTTATTGTCTGATATGCAGAAGTTGCTCTCCACAGGGGAGCATGCTTCACATGCTATGGATAATCGTGATTTTGGAATTGGTGCTCAAATTTTACGAGCGGTCGGCGTTCGAAGAATGCGCATCATTACCAATCATCCAGAGCACCGCAGAGCAGGGCTCGATGCATATGGATTAGAAATTACCGACACCCTGGCGCTGCACATATAGTGGTGTTCATCGGGCAATGGTAAACGGAGAGCAACTGACGGAGTTTTCGAATTGAATGCACGCGTGGTAATAACCAACGGGGAGGAAGTCAATTGAAATGAGCGCTTCTATTCGTCCTTCATGCGTTGCGACGACTTTTTCATAGACCACTTTTCCCATCAAGTCCATTAACTGAATTTCCGCGAGGCCAGTCGTGAAGGTGCTTGCTCGTATAGTGAGAAACTCTTGGGTCGGATTGGGGAAGAGCGTCAAGGGATTCAATGAGCTTTGTTTCTCAACCCCAACAAATGCCGTCAGCTCGGTCATGTTTCCGGAAGGTTCCAGCGCCCAAAGTTGCATCGATTGTCCGCCACTATTATTCGCTGGTTGTCGGAATCCGGTGCTCAACAAGGTAATTGCTTTTTGCTGCCATCCGTTTGTCAGCGAAGGAAGTGCGTAGGTTTGATATAGGAATTGAGTCGGGGTGTTGCGAAGTTCTATGCCATAATTTACCGACGCGTTGAGGGTTTGGGTTGACGACAGCCCACCGCTTTCGATACTCTCCCAAAGTGGATTGATTGGCGCGGAAATCTCGTTGACTGTTACACTGCCGAGGTCTGTTGCCGCATGGAAAAAGTCGAGGTCGAATTCAGATGGATTACTTGCGTTAGTTTCAATTGCGTTGGCAACGTGCCATCTTAGAGCGGGTGAAGGGTTGTATTGCTCTGTGTCTGCTATTCCCCAAAGAATAAGACGATGTTTTTGGCTTGCTTGCAAAGCAATCGTATCAGAATGAAGTGCAGTCGTCGTTTCGTTGTGTCGGGTTATGCGCAGTTGCAAGGGATCGTTGCATTGAAGTGAAATAAAGGGGGTCGCTGTTTCAAAATTTAGTTGGTCGTATACCAGTGAGTCACCAAGCCACACATCAATTGATTGAAGAAGGGTGTCTGCAGAGGCATGCACAAACTGCACTTCACAGAATATAGGATTAGGCGGTATAACAAGTGTGTTTAGCCGATGCATAGCGCCTCCCAATTCGGTGCTAAGCCACACATCAGGTATTGAGTTGTTGGCTTCTAAAAAGGTGAGTGCTGTTACTTTGCGGTGCTCATACCCTAGCGTGTCTAAAGGTGCTTGCAGTGCGGTGATGCTGTCGGAAAGGGCATAGATGAGCCATTCAGTATGTTGAAGCGGAAGTGAGATTGTATCGCTTACCCCACCATAGGGCACGTTTTGAAAGAGCACAGATTGGGTGAGTGTATCGGCAAGCAGGCTAATCTCAGGCCAGAGGGAAGTGCCATTGAAGAGTCTCAGAACCGCTGTTGCAGAGTCCATTTCGGAGGCGTTTTCATAGGAGTGAATGAGCAACCTAGCAGGTGACTGCGACGACTCTCCACCAAACCAATACAACTGGTAATCGCCTCCGCTATAGAGGTGCAACGTGTCGCACCATATACTATCCATTGGGCTACCCAAGAGATTAGAGTTTACGCGCACAACGACATCTTTTCCTGCGGGGAATGGGAGGAAGGATGTGGCCTCGTGAATTTGAAGGTTGGATTGCCACAAGTTGCCATCTGTTTCGATGCGCACGCTTTGCGCTGCGGGAAGAGCCGAGTTGTGCAGGAATTGAACGTTCGCAGACAAGTTCCACTGAATGGGTTGCAAGCAAACCATCGGCCCGCCAGCGCGTGTTGTGGCCCATAGACCAAGGGCTTGACCATTGTTGTTGTTGGTTTGATTATAGAACCCACCCGACACAATGGTTATCGCCTTGCCCGCCCAGTTGAGGGAGGAGATTGGAAGTGAGAATTCGCCTAAGTTGGCATTCCCTTCAGCATTAAGGATGCTCCAACCGTAGTCGGCCGTAAAGAGATTGACATATCCTGAAAATGCGCCATAGGCAAGCTGATCGAAGGCCGTGAGTTCGAAGAGCTGTGTTTCTGCAATGTCTACAGTATCCAAATCGGTTGAGCCTTGAAAAAATAGTACATCAATACTTGAAGCCGATGCACTTAACTCCAGCGCGTTATCAAACTGTGCAACAGAAAGAGGCTGCAAGGGCGTATAGTGAAGCGATTCATTCACGCCGTGCAAAACAAAAATGTGTTTGCTTGTTGGAGGAAGTTGCGCCGTCCAGGAGAAAAGTATCTCAGTAGAATCGTTGGAGTTGCGCAATTCCCATTGGGAAGCCTCACTGACATCTACAGGCATCATGGGCGTGGCCTCGTGATATGCGATATTTTCCACCCACAAGGCAGAATTAATCCAAATATCGACCTCGGCTATAGTTGTGTCTGCGCTGTTGTGTATGAATTGCACTTGCGCAACTTGAGCGAGCATGTGCGCACTCATGAGCAGCACCATGAGCAGACAAGTGAAAGTGTTTTTTGCGAGATAAAACATGGCGCGAAGGTACTTCTGCAGTTTGTCTCAACGGCTTCAAAGTGGAGGCAAAGATTAACAACCGTTAATATGTGCGGTTGAATTGGGTGCGTAATTGAACTTTTAGCAGCCTCGTCTTGTTCCTACTTCATAATCCTCTATTCTTATGCAAGAATTTAGTATAAAAGACCTTGAAAGTTACACGGGCATAAAGGCACACACCATTCGTATTTGGGAACAACGTTATGGCTTACTCAAGCCGGAACGCACAGGCTCAAATATTCGCAAATATTCCGATAGGGAATTGAAAACGCTGTTGAACGTGAGTCTGCTTAACAATCGTGGGCATAAAATCTCCGAGATTGCTTCACTAGCAGAAGACAAGATGGCAAAGCTGGTAGAGCATTATGCGACCTCTATTCAAAACGACGACACTCTAATAGGTACTCTTAAGCTTGCTATGTTGAACTTTGACGAAGCTTTGTTCAACAGTATTGTAGACCTGAGAATTGCATCGCAAGGTCTGGAGCATACTTATCTAAACGTGCTCACACCGTTCATGAATCAAATTGGGGTTATGTGGCTTTCGGATGCGATTTGTCCTGCTCAGGAGCATTTCATTTCCAACCTCATACGCCAAAAGTTGTATACTCATATTGATCGCCTTGGTCCAGACTTGGTAGTTCACCAGAACAAGACCTTCGTTCTGTTTTTACCAGAGCTTGAGTTCCATGAGTTGTCCTTAATTATGTTGAACTTTTC
>CAMBPD010000079.1 GCA_945869405.1 Chryseobacterium gleum | reverse complement strand
TGAAATGAAGCGGCTTTCCAGCCCATCGATTCAAACCAATCTAGGCAGGCCGCAGACGAATCGTAAAAGGAATGTGTTGAACTCAAGGTTTTTTGCTCATTTTTGCCGTGGGTGAAGCGGTTCCATTTTAGGCACCATTTTGGTAAACCTCACCCACAAACAATAGAACCTATGAAAAAGTTATTTCCTCTCTTGATTTTAGCCCTGATTGCATTTCAGCCTATCCAAGCACAAACTGATAATGAATACAAGGATTTGCTTACCTTGTTTGTAACTGAAAAATATGAGAAATGCCTTTACAAAGCTGAAGGCTACACACTCGATGAGAAGACCAAAAAAGACCCACTTCCGTACATGTTTATGAGTCGGTGTTTTTATGAGATGTCGAAGCGTGACGAGTTCAAAGAAAAGTATCCTACTGCATTTAAGGATGCGATGAAATACATTTCGAAATACGGCGGTAAAGACAAAGAAAAAAAGTACTTGTCTGAATATGAAGACTACATCGCACAAATTCGGGGCGCCGCTGCTGCCCAGGCAGAAACAATGATGGATACTCAGAAGTATAGCAAGGCCAAGCAGCTGTATGATCAATTACTGGATATCGACCCTAATGATGCAGGAGCTCAATTGATGATGGGTGTTGTGCACGGATTGATGAAGGCCAAGAAGGAGTCAGATATGGCATTGGCAAAGGCAAAGGCAATTTTGACCGAGAAAAAAGCGGGCACAGCCCTCGAAGAACTAAACTTGTTGAAGTACGCTCTAACCATACACGCCACGAACTTAGCTGGTTCTAGTAAGAGCTCAGCAAAGGAATGGCTAGATTTGGGATTGGAATATTTCCCCGAAGATAAAGAGTACAAAATCACCTACGATACTATCGCAGGGTAACATTGAAAAGGGTCGCAAGACCCTTTTTTTATTCGCGTGGTGATCTGTTGAAAAGGATGTAACCGAAATTGAATATGAAGCTCCATCGTTCGTCTTTCTTGTCGTAGTAGTTGGCGCCAAAACTAATGGGGCCTAGGGGGGTGTGCGCTATTAACGTGCCCGAACCCATGTAAAGCATGACAGGACTGCGGTCGTATGCAGCTTTTCCGAGTTCATCACGGACGATAGAAGCAAAGGGTCGAAACGCATAGCCTTCAATGCGGAGTTCGACATTCTTTGTGAAGGTAAATACATTCATAAGACCGAGTGCGCCATAGGAATGCGCGCGGAACTGTGGCATGAAATAGGTACGGCTTTCGGGCAAAGGATTGAATGCAGGAGCTGCAATGGATGAGGAGATATAATTGTTGAAGAAATCTTGTGTACTCCAAATTCCCTCCAGAAGGAATCCTGTTTTTACCCGCTTACCATGGATGAAATAATTTTGATAATTCAGTTTTGCACTATACCACGAATGTGTTGTTTTGGTGGTGTCGCGCAATTGAGAAGTCGATCCCGGTATGCTGAATTCTTCCCCCTGCACACCTTTTAAGCTCAATTGAATGAATGAGCCAGAGTTTGCGAACTGCTTCCGATTGAAGGTGCTTCTTTCATAGCTTACTTTTCCAACCCAGGCGTTGAACTCAGTGCGATCAGTCGTGTCTGTTGAAATGAAATTTGTAATTTGATAGTACTCGTCGAACTGATGAGTGTAAAATCCTTCGGCACGAACTATTCCTTTAATTCCAATTGGGGTTGACAGGCTAAGATTTCCAAATCGTTCATTCATGAGGATGAAAGATGGTTTCACATCTTCAAAAAATGTTGAAAGACTTTTGTAGAAATCCCAACGGTTGAAGGTGAAACCTCCTTGCACACTGATGGGAACTTGGCCGGATATATCCCATCGGATATCGCTGTGAACCGATCCGTAGAATCTTCCGAAATAACTGTTGGCCGAGAGGGTTGTAGAGGTCAAGCCAAATAAATTATACTTAAGCCCGATGAACCCCGTGTTTATGGAACGAGAAGAGAAATTTCCACCGAACGCAAGAAGGAGGTCTTTTTCTTTTTTTACATCCAGATGCAGAGCGAATGTTTTCTTTTCGGCTTGAAACGTAGTGGTAGGAAAGATGGTACTTATCTTGTCGTCACCGAAGAGTTTGAAGTAGCGTGATTTTATTGCGGATAAATGAACGGCATCATCGTTTTTGGACATTATTTTTTGGACATATCTACGCTGCGTCTTCTTTAATCCATCAATGAAAATGCCCTCAATAATGAGGGGCTGAAAACGCTCTTGAAATCGTTTGCGTTCAATGTTTTTCTGTTGCAAAGCCGTCTCACGGCTAACAGCAAGTTTAATTCTGGGAAGTTCTTCGAGTGTTTTTTTGTATCCCATTTCGATGGCATAGTCTATTTTTTCAAAGTCAAAAGTGGATATGCCTTCTAGCTTGGGGCTCACGATGACCGTATTTTGAATGGGTACTTGCGGGTTTGAGCGGAACAAGATCATAGCCTGCAATTGCGAAATAAGGTCGTCTTCATTGGCTTTCGGAGTGCTTCCCGATACGTTGCAACCAAGAATCACATCCGGGTGAAACTCGCGGTATGCCATGTCGATAGGGAAGTTGTTGTAAATCCCTCCGTCGAAGAGTAATTGTCCGTCGACTCGTCTGGCGGGTATATAAAAAGGATAGGTGCACGATGCACGAGCAGCTACATTCAGTGGTCCGTTGCGAAAGATAATTTCTTGTTTGTTTTCAATATCTGCGGCGAGGCAGCGGAATGGGATGTACAGGCTGTCGAAATTCCCGCCACATGCTGCGTCTGGTTGGCTAAAGCCTTCCATGAGTTTCCAATCCAACAACACTGGGTTGATGAGATTAGCGGGGAGCGCGTTGCTCATCAGATTACCACTAGCTAGCCGCAACGAACCAAAGGAGGCGTCATGCTCAGCGTTTTTGAAGTAGAAGTCTAGCTGGTCGTTTCGGTTTCCGGTGACCATATCGAGAAATTCTTCTGAGCGAACAAGGCTGTCTATTACCGCTACAGAGTAGCCAGAGGCATACATAGCAGCTACAACGGCTCCCATACTGGTTCCACTAATGTAGTCTATGGGGATGTTGCTTTCTTCCAACACCTGAAGGAATCCGACATGCGCCAGAGCCGTGGCACCGCCGCCACTTAGCACTACCGCCACTTTTTGAGCATGCAACCATGTCGGTGTCCATAAAAAAAACAATACACAGAGGCGAATGGCTACGGTTCGGGGGGGGGTATTCCGTGTGTTTTTCACTTGTCAAAGTTGCACAGGAAATACTATTTAATCCTTGCCTTGTATGTTTTTTAAATGAAGTAAACGTGAATTCGATAACCACCGCGGGTGGGGCTAAGTTTAATTTTTGCTTGTTGACTGATTTTCCCAACGTGTTCGACACGTTATTGCTTGAAAATTGCGACAAAAAGTAAGTTTCTTCATTCATTGGTGTCACAAAAGCGAATGTCATAGTCGCTAAAACTGACACAATTTCAGCACGCTGAGCAAATTACGGGGATGGCAAGGTGGTTGAAAAGCGGGCTCCGTTGAATAACAAATCGTTCAAACAAAAGAAAATCAATATCATGAACAAAGTAATAGGCATTGACTTAGGAACTACCAACAGCTGCGTTGCCGTAATGGAAGGCAACGAGCCAGTAGTAATTTCCAATAGCGAAGGCAAGCGCACTACGCCATCTGTGGTGGCATTTGTAGAGGGCGGCGAACGTAAGGTAGGCGACCCGGCCAAGCGTCAGGCAATCACCAATCCAACCAAAACAATCTACTCCATCAAGCGCTTCATGGGAAGTAGCTACGATGAGTGCAGCAAGGAGGCGGGCCGAGTTCCCTACAAAGTTGTCAAGGGTGATGGTAACACGCCACGCGTGAAAATTGATGACAGGAACTATACTCCTCAAGAAATTTCTGCCATGATTCTTCAAAAGATGAAGAAGACAGCTGAAGATTATTTGGGTCATGAAGTAACAGAAGCCGTTATTACAGTACCTGCATACTTTAACGATGCACAGCGCCAGGCTACCAAGGAAGCCGGTGAAATTGCCGGTCTAACGGTGAAGCGCATCATCAATGAGCCTACAGCGGCTGCGTTGGCCTACGGTCTTGATAAGAAGGGACAGGATATAAAAATCGTCGTTTTTGACTGTGGAGGTGGTACACATGATGTATCCATTTTGGAGTTGGGTGATGGTGTTTTTGAAGTGCTAGCGACCGATGGTGACACACATTTGGGCGGCGACGATTTCGACCAAGTTATTATCGATTGGTTGGTGCAAGAGTTCAAAAACGAAAACGGTAACCAATTCGATTTGATGAAGGATCCAATGGCTCTTCAGCGCTTGAAGGAAGCGTCTGAGAAGGCAAAAATTGAACTTTCTTCGACTACGTCAACAGAAATCAACTTGCCTTACATCATGCCTGTAGACGGAATTCCAAAGCACTTGGTGAAATCCATGACACGTGCTAAGTTCGAACAGTTGGCAGACAGTCTTATTCAACGCACCATCGCTCCATGCGAAAGCGCTTTGAAGAAGTCGGGTATCTCCATTAAAGATATTGATGAGGTGATATTGGTTGGTGGTTCTACGCGTATTCCAGCCATTCAAGATGCGGTGAAGAAATACTTTGGTAAGGAGCCATCGAAAGGTGTTAACCCTGATGAGGTAGTTGCTGTTGGAGCAGCCATTCAAGGCGGCGTTTTAACGGGTGAAGTGAAGGATGTTTTGCTTCTCGACGTTACTCCACTTGCCCTAGGTATCGAGACCATGGGAGGTGTAATGACCAAGTTGATTGAATCGAATACAACGATCCCGACCAAGAAGAGTGAAGTGTTCTCTACTGCCAGCGATAGCCAGCCAAGTGTAGAGATTCACGTATTGCAGGGCGAGCGTGCAATGTCGAAGGATAACCGCACCATTGGAAGATTCCATTTGGATGGTTTACCCTCTGCTCCGCGTGGTGTGCCACAAATTGAGGTGACTTTCGACATTGATGCCAACGGTATCATCCACGTAAGTGCCAAGGACAAAGCAACGGGCAAAGAGCAAAACATCCGCATTCAGGCTTCTTCGGGTTTGAGTAAAGAGGACATTGAAAAGATGAAGCGTGAAGCTGAATTGAATGCTGAAAGTGACCGTGTGGCGCGTGAGCAAGTGGATACTATCAACCAGGCAGACACGTTGATTTTCCAAACAGAGAAGCAAATGAAGGAGTTTGGAGATAAAATTCCGGCCGACAAAAAGGAACCAATCGAAAGCGCATTGGCGGAGCTGAAGAGAGTACACGCCGAAAAGGACGTAGACGGATGCAGAACGGCAATCGAGAATTTGAATACTATGTTTAGCTCTGCTACAACAGATATGTACAATGCATCTTCCGGTGAAGGTCAAGCAAGCGGCAACGCAGGCCCCCAGGATGCAGAAGTAACTGATGTTGACTTTGAAGAGGTGAAAGACGAAAAGAAGTAATTCTTAGAGACGATGAAAAATAAAAAGGGCCTGCATTGCAGGCCCTTTTTTTATATTTGACAAAACAAGTAAAAAAATGATCAAAGAATTTAAGCAATTCGCACTACGCGGAAATTTAATTGAGGTGGCAGTGGCTTTTGTTATGGGTGCTGCTTTTGGGAAAGTGGTTTCGGCCTTTATTGACGGAATGGTGTTGCCGCTGGTGGGATTGATAGATGGGCATGATTTTTCAAACTTATATTATCCTCTTTCGGAAAATGTTCGCTTGGCGCGTGAAGCTGCAGAAGCAACTGGAAGCGGCTTATCGTTGCAAAATGCAAAGGAAATTGGTCCTGTAATCGCTTATGGAACGTTCATTTCTATCGCAATAGAGTTTGTAATTGTCTCCATAGTTATGTTTCTCGTTATAAAGGCTATGAATAAGATGCGCACAGCTGAACCTGCTCCCGCGCCAGAAGTAAATCGCTCAGAACAATTACTCGAGGAAATTCGTGACTCACTGAAGAAGTCCTAGTGTTTTTCTTTCTGTGCTTGAAAACTATCAGGTGTTAAATTTGTTTGAAGTCCTGATATGACAAGGAAATTTGCGTTCGGAATCATCTTTGGGGTGGTGTTGCTTTCTTTGGGAAGTGTCGCCCTCATTCAAAAACTGAAGTTCAGTTATGACTTTGAGGCTTTCTTCCCTCAGAATGATCCGGAAACAGATTTCTACATCAAGCTTCGAGATTCGTTCGAGACAGACAATGATTTCTTCATCGTCGCGCTTGAAAATCAAGGTTCGGTTTTCGAAAAGTCCTTCCTACAGAAAGTAGATAGTCTAACTAGGCGCTTATCGCAGCTCGACAATGTAACTGCTGCTGTGGGGCCCACACAGCTCAAAAGGATTGTGCGTGATCCCGTCATGGGACAGATTATGGAAGTTCCACTGTTGCGTTGGGAAAGTCCAGAGTTTTATTCAGTTGACTCTGTGGAGTTGGGCAATTCAAATGAACTTACGGGATGGTTTTTCGCAGAGGACTATCATTCCGTAGCCATCAACCTCCGCCATACAGAAAAACTTTCAAAGGCCGGTTGCGACCAATTATCGGCGGAAATCGAGTCGCTGGTTGCATCGTTCGATTTTCCGAAAACGCACGTTATAGGTAGAGCTTTGGGCCAGAAACTATATGTGGAACTCATGATCCACGAGCTGTTTCTCTTCATTTCCTTAAGCCTTGTTCTTACCACTCTTTTTCTTTATGTTGCTTTTCGCTCGGTATGGGGAATAATCATCCCAACTCTTGTCGTCCTCGTTTCCATTCTATGGACATTAGGCTTTATCGGCCTTCTAGGTAAAGACTTGGATTTGATGCTAACGGTATTGCCCACTATCATTTTTGTTGTGGGGATGAGTGATTCGGTTCATGTGCTTACCAAATACATGCAAGAACTGCGTAATGGCAGAGAGAAGCGCGATGCAATCAGATACGCGTTCAAGAGTATCCGTTTGGCTACGTTTCTGACGGCCGTTACCACCTCAATTGGTTTTCTCACGCTCGTTCTTTCGAATATCGAACCGATTAGCAAATTCGGTATATATACCTCTGTGGGCATCATGTTGGCCTATGGATTAACTTACAGTATGCTGCCGGCCATTTTGTTTTTAGCTAAACCCGTTAGGCTAAATTCATACGCTATGTCCGACGACTTTTGGACAACCAAGCTTCATCGCTCGTTGCGGTGGATTTTGAATCGAAAGTATTACGTGGTGTCTGGCACCTTAGCCGTGTGTGGACTGAGCATATATGGTATTTCCTTGGTTGAGGTAGACAATAAGATGCTAGAGGATCTTCGCGATAATCATCGATTGAAGCAGGAGTTCTTTTACATGGAGGAGCATTTCTCTGGTTGTCGTCCTTTTGAAATGGCTGTTATGTTGGAGAATCCAGATCAGCTTAATGACGCGGCATTTCTACACGATTTGGACACATTGAATTATTGGTTGCGCGAGGTTTACGGCGTTGGCGCACTTGTGTCGTATACCGAAATACTGAAGAATGCAAATCAAGCTTCCAATGCGGGTGTGCGTGATTTTTATACGATACCCACAGACAGTCTAGAGCTGCGCAGGATGAACAAATTGCTCCAACGAAAGGAGTTTGCCACTATTCTCGACATGCACTACAACAAAGAAGGTAAGGTGCTCCGTATTGCCGGTAAAATTGGAGATTATGGACGCAAACACTACGAGCAGTTGAATCTCAGTTTGGATGAGTTTGTAAAACAGAATTGTAAGACTTCATTCAATTATAAAGTTACAGGAACGGCACATTTAATCGATTTGAATAATCGCTACTTGGTGGAGAATATGGTGTGGGATCTTTTGCTATCTGTAGCGGTGATTGGCCTCATCATGGGTGCGGTCTATCAATCTCCTAAGATGATCATCCTTACGATTATTCCCAACCTAATCCCATTGGTGATTGTGGGCGGTATCATGGGTTTTGCAGGCATCCCTTTGAAGGTTACAACCTCAATCGTTTTTAATATCGCCTTTGGTATTGCCGTTGACGATACCATACACTTTTTGGCCAGAGTGCGCACATTGTTGAGGGAAGGTCTTAGCCCGATCTATGCCGTGAAACGAACCTTTTTGACAACAGGTAAGGCTATGGTAGTGACTACATTGATTTTGAGTGGAGGATTTCTAACCTTGATTTTATCCGATTTTCTGGGTACTTTTTATATCGGGCTGCTCATAAGCCTAACGCTCTTCATCGCGCTTATAGCGGAGTTATTGATTTCGCCACTGATCATTATTTTCTTCTACAAAAAAGGGAAATAATCAATCGTTGATGGCCGACAAATAGATGGCTTGAAATTGCTCTGCAACCGACTGCTTGCTGAAGTGTTGAATGGCATAGGCACGTTGAGTGGTTGCGCTGTATTGGGTATGTGTTTGAGCCATAGACAAAAGAGCTTCCAAAAGAGCCGTTTCATCCGCAGGCGCAACAAGTATTCCCCGCTCAGGCGTGATGTGCTCGCTGATGCCGCCAACGTGTGTGCTAATGATACTCAGTCCGCAGGCCAATGCCTCTACGATCACACAGGGAAGGTTTTCGTAATTACTAAACAGGACTAAGGTGTCACTATTTTTCATTTTTTCCGCGACCTCATGCCAGGCTATTTCTCCGAAGAAATCGATTGTATGACTTGGGATATTCAATTTTTCCGCTTCGTTTTTCCAATACTCTATTGGCCCGTCTCCTCCCAGTGAAAGGTGCATTTGTGGGTTCACTTCGGTAGCTTTTTTCCATGCGCGTAGTATGCCGCTGATGTTTTTATGATCGTCGACAAGCGAGCTTATATGAATAAATCGCACTGCGCCTAGCGAAGGCGTTCGGAGTTCAAAGATGGACGTGTCAACCACATTGGGCACCACCTTATAATGGCCTTGGATGCCGAATGCCTCCATCTTTTTTTGTAAATCTAATGTCACAGGACAGATGAAGGAAGCTCCAGAAGTTCCGAATTGCGACATCCATCGCAAGAGCGGATGTCTTTTTCGGGACACCGACAGATCGTACCCCGTCCAATGTTCTGTTACGATGTATGGGAGTTTGAATTTGTTTCTCAGCCACCGCGGTTGCCAGCCATGAGGCCAGAGTATATTGTGATGCACTGCATCGAAATGGAGATTCTTGGAGCGCATCAAGTGGTAGGCTCCTTTGATAAAGGCTTTACGTTTCGCGAAAAATCCGGGTCTACAGAGCACGATAACGGTGTTTACGTTTTTCTCACAGTGCTCTTCTATGCGCGGGGGGCCTTGCCATTGTGGCATTGAGGCCACGTACAATACCCAAACATCGCACACTGTAGAAACAGCCTCTGCATGGCGCTGCACGAAGTTGCCCACTGTAGAGTGAACCTTGCTGGGATACCAGCTCGAAGTAAACAATATGGAAAGTCGCTTGTGAATCACCGTATTTCGTGCCTGCAATCTACAAGGAAACGTTTACATGAATTTGTTGTTGGCAGAATAGAAAAATTGCACTTAATTTGCACCCGCGTTTTACACGGTGGTCGTAGCTCAGTTGGTAGAGCCCCAGATTGTGGTTCTGGTTGTCGTGGGTTCGATCCCCATCGATCACCCTACTTAAAGCGAAAGTCCCGACATTGTCGGGACTTTTATTTTTTCAACCTTTCATCAATACCATTCACAAAGACCTCAAACACGCGCATGCTTGAACCTTGTTCACAGCCCTTGAAGCCCGTTAGCATTTCGTAGGAAATGGTTTGGTTAAACTGCGAAAGCATTTCTCGAGCAAGTGGCATATAGCTCCAATGCCACGCCTCCTCTTCATAGCCCACACGGCCGTTGGTTTTAGAGGTGTAGGTTTGCGAGAAGCCGAACGTTGAAGCATTTATACATAGCCAGTCGTAGATGATTTTCCCCTTTCCCTGTTTGAAGTATCCGGGTTCGAGACTATTCAGGTCAATGTCTGTACCCCAATGATGGCGGCTTGTTCCAGGCATGCTGCTGTACTTTAAAATGTCGCGAGCCTTATCCATATCACTTTTCCCAACATACTTTTCTAGCTGCCACTTACGCTCCCAAATAGACTTCTGATAATTGAAGTTTCGGGTAGCGGAAAGAATGATAAGATTGATTCCTTCTGAGGTCGCTTTCTTATGCATTTGGATATATGCATCGTAGGCTTCCTTGCGCATGTAGAGGTTGGGCTTAGACGAAAAGGTGCTAGAGATTTTAATGAAGTCTGGGTGAGTTGTCGGGTCGAACTGACCCAACAATTCCGCTGCAGGGAATGGCTGAATGCTATCCGCTAGGCATTGGGGAGAATGGTGTAAACGAGAAGAGCGAGCCTGAATGAACAGGCTCGCTGCCATGAAATAGACGAAAAATAGCACGACTGATT
The DNA here is from genome assembly GCA_945869405.1 of Chryseobacterium gleum. Taxonomy (GTDB): domain Bacteria; phylum Bacteroidota; class Bacteroidia; order Flavobacteriales_D; family Sanyastnellaceae; genus JAIBBG01. The sequence goes on along the minus strand of CAMBPD010000079.1, from coordinate 2,156 downwards.
TTTTCATCAATGGATTCCATTAGTTGCCAAGTAGCGCTCTGCATCTAATGCAGCCATGCAACCCGTGCCTGCAGCTGTTACAGCCTGACGGTAGGTTTTGTCGGCTGCATCGCCTGCTACAAAAACACCGTCAATATTTGTTTTGGATGATCCTGGATGGTTGAGTATGTATCCTATCTCGTCTGTATTTATCCAAGGTTTGAAAACACCCGTGTTGGGATTGTGACCGATGGCAACAAAAAAGCCGGTCACTTGAAGTGTACGTTGCTCATTCGTTTCTCTGTTCTTCACAATCACTGATTCCAAGCCCTGTTCGCCTATGAGATCAACGGTTTCTGTGCTCCACAATACCTCAATGTTTGGCGTGTTTATTACGCGGTGTTGCATGGCTTTAGAAGCGCGCATTTTGTCGCTGCGAACCAACATGTACACTTGCCTACAAAGCTTGGCAAGGTATGTTGCTTCCTCCGCTGCGGTGTCTCCGGCACCCACAATCACAACATCTTGATTTCTGTAGAAGAATCCGTCACAAACGGCGCATGCGCTTACTCCACCGCCAGCGTCACGCAGACGTATTTCGTTGGGTAGGCCTAGCCATTTTGCGCTTGCTCCAGTTGAAATAATAATGGAGTCTGCTGTGATGGTGTGTTTGCCATTGTCTATTTCAACCCAGTGTTTGGGGCCTGTGAAATCGACTTTTGTGACCCATCCATTGCGGACATCCGTTTCGAATCGAACGGCTTGATTTTTTAAATCGGCCATCATCGCTGGTCCGTTAACGCCTTGAGGATAACCGGGGAAGTTGTCTACCTCGGTGGTGTCCATGAGTTGACCACCGGGTTGCGCTCCTTCATAAAGGACAGGTTTCATATCTGCACGCGCAGCATAAATGGCTGCTGTATACCCTGCGGGTCCGCTGCCTATAATCAAACATTTCACATGCTCTTTTGCTTCCATCATGATTTAATTTGGAATGCAAATATATCGTTACCCTCTTCAACACAATGTAGCATTAGTGACGCAACTTCAGGCAGGATTAATCTCAGCAATGCCTCTATTCATGCCTTGATTGGTGTTAGTTTTACAGCATCCATGAAACGATTTTTTTCACCTGCCATGCGAGAGAATGTGCGAATAGCTTGGCTAGCTATTGGCAGTCAACGATTGCGGGCCGTTATCACGGTAGGTATTATCGCTTTGGGCATCATGGCCTTGGTGGCGATGATCACAGCCACTCAAGCCTTAGAGAACAAGGTGAACAAAGAGTTTGGTCGCATGGGAAGCAATACCTTTACAATGCGAGCAGGTTCGATGGGCGGGAGAGGGGGGCAGGTCGAGCGCGAGAACCCGCCAATAACCTACAATCAAGCCAATCGTTTTACGAAGGAGTATGATTATCCTGCGGTTGTATCGATGACTTCCGTAGCGTCATTCAACGCCACGCTTAGGCATGCGAGCGTAAAATCAAATCCTAACATACGCGTCTTGGGATGTGAGCCCAGTTATTTGGAACTATCGGGCTATGACTTGGAGTCGGGACGTAATTTTAGTGAGGGTGAGATGGAGGATGGAACCAATGCAGTCATTATTGGAGCCGACGTCAAGAAGCAACTTTTTGAGAACACCTCGGCAGTTGCCAAGGAGCTCTTCATCGGCAATTACCGTTACCAAGTGATAGGTGTACTGCAGAGTAAAGGGAATACGTTTGGAATGTCGGGCGACAACCAATGCCTGGTGCCCATATCCAATGTGCGGAAAAGTATGGCAACGCAAGAGACGTTTTACAGTCTGAATGTGAGGGTTGCCGATGTGCGCACTATTGATGTAGGAATGGATGAGGCGCGTGGATTAATGCGCACAATACGTGGGAATATGCCGGGCCAAGAGGACACGTTCGAAATGTTCAAAAGCGATCAGATTGCTCGCGACTTGAACGATCTTACCTCAAACATTACCGTTGGTGCTTCAATCATTGGAGTTATCACACTTTTAGGCGCGGCCATTGGCTTGATGAACATTATGTTGGTGTCTGTGACGGAGCGCACGCGCGAAATCGGCACACGAAAGGCTATCGGAGCTAGTTCATCTACCATTCGCGCACAGTTTCTTATTGAGTCCATTTTGTTTGGGCAGTTGGGTGGAATATTTGGGATCTT
>CAMBPD010000078.1 GCA_945869405.1 Chryseobacterium gleum | reverse complement strand
GGCCTTGCGACTGAAAGCAGGTTTTCGAGGTGTAGAAATTAAGTGAATGGTTTAGATGTTTATTAATTAGTATTTTCGACCCCCAACTCGCAACTTTGATTAGAACTTCAGCGCTGCTTAGCTTTTTCATTATTTGTTCCTTGTTGATTCGGTTGAATCACCTCGAGACTCAGTCCCTCACCCAAAATGAGCTCATGACTTTGTGCAGGGTCAATGGCATAGATGCCAATATGAGTCCTGAATTAACCCTAAACGTGGAACTAGACAGCACATTTACACAACAAGACCTTCGCGCACACAGAACATTTAATAACGTAGTAGCTGCAACCATAGCCGATAGTGGAAACGCTGCCGCATACAATGTGATGTTATTTTGGTGGGCAGGTATTGTGGGCGACAGTAATTTTGCGATTCGTTCGCTGTCGGTTTTTTTCGGAGTGCTTACCGTGATTTTGGGGTACTACTTCTGTAGGCAACTATTCAACGAAAGAACAGCCAACATCGCCGCAGCGTTGTTATGTTTTCATCCTGTATTGGTCGAATACGGTCAGTTGGCTCGGGCCTATGTGCCCGCTACGTTTATGATTTTGCTTGCAACCTATAGCATCTATCAAGTGAGCGTAGCAAAGCGACATGTTTGGTTGCATATCCCTCTCTACGTGCTGGTGCTCAATCTTGCGCTGTTGTCACACTACGTCACGCTCTACGTGTTTTTATCGCATGTGTTTTTGGTAGCTCTTTTTCATAGCCATCGAAAAGCACTCTTTCAATACGCGGTTATGGCAATTGTAGGCTTTGGGATTTTTTCCATTTGGCTTTTCAATGGAGGTTGGCAAGGGAAAAAGCCAATGAACATCGAGAGGCAAATGTGGCAATTGAACCTGCCAGTGAATGGTGAGATGCCCGAACACGTGCGCAATGCAAGCGATATACTGAATGACACCGCAACCAATTACCTCTCAATCTTTGGAGGACACCTCAACGACCCTTCCCTTTTTCTGTTGCAAGTATTGATGTTCGGTATTTCCGCCACAGCCCTGTTTTTTGTGTTTCGAAAGGTTCGCAAGTCGGAGTATTTCAGGCCGGTAATGTTTGTGACCTTTCCGTTGGTTATGTATCTAATATTCGCCGTTGTAATGGCGGTGCGCTCAGGACATTCTATACCGTTCGATATCCACTATGCCATTTTTATCATTCCATTCGCTTGCTTACTCCTCGCCTTTGGTATCGACCGTATGATGGATTATGGTCGCACTACGCGCGCCATTGGATATGCTTGGGTGGGCATTATCTCAGCAGTTATGATTGCAGGGCTTTACCCAGCGGTTGTCAGCAAACGTGAAGCGAGAGTTGATGATTTTAATCGCTACCACCAAGCGGCCTCCTTTGCGCAACGATCAGCAGCAGATAATGACACCCTCGTGTTTAACGACCGAAACTGCGCCATATTGGTCAATCTGTACCTGAGAAAGTCAGCGCCATGGCAACAAGTAATTCGCTCCGATGCTTCGGCACCGATGCTTAAAATACACCACCAAGATCTGGTGGCACCTTTTATAGAGAGTGATAAGCCTTAATCGTACTTCGGCTTCTTGTCGCGCTTATCCGCACGTTTTTCATCTTTTGTTTTGGTTGCTACTTTCTTCACACTTTTTTTTGCGTCTTTTGACTTAGCCATGGTAGTATCTGTTTTTTGATGGGCAAGTATACTGAAAAATGACCAATGCTGCGCGATGAATGGAGCAGTTGCAATTGTCTGGTGCATACCAAACGAATCTAGGAGGGAAATCAGTGTTCACCCTTTGACCCCGAATTCAAAAGACATCTGCTCTGAAGGAACTCCCTTCCGCGGATTATCAATCACCATCCTCTACCAACCACTCAGCATAACTGGTGGGCGTTTCCACCAATTTTAGTTTGACCAACCGCACTTCTTTGGGCAATGCGCCATGCAGAAGGTGGTGAAAATGCATCATCAAGTTCTCGCATGACGGCTGCACATCCAATAAAATAACTTTTTCAAAATTGTCGGGAAGAAAACTATCCTTGGTATACGGCGCTTCCCTATGAAGCACAAGGGCGTGATCAAACTGCGAAATGATGTGTCGCTTGGTGATGTCTTTTATCTTCCCAAAATCGACCACCAAACCTTGTTCAGGATGTCCTGATTGGTCGTTGATGCGACCGGCCACAGTTACGTACAGGCGGTAGGTATGACCATGAATGTTTTTGCAAGGCCCTTCATAGCCATAAAGGGCATGCGCCATGTCGAAGGAAAATATTTTGGTTACGCGAACGATCATTGGATTGATGATGGTTGAAAGTTTAACGTTGGAAGTGCATCATGGTCCATTCGTTGCGCAATTTTGCTGTTATGAATGTCAGGCCGAGTGCCTCAGCTGTGCTTCTGATTTCGGGTTGATCGCTTTCGTAAAAACCACTGAAGAGAATGCTCGCTCCGGGGTTCATCTGCTTGACATAAAAATGCATATCGCATGTGAGGATGTTGCGATTGATATTGGCCAAAATCAAATCGTATCGGGCATCAGAAGGGATGGCCTCTGCCCCACCTTGAAGGGGTCGGATATATCGGCACGCATTCCGCTCTATGTTCTCCAACGTATTCTCATAGGCCCACTCATCAATATCGATCGCATCGATGTTTTTCGACCCGCGCAATTCAGCTAGAATCGCCAAAACTCCAGTGCCACAACCCATATCTAACACGTTTTTCCCGGCACAATCCATGGGCAACATCGCTGAAACGATTAAATGTGTAGTTGCATGGTGCCCAGTGCCAAACGACATTTTGGGTTCAATGGTTATGGTGTAAGTGAAGCGTTTTTCTTCAGAGTGAAACGGCGCGCGTATAAGGCACTGCTCATCAACAATTATGGGATCGAAACTGCTTTCCCATTGGGCGTTCCAATTCTGGTCTTCAATGATTGCCGTTGAAACCTCAAGACGTTGTTCCGGAATTGCCTGTGCCATAAGTTCTTGTAAAACGTCTGGTGTGAAGGATGGCTCTTGAATGTATGCCTTTAATCCTTCGTCGGTTTCTACAAAACTCTCAAACCCGCGCTCTGCGAGCTCCACAACCAAAACCTCGCGGGCGGGCAAGAGTGGTTGCAGGGTGAAGGACACTTCTACGTAGTTCATTTTGCTGCTAGTATAATTGTCGTGAAATCGGCGACCTTCATTGATGCACCTCCAACCAAACCTCCATCCACGTTGGGACAAGAAAAAAGCTCAGCCGCATTGGATGCATTTACGCTACCTCCATATAAAATTGGAATACCGTTGGCAACGGTCTCCACATAATGCTCTGCAATAAATCCGCGAATAAAAGCATGCATATCTTCCGCTTCCTGTGTGGTTGCGGTGACTCCCGTACCAATAGCCCAAACCGGCTCGTAGGCGATAACCACTTGAGCCAATTGATCGGATGATAAGTGAAATAACGCTTGTTGAAGTTGACCGGAAACGGTGGTAAAGTGCTTGTTGGCCTTTCGCTCAGACAGTAACTCACCGCAGCAGAAGATGGGCGTTATGAGGTTGCGCAGGCAAGCATCGATTTTCAAGCGAATAATTTCATCTGTTTCTCCGAAAAACTGTCGGCGCTCACTATGTCCAATGATGCAGTGGTTCACCCCAATTGAGTTCAACATTGACGCGCTGATTTCTCCGGTGAATGCTCCTGCTTCGTGTTCTGAGCAATTCTGTGCCGATAAGGCAATATTGGCGGGGAGCTCTTTCTGCAAACCCAGTAAATACAACGAAGGTGGGGAAATAATCACCTGCACATCTTCCGGAAATGATGCTGCCCCAGCTGAGAGAGCCTTTGATAGTTCCGTGGCCTCAGACCACGACTTATTCATTTTCCAGTTACCTGCCACGATTTTTTTTCGCATACAATCACGTTTAATCCGGCGAAAGTACTACGGAAAAAGAGTAGCAATCTAATAGTCTAGCTCAATCGTAATTTGATTGTCGCCTTCGCGAACCATAATGGCACACTCCTGAAAAACGGGAGGACCAAACATATTTAGGGCGTTGTTCGATACACCGATGCCTTCCTCAGGTATGCCAAATAAATTGGTGTCGAGTTTTCCGTTCTTGTTCTCGTCGTGCATTACCGTCACTGCATACTCGCCCGCAGGGAGTTGAGTGAACAGATGCGAAACCGTGAGGTCACTAATTGGCAAGGTGACGGAACCAATGGCCTTGGTTGGATCCGATGGAAACCCCGCATTGCCACGAAACAACAACAAAGCAATTGTGCCATTCCGATTTGAAATCCCCTTGACATTTACACGTAGTCTGCCATCTGCGGGCTTGACAAAAAACGAACTCAGCAGGGCAACCACTATGATCGCAATAGGTAGATGTCGCCATTTTTTTAAACCCATAGAGATTTTTTTTGAAAAAACAAACTTAGACAATGTTGGTTCGTTGCTGAGCCAAACGCGATGCTCAACTTCAAAACCGATGTATTGTCGTTTATTTTTTTATTCCTCTTTTAAATTGGTTGCGATTGAATCTTGGCTAACTATCTTGCGTCACAAATTTTGAAACCTACTCAACTGTCATGAGCGAAACAGCAAAACTTATTTTGGACGGCAAAGAATATGTGCTTCCAGTGGTCATCGGCACAGAAAATGAAAAAGCGATAGACATCAGTAAACTGCTCGAAACCACAGGGTATATCACGCTTGATACCGGATTCAAAAACACGGGGTCAACAAAAAGCGCGATCACATTCTTGGATGGAGATAATGGAGTTTTGTGGTATCGTGGTTATCCCATTGAGCAGTTGTCGGAATACGCATCTTTTCTTGAGGTCGCTTACCTAATCATATACGGGGAACTGCCCAACCAGAAAGAACTCGACTACTTCCAAAGCAGCATTACCCACCACACGCTGGTCCACGAAGACATGAAGCGGTTCTACGAAGCATATCCCACCGGAGCGCATCCTATGGGTGTTCTTTCTTCGATGATAGCCAGTATGTCTACATTTTATCCGGAGGCACAAAACCCAAATCGTCCTTTCAAAGACATTGAATTGACCATGCACCGACTCATTGCCAAGATGCCAACATTGGCGGCTCAGGCGAACAAAGTCAGCGTAGGACATCCTCTAATGTACCCGAAAAATAGCTACAGCTATACGCAGAACTTCCTGCACATGATGTTTGCCTTGCCCACAGCCGAGTATGAAATCGATCCTGTAGTAGACGATGCGTTGAACAAATTGCTCATTTTGCATGCCGATCACGAACAAAATTGTTCGACATCCACAGTGCGTATTGTTGGATCGTCACAGGCGAACCTTTATTCGTCAATCTCTGCTGGTATTGCGGCTTTGTGGGGACCTTTGCACGGTGGTGCAAATCAAGCGGTGATTGAGATGCTTGAACGTATTAAGAGTGATGGTGGTAACGTTCAGAAATGGGTGGACAAAGCCAAAGACAAAAACGATTCTTTCCGCCTGATGGGCTTCGGACATCGAGTCTACAAGAACTTTGACCCACGTGCAAGGATTATTAAAAAGGCCTGCGATGATGTATTGAATCGCCTTGGTGTTCATGATCCAATTCTAGATATTGCGAAGCAATTAGAAGAGGTAGCGTTGAAAGACCCCTATTTCATTGAGCGCAAATTGTATCCCAACGTAGACTTTTACTCGGGCATTATCTACCGTGCGATAGGTATTCCAACTGAAATGTTCACTGTAATGTTTGCCCTAGGCCGCATTCCTGGTTGGATTGCTCAATGGAAGGAGATGATCGAGCACGGCGAGCCAATCGGTCGTCCACGCCAAATTTACATTGGGTCAACAAAACGAGACTACGTGCCTCTTCCTAAGCGTGGTTAATTAATTTCTTACGGCATGGAAAACGGTAAGGTAAGTGTTACCTCAGAGGGTGGAAAAACCTCCATCAGTTTTTTTCATCCCCAAAGCAATTCCCTTCCGGGAGAGTTATTGCGTGAATTGGGCGATACCATAACACGCGTAAGTTCAGACCCTTCCACCGTGGTAATCGTGCTTCGAAGCGAAGGAGAGAAAGCATTTTGCGCCGGTGCAAGTTTCGATGAGCTCATCGCAATCCAAGACCTACACGATGGAACACGCTTCTTCAGTGGTTTTGCTCATGTCATTAACGCCATGCGCAAAAGCACGAAGCTCATCATCGGCCGTGTGCACAACAAAGCCGTTGGTGGTGGTGTCGGGTTAGCCTCAAGTGTAGACTATTGTTTTGCAACAAACCAATCAGCCATTAAGTTGAGCGAATTGGCGGTGGGCATTGGGCCATTTGTAGTGGGGCCTGCTGTAGAGCGTAAAATGGGGCTATCTGCCATGTCACACCTAGCCATTAACGCTACAGAATGGCAGTCGGCACAGTGGGCCAAAGAGAAAGGGCTCTACAACGAAGTTTTTGAGACTGTGGAAACCATGGATCTTGCGATAGATGCCTTGGCGCAACGCCTTGTCAACTCAAATCCGGAGGCTATGGCAGAGTTAAAGTCAATCTTTTGGGCAGGTACCGAAAACTGGGATCAGCTGCTAGTAGAAAGAGCCGCCATAAGCGGAAGACTTGTCCTTTCAGAGTTTACCCGCAACGCTATTTCCAAGTTCAAAAGCAGGTAGGGCTAGCGAAGTGCTATTTGCTCGTTCGGTTCTACCCGAATGCTTTTTCAACTTCCTTTCATACTTTCGCCAAGCTAATCCTTAATTTCTAATCGCCCTTGCCACCTGCTGTAAATCGAAAACTAGTTGAAGTTTGCTATACCCCTGGCCAATATCACCTGTATCAGGAGGATTTTGAAATTGTAGTCGTTATAGACGTGCTTCGAGCTACTAGCGCAATAACCACTGCCCTGTATTGTGGGGTTGAGAAAATCATTCCTGTCTCGAGTGTGGATGAAGCGCTGGAGTATAAAAGGAAAGGATTTATTGTGGGAGCCGAGCGTGATGGAAGAGTTGTAGAAGGATTCGATTTCGGGAACAGCCCGTATGCATATATGGACCCGACCATGAAAGGCCAGACCGTAGTGCTCACTACCACCAATGGAACCAAAGCCATACAGATTGCAAGTGAACGTAAAATAGTGGTTATAGGATGTTTGAATAACCTCGATATTTTGTGCTCTTGGCTTGCAGAACAGCATAAGAACACACTCATCTTGGCTTCCGGTTGGAAAGACAAGGTGAACTTGGAAGACACAATTTGCGGTGGGGCTATTGCCGACATACTTATTGAGTCTCGCAAGTTTCAATGTGCGGAAGACAGCACCGTGGCTGCCAAGTTCATGTACAGATCAGCACGCCAGCATTTATGGAGCTTCTTGCGTGCCTCATCGCACCGCCGCCGATTGATCAAGCTCAATATCCAACGCGATGTCAAATACTGCCTAACGGCGAATACAGTTCCTTGTATACCCATATTGCGCGACGGAGCGCTTGTGAAGTTGGCCTACGAACCCCGCGAATGGCTAACTGCCGAATCGCTTGCTCAGTAAACCAGTACGATGCGAGCAGCTCTACTCCCCTTTGTTTTGGTAATGGTAGCCCTATTGGTCAGCGCCTATCGTCCTCACGTTTGTGTGCTCGAAACCAATACGTGGGGCTTTTTCGGACATAAGAAAATCAATGAACTGGCAATTTATACGCTTCCGGAAGAACTGTTTGGCTTTTACAAAGCCAATATGGATTACCTCATCGATCATTCTGTAGATCCCGATAAGCGCAGATATAGCGTAAAGGGAGAAGCCGAATGCCACTACATCGATATGGATCGTTATTCCGACGCCGACCATCGCGACCCGTTTGCGCAAGTGCCTCGTCGTTGGGATGAGGCAGTGGCGAAGTTTTCCGAGGATAGCCTTAGGGCGCATGGCATTGTGCCATGGCACATCTACCTTGTGCAGCAACGCCTTACCGCTGCCTTTCGCAATGAAGACATTAACCGTATTCTTCGCCTATCGGCGGAAATGGGACACTATATAGGTGATGCGCACGTGCCACTCCACACGACGAGTAATTACAACGGACAAAAAACAGGACAGCGCGGTATTCATGGGTTTTGGGAGAGCCGCATCCCCGAGCTCTATTTCAACGACTACGACTTTTTTTTGGGAAAGGCCAACTATGTGAAAGCTCCTCAGAATTTTATTTGGGATCGCATTGAGGAAAGCTTCGCTGCGGTTGACTCGGTGTTGAGCTATGAACGAAATCTAACAGCGAGCTTCGGAGAAGAGAAAAAGTACTCATACGAAACGAGAGGTCAAGTAACGATGAAGGTCTATTCCCAGGAATTCAGCAGAGCCTATAGCGCAATGCTCGACGGACAGATTGAGCGACGCATGAAGTCGGCAGTCATCTCTGTTGGTAGCTTTTGGTATACCGCTTGGATTGACGCCGGCCAACCTGATCTCTCCCGATTTGGAACAGGATTGCCGACAGATGATGTGGATTCTTTAGGTGTTGATGTAGATAAAACTGAATCTCGTCTAAAAATAAGAGAGCATGACAATTGATAATCAATAGTTTAGTTTTTCTCTGAAACATTTCGTCGAAAATTGTGTATAACTTGTTGAAAACACAAAAATCAACGATGAAAAAGATTATCACCCTGTTTTGGCTTATTGCCGTAACAACAACTCTACAAGCTCAAAAAGCACAAATGCTGTTTTATGGAGTTGTGGAGGAAGGCGTACTTACTGATCCAAACAGTGACGACGACTTGTCCAACAAGAAACAAAAAAATCGACCACTTAGTCATGTCACCGTGCACGTATATGCCGGTGGTGAGCTCTTATCGAGCAGCGAGTCTAAGGAAAGCGGCTTCTATGGTGTCCTTCTCAAGAGTGGAGGAAATTATGAGGTTGTCTTCGAGAAGAACGGATATTTCAGTAAAACGTATTCCATGAATTGTCGCAACCTTCTGCACCCGGCAGATGGAAGTGCATTGAAGTGCCCGCTAGATGTGGATTTATTTAAGGCGGTCGACAATGCCGAATTGAAAAAAATATCAGAACGACCGTATGGAGTTTGTTCGGTATCGCGCAATGACATCCAATGGAACAAAGAGACGATGATGAAGAATAGGGTTGAGTTTTTTGAAGTGGCTCAACCCATTTATTTGCAAAACACCAAATAGCGACTTGAATAGTTAAGAGGCCCGTCGTACTTCACGGCGGGCTTTTTTATTCAACAACGCACCCAATAGGCTGCCTGTCGACTCATCTTTGCAGTAGGCACTATAAGCCAAAGATCCATGCCCGCAAATAAATATGCATTGCTACGCTACCGCATCATCGATCGTTGCCTAACGAACAAGGGGAAAACCTTTCCATCGCGAGAAAATTTACGTCAGGCCTGTGAAGATGCACTATTCGGAAGTGGTGGCGACGCTATTTCGCTAAGCACCATCGACAAAGATATTTGGGCCATGAAGAATGAAAATGAACTTGGCTACCTCGCTCCCATCAAGTTCAGTAAGCAAAATGGTGGATATTTCTACGAAGAAGAGGGCTACTCAATTTCCGAACTTTCTCTTGGCGATGAAGATTTGGAAGCCATCCGATTTGCCACAGCAACCCTAGAGCAGTTTCGAGGAATGCCTATTTTTCAACAATATGCAAGTGCAATCGATAAAATAATCAACCGTGTCAATATTTCGCCCAATCCAGACGACGCGTCTTTGTCGAAGTTTATACAGTTTGAGCGTTCAACCGTGAGCCTGGGCAATGAGCACCTCACTCCCTTGTTGGAGCACATCAAATCTCGAAAGTCTGTGCGCATCCAATACCGAAAATTCAGTGACGACCTGCTCAATGAATATGAACTGAACCCGTATTTATTGAAGGAATACCACAGCCGCTGGTATCTGATAGCATACAACGTGGAACGAAAAGGCATGCGCACCTATGGCTTGGAGCGTATTGAAAAGCTCGAAACTGGAGATAAACGATTCTCCGTTGACACCGCATTTAATGCTGATTTGTTTTTCAAGCATAGCCTGGGAATCACCGAGCGAACTGAAAAACCTGAGCACGTTGAATTGCAATTCGAATCGTCTACGGGGAAGTATCTCGTAACACAGCCCATTCATCCGTCACAGAAAATTCTAAAACAAGACAAAAAGCACACTACCCTCGGCATGCACGTGCTCATAACCACAGAACTTATCAACCTGATTTTAAGTTATGGGCATCAAGTGAAGGTGCTAAAGCCGAAAAAACTTGCAACCTTTGTGCAGCAAGATTTAGAGCAAACCTTAAAGCTTTATACACCAAAATAATCCCGAAGCGATTGGTCTAGTGGCCATCCTTCAGAAGTAAAAAATGATTTTTTTATTGAATATCTATGCGTAAGATTCTAATAGCCAACCGCGGAGAAATCGCTTTGCGAGTAATGCGTTCCGCAAAGGAAATGGGCATTGCTACTGTTGCCGTTTACAGTGAAGCCGATCGTAACGCCCCATTTGTGCGTTATGCCGATGAAGCAGTTTGTATCGGTCCGCCGCCATCCAATCAAAGCTACTTGCTGGGCGATAAGATCATTGAGGTGTGTAAATCGCTCGGTGTCGATGGCATCCATCCAGGGTATGGATTTTTGTCTGAAAACGCTGGTTTTGCTCGTGCGGTAAAAAAGGCAGGCCTCACGCTTATCGGTCCAAGTCCCGAAGCGATGGAGGTCATGGGCGACAAACTTTCCGCCAAGCAGGCTGCTCGCAAGTATAATATCCCCATGGTTCCAGGCACAGAGGGCGCAGTAAACGATGTTGAAGAAGCCAAGCGTGTAGCATTGGAGGTAGGTCTTCCGATTCTTATTAAAGCCAGCGCTGGCGGTGGCGGAAAAGGTATGCGTATCGTCGAAAATATCGAGGAGCTCGCTGAGCAAATGGAACGAGCCATCAGTGAAGCAATAAGTTCTTTCGGAGATGGCTCAGTGTTTATCGAACGTTATGTGGCGGGACCCCGACATATTGAGATTCAAGTGCTGGCCGACAATCACGGCAATGTAGTTCATTTGTTTGAACGCGAATGCAGCATCCAGCGCAGACACCAGAAGGTTGTCGAGGAAGCACCATCCGCAATTCTCACCCCAGAGCTGCGCGCCGCAATGGGCAAGAGCGCTTGCGATGTGGCCCGTAGTTGCAACTATTCGGGCGTGGGAACAGTGGAGTTTTTGGTCGATGAGAACAAAAATTACTATTTCCTGGAAATGAACACTCGCTTGCAAGTAGAACATCCTGTATCCGAAATGATTACTGGTGTTGACTTGGTCAAAGAGCAAATCAATGTCGCTCGTGGCGAGAAATTGCGCTTCACGCAAGACGAGTTAACCATCAATGGTCATGCTCTTGAGATACGTGTTTATGCAGAGGATCCATCGAATAATTTTCTTCCAGATATTGGTAAGCTTACCACCTACCGCAGACCCACCGGGCCCGGTGTTCGCGTAGACGACGGGTTTGAGGAAGGTATGCAGATTCCTATTTACTACGACCCAATGATTGCCAAGCTTATTACGCATGGGAAAGACCGAAATGAAGCCATAGCGCGAATGGTAAGGGCAATAGACGAATATGAAATCACTGGATGCCAGACCACGTTGCCTTTCTGCCGATGGGCCATTCAACATCCTGCATTCGTAAGCGGCGATTTCGATACCCACTTTGTAAAAAAATACTTTAGTCCTGAGGTGTTGGTGCAGGAAGATGATCAAGAAATGCTGGTTGCGGCTCTCGCTGCAGCTCATTGGTTGAAAGATCAACAAGGCAGTGCCGTGGCGAGCAGTGAGCAAAAAAAGAGTTCTCGCTGGCAGAGCGCTAGAAGAAACGCATGATATAAAAAGGTTGCAGTTGTTAAATAACCTTTTGGAGTAAAACATCCATCCTTCTTTGTCGTAAGATTGGGTAAGTAATCTATGTTGAGACACTTGCTTGTCATACTTGTATTGTTTGGTGTCTGGGCAACTTCTCGTGCGCAGGAAGTCACCGTTCCAATTGCCCAGCCTATCAGCTACGTCATTTTAGATACGCTTATCACTGACTATTATTTCTCTGTTTGGTACACAGAGAATGGAGATACTGTAGTGAAGGCCACCCACTCCCCGATTGAAGTTTCAGTGCGCACAAGCAATCGAGGGCAAAAGGCTAGATACGACAAGCTACAGAAACGAGTCATAAAAACCTATCCGTATGCAAAGGCGGCTTCTGATGTGATGCGTTCGTACAACGCTCTTTGCCAAACCATAACCGACCCAAAGCAGCAAAAGGCTTTGTTGGAAAAAGCGGAAAGGCACTTGATGAGTCAATTCGAAAAAGATCTGCGGAACATGACCGTTTCAGAGGGAGTTATTCTCGTTAAACTTATTGATCGTCAAACTGGCGACACGGGTTATGAGCTCTTGCGCGAGATGAAAGGCAAGTTCTCAGCCTTTATGTGGCAAAGTGTGGCGAGAATTTTTGGACAAAATCTGAAAGATGATTACGACGGCAGCGGAGAAGATGTTTGGATAGAAAACACGGTTGCTCTCATAGA
>CAMBPD010000077.1 GCA_945869405.1 Chryseobacterium gleum | reverse complement strand
GCAAAGTGGCAGAACCTATAGCTGGAGTCCTGCTTCAGGCTTATCGAGTTCATCGACCGCAAACCCAACAGCAACGGTGGCGACAAGCTCTCAGTATACTCTGACAGAAACGATTACTACTACCGGCTGCTCCGACACGAACAACGTGTATGTGAACATTCGTCCGATATCGGTTATCAATAACATGACCGCAGCGCTGTGTTCAGGCAGTGCGTTTACCGCAGCTCCGGCTAACGGAGCCAACGGAACCGTATTGGCCGGAACCACCTATGTGTGGAATGCGCCAACAGGTTCGGGATTCAACGGAGGTAGCGCACAAGCCGTTGCTCAAAACAGTGTTTCTCAAACATTGAATACAACCGGAAATACTGCGGCTACCGCAACGTATGCTGTGACACCTAAAGTGAACGGCTGCGATGGAGCTTCATTCAACGTAGAGGTTGCTATCAGTCCACAATCCAATGCGGGAGCAATTAGCGGTGCCGGATCGGTGTGTGTCGACGTGAATAGCTCAGCCTTGAGTGTGAGCGGCAACGTGGGTAACCTTCAATGGCAGTCGTCTACAAACAACGTAGCGTTTACAAACATTATTGGAGAAACGGGGGCTGGCTATACGGTAAGCAACCTTTCAAACACAGCTTTCTATCGCGTTGTTGCAACCAGCGGCGTGTGCGCTGCAGCAAATGGAAGCAGCGCTCAAATAACGACGCTCAGCCGTCCAGCGGCGTCGCTTTCGGGAAGCGCAGAAATATGTGCCGGGAACAGTTCGTTGCTTAGCATTGCTCTAACAGGGAGTGCGCCATGGAGCGGTACATTGTCGAGTGGACAATCGTTCTCCGCATCATCAAGCCCAGCATTAGTAGCTGTAACTCCAGGTGCAAACACAGGTTACACCATCAGCGCGCTAAGCGATGCAAATTGTGCAGCCATTGGTGGACTGTCTGGATCGGCAACAATCAATGTAAACGCATTGCCAACCGCCTCCATCACAGGTAGCGCGGTAGTATGTGGCGGAAGCGCAGGCAGTGTGACTCTTAATGGTCCGGCCAATGGTGAGGTTGTTTATACATTAAACGGTACTAGCCAGGAGGCCACACTGAATGGAAGCGGAACAGCGGTAATCAATACCGGTAACGTTTATCAGAACCTGACCTACAGCCTAGTGGAAGTTGAAGACGCGCTGTGTGAAAACACAGCAACCGGCACAGCAACCATTACCTACCAGGAGGCGCCCGATGCTACCATCAGCGGATCTACTCAGCTATGCTCAGGACAATCAACAAGCATTGCATTCAGCGGTAACGCCAACGCGGTAGTAACCTACAACGTGAACGGAGGCGCAAGCCAAAACGTAACGCTGAACGGTTCAGGAAACGCGACAGTTAATACCGGAGCGCTTAGCGCGAACACAACCTACAACCTCGCAAGTGTTGCGGTAGGTTCTTGCTCTTCAGCCATCGGAACATCGGCGGTAGTTAACGTTGGTCTCACCATCTACTATCAAGACAACGACGGCGATGGCTATGGTAACTCTGCCGCTACAACAGTAGCATGCACACTGCCCGCAGGCTACGCTGCTGTTGGAGGCGATTGCTGCGACAGCAATGCCGACATCAGCCCGGTTTGCGAATGGTGGGGGGATATGGATGGCGACGGCTATGGTTCGTTTATCTATGAAGTAGGCTGTATCAGCGGTGTTAGCTGCTCATCAGCTTCATGGCCGGCTCAACTTATTCCATACTGTCCGCTCGCTCACAATGGAACCCTATACACACTAGACTGCAACGACAATTCGGTTGCCGTGAACCCAGGTGCTGCAGAGGTTTGCAACAACACCATCGACGACGACTGCGACGGCTTCATTGGTGAGGCATGCAGCGGACAAATGTTCGACCAGTGGGCAACAGCTCAATTATTGAACGTGAACACAACCAACGCATACTACCCCAACTGCCAGACCTATAGCGGGACCATCGTAAACACCGATGTTTCATCACAAGGTAACCCGGCCAACGTAGCTGTGGGTGGTGGTCGCGATACCTGGTACCGCTTTGTGGCACCAACGACAGGTGTCCGTATTCAAGTGAATGCAACCGGTTTCAACGCGGTAATTGAATTGCAAAACTCTTCTGCTCTTCAACTCGATGCGGAAAACGTGAACTCCGCAATCGGTGGACTTGAAATTCTGAATTACGGAAACCTCACAGTGGGCCAAACCTACTACGTGGGAGTGCGCAACTACAATGCAACCAACGTGGGTACATACACCATTTGTGTTTCTCCATTGCGTGCCAGCGGTTGTGCCAATCTGACCCCGGCAGGAGGTTTCTCACTGTGCAATAGCTACAAGGTGATGTACACGGCGGCAACCAGCTACACTTACGTCTTTAATGGCGTGGGCGGAAGTTCAAACGGCGTGAACTCGAGTGTTACAAGCCTGACAGGTATTATAACACTAAACAACACCTCGTTGGGACTTCGTTACGGTGGCGTTTATAACGTTCGCATCGATGCAAACTACGCATTGACAAATGGCCTAGGACAAGCTGACCCAATCATTACGGTACTTGGCAACAGCGCTCCGGCCAATTGCCAAAACGTGGCCACTATGCAACAGCCGTTGATTGAGGTAAAGAGCACACAAGTTTGTCCAACAGTGTTGCTGCGCACCAACACTCTATTGGTTAATCCTGTCACGGGAAGCCCCAATGTATGTGGTTTGGTGAACTACACTTTTGAGTTCACACGAGTGTCGAATTGCTTGGGGACAACGGTAATTGGTTCGCCATTCACTGTAAACTCAACCGGAACCGCGGCGTCGCTAACGCTGAGCGCGGCGTTCCCTGCACAACTCGGTTCAACCGGTTACTGGAGCGTACGCGTTCGTCCGAACTTCAGCAACAACTACTCGGGTGTTTGGGGACCATCCAAAGTAATCACGGTAAGCGGTTCGGCCGCTAGCCAAATGCTCGATGAGGAAAATGGCGCGCAACAAGTAAAGACCTTCGAAGCACAACCACTTTCAGTAGTGTATCCAAACCCGAACAACGGAAACGAAATCAACATCAACCTTACCGACATCGGTAGCGGAGAATTGATGGTGAAGATTGTAGACGCAGTAGGTCGCACGATTTATAACAACCGTTTTGCTGTCGACGGTACACTGTTCACGAAGATTGACTTCGCGGGACAGCTCACAGGCGGTATTTACCTCGTAGAGTTTACGATCAATGGAGAAACGATGAATGAGAGAATGATCGTTGAACGCTAGACAAATCACATCACACAGAAACGCCGCCCTAATCAGCGGCGTTTTTGTTTTGAGTGAAAGACTCTCTTTGGGGACTGGATACTGAGGACTGAGTACCGTAAGGGCTTGTTTGATTCGAACGTGGGCGGTTTCGGTGCTTATTACTTAGAGGGGTGCAAGGTGCAGGGGGCGAGTGCGAAGTACCGGAAGAGTTTGCTTGATTCGAAGGAGGATTCTTGAGGTACCCTGTACTCAGTACCCAGTACTTATTGAACCGCCAACCACGCCATCAGTCCCATGCCCGTCTTAAGCGCTTCTTCATCAATATCGAATCGCGGATGGTGCACGCTATAACTCTTTGTTTCATCCACCGGCGATGCCGTGCCCAACCTGTAAAAACAACCGGGCATCTCATGTCCGTAATACGCGAAGTCCTCTGCGGTCATGCGCACATTGAGGTCCACCACGTTTTCACTGCCGAGATATTCAACGGCCAATTCGCGAGCGCGCAACGTCAATGATTCATCGTTCTTAAGAACAGGATAGCCAACTTCAATTCTGAAATCTACCTCGCCGCCCATGCCCTTCACTAGGCCATCGGCGAGGGCTATCATGCGCTCGTGCGCCTCTTTGCGCCATTTCTCGTCGAAGGTTCGGAAGGTTCCTTCAAGTCTCACTTCGCTTGGAATAATATTCGTTGCGCCATTAGCGATGACCTTTCCGAAAGACAAAACGCTTGGCATAGTTGGGTTCGACCAACGGCTCACCACTTGCTGGAGGGCTACAATGAGATGCGAAGCGATAAGCACAGGGTCGATATTGCGGTCTGGCTTGGCGCCATGGCCGCCACGTCCCTTAACGGTTACATACAACTCATCTGCACTGGCCATGTATACTCCCGGTTTCAAGCCGATTTTTCCTGCGGGTAATTCAGGAAACACATGCTGCCCGATGATGGCTTGAGGCATACGATCCGCGAAGACACCGTCCTTCAACATGAGCGACGCACCGCCCGGCAACACTTCTTCGGCCGGCTGGAAAACCAATTGAACGGTTCCTTCAAATTGGTCGCGAAGTTGGTTCAATATCATTGCGGCTCCCAACAATGAGGAGGTGTGCACATCATGGCCGCAAGCGTGCATCACGCCTTCGTGTCTGCTCTTGTATTGCGTCTCATTTTGCTCCACAATTGGCAGCGCATCCATGTCGGCACGCAAAGCAACCAAGCGCGATTCAGGGTTATTTCCGCTGATGAATGCGGTTAAGCCATGTCCGCCAATTCCAGTCTTCACATCGAGACCCAATCGCCGAAGTTGCTCCGCTACAAAAGAGGCCGTTTCGATTTCGTTGTACGATAGTTCGGGGTGCATGTGCAAGTGCCGACGCATGGCAAGTACTTCGGGAAAATTTGCTTCCGCCAATTCGCGTATTTGCTGGGGTAATGAGCTCATGAATTGTTTGGGGTTTGGCAGTTACATACCTTCGAGGGGTTCATCACATCCATGAGTACCGAAGTACTATCTGTCATGGCAATTTGAAACGAGTACTCGCCATAATTCAAGTGATACATCCGCGGGCTTACCTTCACGTTACTTGCATCAAAATCTACTGTTCCCTCGTTCCTTGCAAGCTGCACTTGAGCATCGGCCATGCCATAGCACTCTAGCTTGCTTGCGGCGCATGAGTCTATGCTAAACGGGAAATCACGCAAATCTTGTTTGATACGCTTCTGTGGTGTCCAGGATAACCAATCATAATTGGGAAACAATAAAAAAACGGCACCACACCCGATGGCCACACCGATAAGAAAACGAAGAAGTCGCTGTTTGAAATTCATGAAGCAAGAATACTACGGATACAGAAACAACAATCCACCATCATTCCTCACCTTCATCATTCGCAGCGAGCTGCCCGATAGTTACTTTCGTTGAAATATTTCGTGATGATCGAAGTCAAAGGCGTTCAATTCAACTACCCGTCAGGGCCGGCATTTCATTTCCCAGACTTGGGTTGCGCTGCGGGGCAACATTTGCTCGTGTTGGGACAGAGCGGTAAAGGGAAAACCACTTTGCTGCATTTACTTGCCGGCATGATACGCCCAACTGCAGGAAGCATTCACATCCAAAACACCGACATTGCTGCGCTAGACAATCGCGCGCTCGATACCTTTCGCGGCCAGCACATCGGCATCATTTTTCAAACGGCACACTTCGTGAACTCTATAGACGTGCTCGACAACCTTATGCTTTCTCCCTTTCTTTCGGGAAAGAAAACAAAAAAAGAAGAGGCTTTGGCCACCCTCGAGCGGTTGGGAGTTGGGCAAAAAGCCCATGAAAAACCCGCCTCGTTAAGTGTGGGCGAACAACAACGATGTGCTATTGCACGCGCCGTTTTTCACAAGCCTTCACTCATTCTAGCCGACGAACCCACAAGCGCTCTCGACGACGCGAATGCTGAGCAGGTAATTGCAATGCTGGAAGAACAGGCCGCACAGACCGGCGCAGCGCTCATCATTGTTACTCACGATAAACGTTTGAAAGATCGTTTTCAAAAACAAATCACGCTATGAACCTATTAAAAATATCGTGGAGTAACATTAAACACAAGCCTCTCAACACGCTATTGAGCATTATTCTTCTCGCGTTTGGGGTTGGTATCATTTCTATGATGCTGTTACTAAAAACACAGATAAGCGACAAGTTTGACCGCAATATCAAAGACATCGATTTCGTGCTGGCGGCGAAGGGGAGCCCATTGCAGAGCATGCTCGCCAACATCTATCACGTAGATGTTCCCACGGGCAACATCAAGGTGTCGGAGGCCCGGCGCATCATCAAAAACCCAATGGTTGCAGAGGCCATTCCGTTGGCGTATGGCGACAACTACGAAAAGTTTCGCATTGTGGGTACCAACGAAAAGTATCCCAATCATTACGGGTGTGTGTTGTCAAAGGGAGAGCTATTCAAAGCGCCCTTCGAAGTAACGCTAGGCGCGAGTGTGGCCGAAGAAACCGGCCTCATTTTGGGCAGCACATTCACCAGCATGCATGGCTACGACAATGTTGCCGATGACACCGACGCCCACCACCAGCAGCTTTTCACCGTGGTAGGTATTTTCGAGCAGAGCAACTCCGTCATCGACAACCTGATTCTTACTCCTGTGGAAACTACGTGGCTCGTGCATGAGCACCCAGAGGAAGAAAACGTAACCGATAGTATTTCCAACGACTCCACGCAGGTAGAGCCCGAGCGTGAGATGACGGCGTATCTCATCAAAAAAAGAAACAAAGGAGCCTTTGGTATGCTTTCTAAGCAAACCGAAGACACTACCATGCAACTAGCCAACGTAGCTGTTGAAAACAGCAGGTTAATGAACAACTTCGGTATTGGACTTGGGGCAATAACGGCCATAGCCGCTGTGATCATGATAATCTCGTTCATCAGTATTTTTATTTCGCTCTACACCTCTATGCGCGAACGGCGCTATGAACTTGCGCTCATGCGCACGATGGGAGGCACAAGGGGCACGCTCTTCGCGTTGATCATTCAAGAGGGTTTGTTGCTCGTTGTACTGGGCTATGTTGTGGGACTCCTTTTAAGTCGTGTGGGGCTTATGGTGTTGAGCAATTTCATGAAGGAGAGTTTCCATTTTGGTTTGGATAATTTAGCCATTGGCACACAGGAACTCGCCCTGCTCGGGCTAACTTTGCTTGTGGGATTGCTTGCGTCGATCATACCCGCATGGCAGGCACTGAAAATAGACATTTCCAAAACACTCACCAATGCTTAAGAAGATTGTATTTGTTGTAATCGGAATAGCCATTGCTGCCGGCACGTATGGGTTCATGCACGTGAGCAACGAGCCAAAACCAGCAGTAAAAGCGCGCATCATGATTGAGTGGGTGCCTGGAGAGTCGTTGGCTGTGGTGCCACACTTTACAAGCGATGCGATGGCAGAACTCACTTGGCAAATGCTCACCGACGTCACGTTCAAAGAAATGTATGTGCAAGACATCGACTCGTATTACTGGAAGCCCACGTTCGGCCCGGGTGTAAAAGCCATGGAGGGCAAAGACGTGTTTATCACAGGATATGTGATCCCAGTAGATTACGACGAAAATTTTTATGTGGTGTCGCGTTACCCCTATGCGAACTGCTACTTCTGCGGTGGCGGCGGGCCAGAGTCGGTAGTTGATTTACGCTTTGCTGGAAAAAACCGCACCTACAAAACCGATGAGCGACTCACCTTCCGAGGGAAGTTGAAACTCAACACGACCGACATCTATCAAATGAATTATATCCTGGAGGGAGCAACAGAGTACAGGCCGTAAGTCTTATATTCGCGAGGTATAAATTACCTAACTTAATGTATTCTTTTTCTCGCCGAGTCAGCCTGGCGATTTTTCTTCTTTTTAGTTACCAAACTGTGCAATCACAGGCAAATAGGTGCGACTCCATTGAATGGAATTTCAACGTTAACCAATTTGCTATTGACGGCGACAACCTGATGGCTGATTTCGAAGAGAAAGGGTGGACTCCTGAATTTTTTCAAACCAACGCAATCGATGTCACTATTTATGGGGCAACAGATTGTCCGGGTTCCTATACCTACAACAACAAGCTTGCAGGATATCGTGCGCTTTACCTCCGCAATTACTTCGAGGTTTCTGCCTTTCCTCAACTCACTATCGTCAATTCCTACAGTATTCCCGAACGCAATTGCACGAGACCAAACCAAGGATACAATCGCGCCGATCGCGTTACCGCACTCAAGGTGTGTTGGTCGGGTGAGGCGCTAGGCGTGGTAGGTCAAAACACCTTTGAAAACTCCAATTCAAACATCAAAGATTCTGGCAATAGTCCACCAACGCCTGCGCCTACCTCCATAGAAACCGCGGCCATCTCTGTGATAGATAACACACCGAAAAACGAGCCTGAACCGAATACAGAGGTGGAAGTAGCTAATGTGATTGAAACCGAAAAACAACCAACCGATTCTTCATCCGTTTTTATCAACTTAAACGAAACGGCGCCTTCGCTGGTCAACGAACTTCCATCAACATCTACAGACTCAACAGCCACCGCGGTAACCCCTGCCCTAGCAGAGGAAATTACAGTTGCTGATTCGATGTTCATAGCAATTGCAGACACAAGCTACACGTTGCCCACGAAACCAAAAAAAGTCTTCGACATCGCGTCTTCACAAGAGCTAAACAAGGGCGATGAACTCATTCTTGAGGGTCTTAATTTCTACCCAGGAAGCCACCGCACTTTGCCAGAAGCAAAGCCGGTGCTTAAAAAATTATTGCAGCGTTTACAAGATAATCCAACGCTGAACGTCGAAATCCAGGGTCACGTATGTTGTGCTTCCAAACCCAATGAAGATGGGCTCGACGATGAAACTGGCGACTTTAAACTTTCCTGGAACCGCGCCGAGCATGTGCGAGACTATCTCATCCAAAACGGAATTGCCGAGAGTCGTATTTCCTACAGAGGATTTGCCATGACACGCCCGCTTGTTTTTCCTGAAAAAACCATTCAGGATCAAATCAAAAACCGGAGGGTCGAGATACTGGTTACGGCAGAATAGTAAGGTTGCAGAATACCCTTAATCGCAGTACTTTCACCTCCGAAAAATCAAACCACTATGGCAACTACAACAGCAGACATTTCAAACGGATTGTGCTTCAGAATGGATAGTCACATCTGGCGTGTGATGGAATTCTTGCATGTTAAACCCGGCAAAGGACCGGCATTCGTACGCACGAAAATCAAAAACTTGAACAACGGTAAGATCGTCGACAAAACATTCAACAGCGGAATAGCCATTGATATTGTTCGCATCGAAACTCGCGAATACCAATACCTCTACAAGGACGATAATTACAACTTCATGAACCTAGAGGATTTCGAGCAAATCGCTATACCCGAGGTCTTGATCAACGCACCGCAATTCCTCAAGGAAGGCATGAAGTGCATCGTGCTCTTCAACACTGAAGATGAGCAGCCCATGAGCTGTGATCTACCTCAGTATGTAGAGTATACAATTACGTATACCGAACCGGGTGTTCGCGGCGACACTGCGACCAATGCTACCAAGCCAGCTACACTAGACATCAATGTCGATGTGCGTGTTCCGCTCTTCATTAACGAAGGTGATACGGTTCGTGTAGACACCAACTCCGGTCAATACCACGAGCGCGTAAAGAAGTAAATAGAACACAATACATGTGGCTAGTGTATCTCGCAATTGCTGTGCGAACGCCAAACCACCCGTGTATAATCAAACTGATAAAAGGCCGCCTTCACGGCCTTTTTCTTTGCGTATACTCCACCTATTTTTGACAACCATGAAATTGCCCCATCCACATACACTCCGCGAAATCGCCGCGATTGTAAAATGTTCCTATGACGGTGCCGACGATTTTCCCATCACCGGCATCAATGAAATACACCAAGTTGAACACGGTGATATTGTGTTTGTTGATCACCCCAAATACTATGCGAAAGCACTGGCAAGTGCAGCGTCCGTAGTTATTATCAACCAACAAGTGAAATGTCCGGAAGGCAAAGCGCTGCTTTTTTCGGAAGATCCATTTTCCGCCTACAATACACTCACCCACCATTTCTCGCCTTGGTCTATGCCTCAAACCAACCGTGGTGAACATGTGGTTATTGGTGCCCATTGCGTCATACACCCAACGGTTGTTATGGGCAACAACATTCTCATCGGCGACCATGTCATTATTCATCCAGGCGTGGTGCTATACAACGACATTTCCATCGGCAACCACTCGATCATACATGCAAACTCCGTTATTGGTAGTGAGGCGTTTTACTACAAAAGTCGCCCCGACGGTCGTGAAAAAATGCTTACCGTAGGAAGCGTTGTCATCGAAGAAGGTGTGGAGATTGGGGCAGCGTGTACCATCGACCGCGGGGTATCTGGGGCAACGCACATCGGTGCCGGAACAAAAATCGATAATCAAGTACACATTGGCCACGACACTCACGTGGGCAAGCGTGTGTTATTCGCTGCGCAGGTAGGCATTGCCGGCTGCGTGCATATCGAAGACGGCGTGATACTGTGGGGCCAAGTAGGTGTAGCAAGCGATATTCGCATTGGCAGCGGAGCGGTTGTGCTGGGGCAATGTGGGGTTACCAAAGACCTCGAAGGTGGAAAAACATATTTCGGAACGCCGGCCGAGGAGGCCCGAGCTAAATACCGTGAACTGGCTTTAATTCGAAAACTTCCAGCCGCAATAGAAAAACTCGGATTGTAGTACCTTTGAGACATTCAGTCTTATGGATAACCAACGCCTCAACAACAAAGTCAAACAACGCGATTTCAAGCTCAATGCATTGCTTGAGATTACCGCGGCTATCAACGCTAACCTCAGTGTTGGTAGCTTGTTGGAGCAATACGAGCGCGTTCTTCGTGAGCACTTATCGATAGAGAAAATTATTCTTTTTACCAAAGAAGAAACCTGGCGTTGCATTTTGCGTTTCGGTGTTCAACAAGGTGAAATAAAAGAAATCATCAGCGACGATTTCTTCACGAAAAACAAAGACATATCCCTCACCACGGGTCGCTCCAAAGAATCCTTTGACCTCGCCATTCCCATTGTTCAAAATGGACAAACGATTGCCTATGTATTGGCGGGCGACAACAGCGAGCACGAAATACGAATGAGCCCTGTGATAAAACACATGCGCTTCATTCAAACCATCACAAACATATTGGTGGTGGCCATTCAAAACCGACAGCTGCAAGAGGAGAACATTCGCCAAGAGCGGGTAAAAAAGGAACTTGAGTTAGCTGCCGAAATGCAGGCGATTCTGCTTCCTCACCATCTTCCCAAAAATAAAAATTACGAGGTAAGCGCCTTCTACAAAGCGCATCAGCAAGTTGGTGGCGATTACTATGATTTCATGGAGCTTACAGAAGACGAGGTAATGTTCTGCATGGCCGATGTGTCGGGCAAGGGAGTAAGCGCAGCGTTTTTAATGGCCAATTTCCAAGCTTATCTGCGTTCTATTTTCGCCTACAACAAGGGCAGCCTAACTGAAATTGTCACCGAGCTCAACACACGTGTAATGCAAACCGCGCTCGGAGAAAAATACATTACCCTATTTCTTGGAGTCTACAACAAATCAACGCGTTTGCTGCGCTATGTGAATTGCGGACACAACCCGCCGTTGGTTGGAGACAGCAACGGCTACACACAACAATTGAAGCTCGGTACGATCGGTCTTGGCATGTTTGAAGAACTGCCTAAGGTCGTAGAAGGAAACATCATGCTCGAGCCAGGATCCATAATTGTGTGCTACACCGATGGGTTGGTAGAAACCGAAAATTTAAACAAGGAAGAGTACGGCACAGACAGGCTTGAAAAAGTGCTGCTTGCATTTTTCAAAGACGGTATTTCCATTATCAACGATACCATCATGCAATCGCTCAACGATTTTAAAGGCGAGGCTCCCTACAACGACGATCTAGCCATCCTCAGTTGCCGTTTCCTCTGATTGCCCCAACTCACATGAGCAGTAGTTTGTATACCCACGTTAAACAAGCCATGGTCAGGCACAACGTGTCCGCGAACGATACGCTCATCGTCGCCGTTAGCGGCGGAGCAGACAGCACTGTGCTTCTTCATTGCTGCAACGCACTCGGGTATCGATGCGTAGTGGCTCATGTCAACTATGGTTTACGCGGGAGTGAGAGTGATGCCGATGAGTCGTTTGTAACAACCTATTGCGCCGCGCTTGATGTGCGCTGTGAAGTGCTCCGCGTGAGCGATGCACATTGGCAGGAACACCTAGGCTCGACACAAGAGGCCGCGCGAACAATACGGTACAAGTGGTTTGCCGAATTGATTGAACAACATGCGGCGCGCTTTGTAGTAACGGCTCATCATGCCAACGACCAAACGGAAACGATGCTCTACCAGTTCATTCGCGGTGGGGCGGGAAAATCAATCTATGGCATGGGTGAAGTTGCCGGAAACCTACTGAGGCCTCTGCTTTCCACCGGCAAAGAAACCATACTGCACTACGCGAAACAGCACGACATTCTGTGGCGGCACGACAGCTCCAACGACACCGACCACTATACGCGCAACCGCATCAGGCATCACCTAATTCCCCTAGTGGAAAGCATCAACCCGGCAATTCATGAGAGCATACAACAACGCTCTTTGTGGATGCACGAAGAGCAAAGAATGGTAGCGCATACAACAGAGCAGTTCTTACTCATGCATCTGCGCAATGAATACCCAGCGCAGTTGCTTTCCATCAGCCTACTGAAAACGACCG
>CAMBPD010000076.1 GCA_945869405.1 Chryseobacterium gleum | reverse complement strand
GCGCCGAGAAACTCGTAGATGGAACTCATATTGGCCATCTGCAGTGCCCAGCCAAATTGAATACCCATAAAACCGAAACTCATGTTCCAGATTTCCCAAAAACCCAGTTGCTTTTTTTCCATAGTTGTGGTGAATGATGCGCAATATATCGAAAGAAGGTTGTTTTTTATCCGCAGAGACTTAGAGAAACTTCGAGAGGTTTTTAGTTTATCTCACAGCTATGAAAAAAAATTGATTATTATGAAAGGTGTTTAGAGTCCCAAGGAAAATTAGTCCTTTTCTCTGCGCTTCTTCGCGCGGTTAAAAAAATCAAAGTTGAAAGTTGGAGGTTGAAAGTTGGCCCCTGTACTTCTACAATCCTATAATCCTTTCCCATATCGCGCATATACTTGCACTTTAAAACTCACATTTATCCAGTGCCTACTCCTCTTTTAGATATCGGTCTCGCGCAAACCACCCTCCATCCATTCGGTCTGGAGGTAGCACGCGCAGAGGGAGTGTTCATCTATACAACAGATGGAAAGAGGTACATGGATTTTGTTTCAGGTATTGGTGTAAACAATCTGGGACACGGACATCCGCACATCAAACAAGCCCTGCACGAGCAAATCGAAAAGCATTTGCATGTAATGGTGTACGGCGAGTATGTGCAAGCTTCGCAAAAAAAAGCAGCAATGCTTCTAACGGCAGCGTTGCCTGCATCGCTCAATACGTGTTACTTCGTGAATAGCGGTGCGGAAGCAATCGAAGCCGCATTAAAACTCGCCAAACGTGTTACCGGACGAACGCAACTCATTGCGTGCAAAGGCGCCTACCATGGCAACACGCATGGCAGCATGAGCGTGAGTTACAACGAAAAGAAAAAGGCGACTTTTCGTCCGCTGCTGCCCGATGTGGAATTCATTGGCTTCAACGCGATGAGCGACCTAGAGCGTATCACCCACAAAACGGCCTGTGTAATTGCAGAAACCATTCAAGGCGATGCGGGTGTGCGTATACCTGATGCTGCATGGCTCCAGGCGTTGCGCGCTCGTTGCAATGAAACAGGCGCCTTGCTCATTCTCGATGAAATTCAATGCGGCATGGGGCGCTCGGGAACGTTGTTCGCATTCGAGCAATTCGGCATTGTGCCCGATATTCTTGTGCTGGGTAAGGCACTAGGTGGTGGTGTTCCTGTCGGTTGTTTTGTCGCTTCGCGCGAACACATGACGCTGCTTACACACGATCCTATGCTCGGACACATTAGCACGTTTGCGGGGCATCCTTTGGTGTGCGCGGGCGTTGCCGCGTGCTTGGAGGTTTTCAAAAAAGAAAACATTGTTGCGCCCATCGAAAGTCGCGGTCAACGCATCGCATCCTTTTTACGCAGTCTACCGCATGTCAAGGAAGTGCGTCAACGCGGATACTATTTCGCCATCGACATGCCCGGTGAAGAACACGTGCGTCAAGTGGTTGAATACTGCATGGCTCATGGCATTATCACCTTTTGGTTTCTGTCTTCTCCGTGGTCATTTCGCATCGCGCCGCCGCTAACGATTAGCGATGAAGAGATAGATGAGGCGCTGGCGGTGATTGCAAAAGGTCTGGTGAGCATAACGTGAAGTCAGATTCGCTTTGTAAATCGGTCATTTTTATGGCTCAGTAAATGTTGGCCGTTTGCTGCATTCGGCCCCGGAGGGGCCAACTTTCAATAGCTATGTGATGAAAGGTGTACGTTACAGCCCCGAAGGGGCTGACCAAAAAACGGGATTTTTTTAATGTTCCCACCGCTGAAGCCGTGGGCTGTGGAAGATGATTTTTTGGATGTGAGGTTCGTGATTCTATCTGAATGCCGTCTTGCCCAATTGTTGCTGTGTTCTATCAACTAATTTTGGTCAGCCCCTTCGGGGCTGGAATGCGCGTCCTGAAGTCGTTGGTTATTAAAGGTTGGCCCCTCCGGGGCCTGGCTAAGGGCAATCCGTTGACGATTGAGTTTTGCAGTTTCGATAGAGCAGCTCATGCGTTGCAGCACATCAATGCATGTAATCGTGGTAGTATTCTGTTGCGCAATCACCAATGTTTTGAAATGTCGAATACACAAGCGGATTTTCTGGCCATCGAATTAAAATCCATTCCATGCCTTTGTGCTTTCGCCGCTCGCCGCTACGGAGTGCCAACTATCAATCGCTATTTGATGATAATCTCATCCGCAAAAATCCACGGCTTTCCTCCCGATCCTAAGTGCCAATTAGGGATTGTTTCAAACGCCGGTTTTGCAATCACTTTCACAAAACGAGCACTTCCGCGAAGGTCCTTAGTGAACTCTCTTGTAGAGGCTGTTGCTTCTTTTTGATACTCCGTGATATCGATGGAAGCCGCCGGTGCAAACTTTTTTCCGTCGTGCGAGAGTTGAATTTCAATGCGCGAGGGGAACCAAATCCACGATTTCGTTTCTTGTAAACACGATAGGCCCACTGTTGTGATGGCGCGCTCTTCTCCAAGATCAATAACGCATTCCATAGGTTGTCCTTGCCAACCTTGCCACGAACCGGTGCGGAAGTCGGCACCGCCGCGCATGCCATCTGCCAAGGCTTCGTTGCCTCCGCCTGTGTATTGGTTGTTGTAGGGCGTGAGTGAAACGATGGTGCGGTCGGTTTGACGTTTGTAGAAATCGGCCGTGCAAAGTTTTGTGTCACTTTCTAATCCAAATGCTACCACATGTACTTCATCGTAAATAGTGATTTTTTTGGTTTCGCCTCCATTGAGTGTATGCACTTTGATAGGCCTGCGTGTTCCGCGGGGCGGCTCTACGTGAATCTTGTAATTGCCCACTCCACGCATGGCGGTGAGGGTTATTTCTGCGCTGTCTTTAAAAGGAAGTTGCGGACCCGAAATGAGCGGCATGGGTTGAATGAGTCGCTCTGTAACGGCGCTAGTAATTGTGGGGGCCGAAGGGAATCTCGACGTTTCACCAAAACGAATGAACTCTTTATTGCCGGGTAAAAACGAGTAGGCATTGTTCTTTGCTTGCACGTACCAGGCCGACATCTGTCCGCAGTCTTCATTGCCGCACAAGCCATCGGGCGCGTTGTGGTATTGCTCCTTGCAAATGCGCTCCATCATGGCTTTTGTTTTTTCCGGCTTACCAACGAAGGTGTAAAGCAATGCCGCATGATGACTGGGTTCGTTGCCGTGCGCATATTGGCCGATGAGTCCGGTGATATCGGATTGCTCCCTGCCGGAGGTTTGCGGCGAGGCGCTGAACATAGAATCGAGCCATTTTTCGAATGCTTCTTTTCCTCCGTGATACGCAATGAGCGTTTCAATGTCGTGCGGCACAAAGAGTGAGTACTGCCAGGCGTTTGCTTCGGTGTAGTTGAAGTCGACTTGGTACGGATCGAACGGCTCAGGGAATCCTCCGTTTCTGCGCGGACGCATGAAGCCGCTGGTAGGGTCGAACAGATGCTTCCAGCTTTGTGCGCGAACAATGAATTCCTCATAGATCTCATAGTTGCCAATCTCTTTGGCGAACTGCGCAATGCACCAGTCGTCGTAGGCGAACTCGAGTGTTTTCGAAACGCTCTCACTGAATTCTTGCGCGGGCACGATGCCCAGTTCTGCATAGCGCTTTTTTTCCTCTTGCGGACCGCGTGCACTGTTCACCATGGCTTTCAATGCGAGACTCGTATCGAAGTCGCGTATGCCGCGCATGTAGGCATCATAAATAACAGGCACGCTGTGATAGCCAATCATGCAATAGGTTTCGTTGCCGGCCAACTCCCAAACGGGCAGTTCAGCGCGCTCTTTGTAGATTTCCAGAAAAGTCATAATCCAGTCGCGGGTGCGCTCGGGCTCTAGTTCGCTCATGAGCGGATGATACGCGCGAAAGGTGTCCCACAGGGAAAACACGGTGTAGCGCCTGTAGCCTTGTGCGGTGTGTATTTGCTTGTCTTCACCGCGGTATCTGCCATCGATATCGCTCCAGATATTGGGCACGGTGTAGCAATGGTAGAGTGCAGTATAGTAGTTGGCCAGCACCTCCGGATCCGTTTCTTGGATGGGTGCTTTTGCAAGCACGTTGGTCCATTGCCTCTTGGCTTCATCGCGATAACGATCGAAATCCCAATGCGCAGCTTCAGCAGTTAGGTTGCGCTTGGCGCCTTCTTCATCTACACCACTCAAGCCAATTTTCACGGTGATTTCAGACGTTGGGTCGAAGAGCATCGAGAACACCTGCACCTGTTCCATCACGGTTATATTTTTTCCATCACGTTGTTCGTTATACGAAACATCGAGTTGGGTCAACTCGCGAAAAGGTTGCGAGAATACGGCGTAGAAATACGTGTGCTGCTCTTCGGCCCATCCTTTGGAAATGCGATAGCCCGAAATGGCCGTGTCGCCATAGGTTTTGTAATCGTAACGCACCAAGCCATCACGGTGCATGAAGTCGAGAAACATGCGACAGGAATCGCCGGGTGCAAGAAATGTATAGCGATGAATGCCGACGTGCTCGGTGGCGGTCATTTCTGCTTTGATGTTGTAGTCATCGAGCTGCACCGTGTAGTAACCCGGTTGTGCTATTTCGCTGCTGTGCGAAAACTTGCTTTTGTAAGCATCATTCCATTTATCTGCTGTTTTGATGCGATGGTTCGTGGGCATCAGCAAGATGTCGCAATAGTCGGGCACACCTGTGCCTTGCAAGTGCGTGTGTGAAAAACCATAGATGTATTCGTCGTCGTAATGATATCCGCCGCAACCATCCCAGCCTTCCAAGCGAGTATCGGGAGAAAGTTGCACCATACCAAACGGAACGGTTGCTCCCGGATACGTGTGCCCATGGCCGCCTGTGCCTATGAATGGATTTACGTATTGAAAGCCATCGACGGACAATTTCAAGTTCTGGGCTTCCGCGTTTTCCGCCAAAGCGGTAGTGCCGGCAGTGTCTTTTTTAGAGTGACAAGCAGCAAGGATGAGCGCAAGCGCGACGAGTGAAAAGAGAGACAGCGATTTCATACTATTTGGTTACGCATACAGTGCAGTTGGCTCGGTCGTGATTCATGCCCATATGCAATACAGCGGGTTTCGATGGTTTTACTTGTTCGTTGAAAATGCGTCGTTGACGATCGTCGAGCAGAAACACAATGGCCATATCACGCTCTTCAACTGTATCTTTTTTCTGCTTCCGAATTTCATTTTGGCGACTGCTCTTCTCTTCATCACTGATAGAGGAGCGTGATACCTTACTCAACTCTTTATCGAATTGCTTAAGTTGAATGGCGGTTGATTTCATCAGCGTATCGACCGCCGAAAACTGAAAGGCATTTAACTCACACGATTGATTCAGTTGAATGATGAAAAGAGAATCGCTCGAAGAGAATTGTGCATTGCTTGAGAGACTTGCGCAAAGCAGAATTATAGCGGATATCAGACACTTACCGAACATTGTTCAAATATACATTCTGTTGAATGTTGGTGTGCACTACATTCGCTTCGCTCATGGTTTCTTCTTAATCGAAGAATGAAAAGGGAATCAGGTGAAATACCTGGACTGTACCCGCAGCTGTAAGCATCCGAAACACCAAGCCAATCTAGGCCACTGATTCCAATTGGAATTGGGAAGGTAGGCAAGGAGGATGCGAGTCAGAAGACCTGCCAATAGCAAGCTAGTGTCGGCCAAGCCGACGCAAGTGTCCGGGAAAAGACACAGCAAACATGAAGAAGCTCATTGTCCTCATAGCAGGAATCGTGTGGTCATGCTGTGCTTGTGCGCAGCAAACCGACACCATTTCAGGGTATCACCAAACGGAAGACGTGGTGATAGTTGCTCGTGCCACCGACGGCTGGGGACCTTTCAATGCTGTTTCCCCTCTAAAACGAAAGCAATGGATTGGAAGTGATTTGGGGTCTTTTCTGGATGCACAAGGTTTGGCGCATCAGCTTACTGCAGGTGCTCCGGGTGCGGCGGGTTCTCTGCGGTTTCATGGCTTGTCGTCTGATCATACATTGTTGACTTGGTATGGCATGCCCATCAATTCGTTTACACTCGGCACCTGCGACATGTCGTTGTTGCCTATGTTTTTCTTCGACTCCGTGTATTTGCGTGAAACGCCTGCCATCGGCGGCGGCATTCAGCAGGGCATGGGTACTACTATCAGTCTGGGCAACGCGCATGCTGAAGAGACTTCTACTCAGGTTTTCACGACGTACAATTCGCTGAATAATTTTATGCTGGGGGCCGAATCGAAAGTGAATAAATCGAAGGATGGAAGGCGCTTCACATCGCAAGTGCGTGCTTTCCGACAGCAATTCAATAATCATTATCGGTACACGGATATATACCGAATTGACAAACCCGTTCTTTTGCAGCAACATCAGGATGGTGATTTTACGGGATGTCAGGCGGATTTGAGCTATAGCTACAAAAATCATTCAGTTTCGGTTAGGAGCTGGTGGCAAACAAAATCGATGGAGCTTCCGGCAGTCATGGGTTCACATGCTCAAGGCTCGGCCAAGCAAGACGACGCGACCTTGCGCTCGATGCTAGAATACCACTGGTGGAAGCCACGCGTGCAAGCGGGCCTACAAGTTGCTCATACCTACGAGAAATTGCATTACCTCGATGAGCCGGTGGCCATTGACTCAGACATTCGTTCACAATTGGTATGGGCCAATGGTTGGTTGAGTTGGAAGCCGTTCAATGATTTTTCCCTGAAGCTTTCGGCGAGTCAGGCTGCAGTGAACGTGATGAATTCCAATTATACCGACGGGCGAATCAACAAGCCATGGGGCCAGTATGCCTTGCAACTGCGTTATCTGAAACGCAAGCACGATTGGGAAGGAAGTGCTTCATGGGAAGAACGCTTTGGAAGCAAAGGTTGGTCCTCATCGTTTAGTTATCGATACTACTTGCTGGCTTCTAAAAGTTGGTCTCTTTCACCCACCCTTAATGTGTCGCGCAGATACCGACTGCCCGATATGAATGAGTTGTTCTGGACGCCCGGCGGTAATCCGAATCTGAAGCCAGAGCTCGGGTATCATGCCCGAACCGGTCTGGTTGCTTTTTTGGGCAAGGACAAACGAACGCAATGGCGACTGGAGCCGACAGTGTTTTTTTCGCGCGTCAACGATTGGATTCAGTGGGTTCCTTCAGAGGGCTCAGTATGGACACCGGTCAATTTTCGTGAAGCACAAACCCAGGGTGCCGAGATGTATGTGCTGTGTGAGAAGTTGACGAAAAATGACCGTACCCGTTATCGATTCGAAACGCGCTGGACGATGAACGATGTGTTTTGGACGGATTCTCTTTCCCTACAAGAACAGCGTCGCATGATATACTCTCCGCGTTTCATCGGTTACCAAGGCGCAAGTGTTCAACGCGGAATACACACCGCTTCTATTGGCTATCGCTTGGTGAGTGAACGGTTTACGGATGAAGCGAATACAGCGCACCGTGCGCTCGATGGTTACGGTCTATGCAATGTTTGGTATCAGGCAACCGTAAAGAGAAACGATGTCAGTTTCGACATTTCAGCCGGAATCGATAATGTGTTCGATGTCGCCTATGAAACGCTGCGCGCCTATGCCATGCCCGGGCGCGTGTACCGTGTCGGTTTAACAATTACGTACAATCAAAAATCAAAAAATAAATCACATGAAATCAAATTGGATTCTGTGCCTGCTCGCTAGTGCGGCAATGCTTACTGCATGTAAAAAAGACGATGAACCACAGATTGAAGAACCTTTGTTGGAGGATTACGCATCCGGTGCATATGTTGTGAATGAGGGGTCTTTCTTGGCCAACAATGCTTCTCTAACGCATGTTTCCAATGCGGGGGCTGTAACCAACGATGTCTATTACCAGGCGAACGGAGTAGAGCTCGGCGATGTGTTTCAGAGTTTCACCGTGATCGGTGATAGAGGATTCGCTGTGCTCAACAACTCGCAGAAAATTGAAGTGGTCGATTTGAAAACGATGGCAAACGTAGGCACGGTTACCGGCTTGGATTATCCACGTTACATGGTAGCAACCGGAAATAATACGGCTTATTTAAGCGATGGCTCCTTTGCCGGATCGTTGAAGATTATCAATACGCAGACGTTTGCCATCACAGGATCAGTTGCTGTGGGCACCGGCCCAAACCAGTTGCTCACACGCAGCAACGAAGTATGGGTTTGCAATGAGGGAGGCTTTGGTTTGGACAGCACCATTAGCGTGGTGAGCTCCACAAGCAATAGCGTTACGGATGTCATTGAAGTAGGCCATCGCCCAGCCGATATCGTGAGCGATGCCTTGGGTAACGTATGGGTGTTGTGCGCCGGTGAAACTTACTATGATTTGAACTGGGCGGTATCCGGCCATTCACCGTCGAGGTTGTACCGCATCGATGCTGCTACACACGAGGTTATCAGCAGTGTGCAGGTAGGACAGCTTGGCGATCATCCGCGTCAGTTAGAAGTTTCTCCCGATGGCACCACCTTGTATTACGAGAACAGCGGTATTTACAAACTTGATTTACTCAACGGCGATATGCCTGGGGTGCAAATCGTATCATCTCCGCGTTCCGCGTTGAGTGTGCATCCTGTAACCGGAGAAGTATGGTGCGCGAGCATTTCGGATTATACCAATCCGTCGCAAGTGTTTGTGCACAGCATCACCGGCAGCTTGCTAAAGACGTATGCGGCAGGGATTGCGGCGAATGCGGTGGTTTTTAAGTGAGGAGTGGCGAGTGGCGAGTGGCGACTTGGGCTGAGCGGAGTCGAAGCCTGGCGAGTGGAATAAAAGACTATAAGTTATAGGGTTTTGGAATTAGGATTTTTTGCGGATGCTTTTTGTTTTGCAAGCAAATAGTTTGTGCCATGAAGCGTGATTTAAAAGGTCCCTTACAGTTAAAGTCTTTTGAGTTTGGTGCCGAAGCATATAAACTTTGTTCGCTGCTTTGGAAGTCTGACAAAGAATGGATCTTGACGCGACAATTAATGCGTTCTTCGACTTCTATTGGAGCGATGTGTGCAGAGTCTGAGCACGCTCAAAGTAAATCTGATTTTATTAATAAACTGTCTATTGCTCGCAAAGAATGCAACGAGTCAATGTATTGGATTGCCATGATGCTTGAGGTGGGTTTACTCTCGGAGCACGTTGCTGAAAAACTCGGAGCCCAGGCCGAGGAACTTATGCGGCTCCTCACATCTAGCATAAGAACGGCGCAAAACAATCTTAGAAATTCTAAAAGTGCCTGAAACTCGCCCGGCTTCGGCTCCGCTCAGCCCAAGTCGCCATTCGCCGCTCGCCATTCGCCACTAGTCACTCGTTATTTCAATTCGCCGACACCGAAATCACTCGATCCACTCCCAAGGTCCGGTCATACATGTACATGATCACGTGGTAGTCGTTTTCAGTGCCCGCGTGTGAGCCTTCGGTAACACGAATGTTATCTGCGCTGTGATACAGATCGCGCAACACAAAACGATAGTTGTAGTAGCCTTGCTTCACAAGGAGTTTGGCCGTGTAGGCTCTGAGTCCTCTGTCGTAGGCGCAAACGTCGGTTTTGTTGTAGGCATTGAATTGCCCTTCGATACTCACCGACGCATCTGTTATCTCGGGCATCGTCAACACGAAATGAATCCACATATAATCAGACTCTATGTTATCGTCGCCTGCTTGGTCGTTTTTCACCAAGTAGTTTCCATTCAAATCTTGCCAGCTGCTGTAAGCTCTTTTTCCTTCGGGCACTGCAGGGCGCAAATAGACATGATAGCCATCGTCGAGCTGTGCGATGTGTTCTACCTGTGAGCTTTGGTAGCGCACATCTTTCACCTCGAAGAATCGCCACTCTGCACAACCTTCAAACGTGTTTTCACCCGAGAAATAATCGAAGGTCAATAGGTCTGGTTGAATGAAGATGGGTTTTAAGAATTGCGAGCTACGCTTCCAGTCGAAGTTTTGTAAAATCAGTGCATGGATATCGTTCATCGGGTCATTGATGGCAAACCCCTTGTAAGCCAAATCGAAGTCGACTTCTTGGTGCGTGTAGCGATCAGCGATAATGGTACTCGCGTGCACTTTGGTGCGAATAGTAGCTTGGAGTTCATACATCACAATGCGCTGACTGAGCACCCAGGCTTCACGATTGTTCATGTCGGTTCCCTCAAAAACAATCAAGGCGTAGTTGCCACTAATTGTCGGCTGGCTCATGTCGGTCGGAAAGTTGAACTGGTAATGAATGAAGTCGAACAGTGTGTTAAAGCTATTTTCTATGTTAGAAATCTGGTCGGAAGAGAAGCCACGGATGTATTGGTTGGACTCCATTTCTGAAGGCACCCAATCGTGTGCACAGTGGATGACACCATAGCGCAGCGATTGGAATTCATCTGAAAATACATCGAAGCGTATCTCAAGTTGTTCGCCACTGCCAAGGGCGAGTAGTGGGTATCCTAATGGATTTCCTACAGGGAAACATCGTATGGAGTGCACCTCGCTGCGGTACGATTTATTCTCGATTGCATTGTTGCCTGATGCTTCCGTCATCCAGGCAAAAAATAACACGAGCAGCATCCTCATTTGCATGGCCCTAATTTCGGTTAAAAAACAGTTGGACGAACAGTTGGACTTGCTTCTGTTGGAGCGTGTTCAGGCCACGAGCGCTGAAAGCGCAATTGCTTGGAGGTTTTAGACAGTATCAATTCTTACTCAATCGAAATTCATTTTCTTGGTCGCTGCGTGTTGCTTGGTTTCAGCAGAAATCTGCTTCGTTGAGCAACATTACGGCTGTCCTTTCTGTGTACATTTGACGCATGCGCAGCACATTTTTTGTCATGATAGGTCTTGGTTTGCTGTTGGCAATAGTGCCATCGTGCACCCAGAAGAGCCAGCCCGCAGCGCTAGTGGGCAGAGATTATACAGGCGTGTTGTTTGGTAGGCCGTATTCGATTGATGTGGTGGGTGACTCCGTGAACTACAGAGTTTCTATAGACTCAATAGTTGCGCTTTACGAGTCACTCTTCAACCCCCTCGACAAGTCTTCTTTGCTATCACAAATCAATGCCTATTCGAGTAGCGATAGTATGTTCAGTTTTGTAGATAGTACGCGAGCTTTTGGATTGGTATACGACTGGGCAAAGGATTTGCATCGCATTACATTGCAGTATTATGATCCAACCGCAGCGCCACTGAAGCGGGCATGGTTGGTCACTCAAAGTCGTGGAGAGTTGGAGCCAAACCTCGATTCACTGTTCAACTTTATTGGCTTCGATCATTCTGCAAAGGGCAATGTTCTAATTGATTTGAATGAGCTCACGTCTGACGGTTACACCTATTCGCGCTCTGAAATACGCAAGGCAGACGAACGTGTAG
This sequence comes from Chryseobacterium gleum, assembly GCA_945869405.1. Taxonomy (GTDB): domain Bacteria; phylum Bacteroidota; class Bacteroidia; order Flavobacteriales_D; family Sanyastnellaceae; genus JAIBBG01. The sequence continues at coordinate 1,432 of CAMBPD010000076.1, read as the reverse complement.
AATTGGATTTTAGCACGATGGCAGGCGCAACAGCACTCGACCAGGTAGCGGCATTTTTGACGGATAGGGGAGTAGATCAGTTCCGAATCAAGTATGGTCGAAGTGTGATTTGCGGCGGTGAAGCAATCGTCGACACCCTCCATACGGTTCCCATGGGCATCGGATACGACACCGCCGATAAGTATGTGCATCTTTCTCGCTCTGCCTATGCAGCGCGTTCTTCGCAAGAAAAACTAGGCATGATTGATCCTACCTACGGCTATCCCGTAAAGAATGAAATGGTGTTCGTGTCTGTGGTGGCTCCTACCCTAGTTGAAGCCGAGGTGTTTAGCGAGGCCTTCATGATTATGGGACTCGATCGTGCTTCCGATTATTATTCGGCCAATGAGCAGTCGCGCATAGAGTCGTTCATGTTGTATGAGCGCGATAAGCAATTACAAAGTGCATCTACCGAAGGTTTTGATGAGATAATGTTGCGAGCCGACACAAGTCTGAACCGATGAGCGAAAGAGTAATCTTGTTGGCTATCGAATCAAGTTGCGATGAGACATCGGCCGCGGTATTGAGCAATGATCGTGTGCTGAGTAACATTATCGCAACTCAAAAGGTGCATGAGAAGTATGGGGGTGTAGTGCCTGAACTTGCCAGCAGGGCGCATCAGCAAAACATTGTGCCCGTCGTTCAGCAGGCGTTGCTAGAGGCGGGCGTAAAAGCCGCAGAGCTTCATGGCATAGCCTACACACAAGGGCCCGGACTCATGGGGGCGTTGCTTGTGGGTTCGTCGTTTGCTAAAAGTATGGCGCTCGCTCTTGGTGTGCCAACCATACCTGTGCACCACATGCGAGCTCACATCATGGCGCATTTTATTCGAAGTGATGATCAGCAACGTGTACCTGATTTCCCCTTCATGTGCTTAACGGTGAGTGGCGGACATACCCAAATTGTGCTTGTTCGAAGTTCTTTGGATATGCAGGTTGTGGGAGAAACTATTGACGACGCAGCGGGTGAGGCGCTCGATAAGGCGGCAAAAGTTATGGGGTTGCCCTACCCGGGTGGTCCTCATGTAGATCGCATCGCGAAAGAGGGCGACGCTTTGAAGTATACGTTTACAACTCCTCGAATAGAGGGTTTCAACTATAGTTTCAGTGGCCTAAAAACAAATTTGTTGTATTTCCTGCGCGACAAACAAGCGGAAGATTCCGAGTTTATTTCTCGTGAGCTTCCGCACATCTGTGCTTCCTATCAGCATGTCGTAACAGAATATCTTCTTTCAAAGTTTGAAGCGGCTGCGCTGCAGTACAACGTAAAGCAACTGGCACTTGCCGGAGGTGTATCAGCCAATTCTGTGTTGCGCAAAAAGCTTGAGGAACGATGCGATAAACGTGGGTGGGAAGCATTCATTCCACCCTTGGGGTATTGCACGGATAATGCT
>CAMBPD010000075.1 GCA_945869405.1 Chryseobacterium gleum | reverse complement strand
GGAAATAAGTTTCTCAAACCATCCTGGTCGCTTGTTGCATGCGTTCCGATTGATAAACATCTTCCGAGTGAAAGGCAAACGTTTGACGCAGTTCAGCGTGCAACGACTCAACTATTGGAGAGCTGGTTTGTGGTCGCTTCAAATCAAGTGCCTGCGCTGCAGTAAGCCATTCAATCGCAATTATTTTCCGTAGGTTTTCCAATACACACGCACACTTTGTTGCCGCGTTGGCTCCCATGCTCACATGGTCTTCTTGACCATTACTGCTGTCAATACTATCTACACTTGCGGGTGTGCAGAGTTGCTTGTTCTGCGATACAATGCTAGCGGCTGTGTATTGCGGTATCATGTAGCCGCTGTTTAGCCCCGGCTCTGGTGCTAAATACGCAGGCAGTCCCCGTTGGCCTCCGATAAGTTTGTACGTTCGGCGTTCCGAAATACTTCCTACTTCAGCCAAGGCTATGGCCATGAAGTCAAGGGCCAGCGCCAGCGGTTGACCATGAAAATTTCCACCCGAAATGACTTGGTCGCTTTCCATAAAAATCAGTGGATTATCGGTCACAGAATTGAGTTCGATTTCGGTGACGTTTCGAACATAAGCCAGTGCATCGAAACTCGCCCCCAACACCTGAGGTATGCACCGGAAGCTATACGGGTCTTGCACATGTGTCTTGGCTTGCATGGCGATGGCACTACCCTCGAGCATAGCGAGAATGCGACTTGCCACGTACTGCTGACCCGCATGTGCGCGAATGGAGTGAACCAACGGGTGATAGGGATCCATGCGCCCATCATAGGCATCGATAGAAAGTGAAGCAATGGCAAGCGACCGCTCCATCAATCGCTCTCCTTCAGAAACACACCATGTGGCGTAGGCACTCATAAACTGAGTGCCGTTGATGAGCGCAAGGCCCTCCTTACTGCGTAGTTCAATCGGGCTCAATCCACAGGCTGCCAATGCCTCTGTGGAGTTCATTTTTTTCCCCTGGAAATAAACCTCGCCATACCCGATAAGTGGAAGGCACAAATGAGAGAGCGGGGCTAAATCGCCACTCGCACCCAATGAGCCTTGTGTGTACACCACTGGCAGTATGTCGTTGTTGTAGAGAGCGGCCAAGAGCTCAACAGTTGCCGGCTGCACACCACTGTGTCCATACAACACGCCTCTGATTTTAAGCAGAAGCATGAGCTTCACAATGACGGTTGGCACTTCCTCGCCCATTCCACAGGCATGAGAAAGTAGAAGGTTTTTCTGAAGTGTGCTTAAGTCTTCGTGGGCAATGACGGTGTTGCATAGCGAGCCAAAACCCGTATTGACGCCATATATGGGAACGTTCAATCGCTGAGATTTATCGTCTAGATACGTGCGCACTCGTAGTAAAGCGGCTTTAGCTTCTTCGGAAACAAATAGGTGCTGCCCTGATTGCACAAAGGCCACCGTTTCGTTGCATGTTATTTTTCGGGAAGTGTCAAGAATGCTCATAAATACATATTGATTGCGCAAGGTAGAACGGGATCGCTTATTCTTGACTTTGAGAGCTTAGTTCCCCACTTGTCAACTAATCAACGATTCATCAACTTGCGAATGTTTCGATCTTGTTTTACTTAATTTCGTGCCCACAATTATTTCAACATGAAATTTAAGTTTTGTCTTCCTCTTTTCGCTGTCGTTGCCGTTTCGTCTTCGACACAAGCTCAGAATATTCGCTTTGAAGAGTATACCCTCGATAACGGATTGCATGTCATACTTCACGAAGATCACAGCACTCCAATCACTGCTGTTACCGTGATGTATCACGTAGGCTCGAAGAACGAGACCGTGGGACGCTCGGGCATGGCTCACTTTTTTGAACACCTGCTTTTCGAAGGTTCTGAGAATATCGGTCGCGGACAGTATTCGAAGTTTGTTGAAAATGCCGGTGGTGCGCTCAATGCCAACACCTCACAGGATAGGACGTTTTATTACGAACTGTTGCCGAGCAATCAATTGGAGTTGGGCTTGTGGCTCGAAAGTGAGCGAATGCTGCATGCCAAGGTGGAAATGGTTGGCATAGAGACGCAACGCGAAGTTGTGAAAGAGGAAAAACGTCAGCGTGTGGACAATCAGCCCTACGGCACCCTTTTTCAGGAAACGTTGGATCACGCCTTTGATGTGCATCCCTACAGCTGGGCACCCATTGGTAGCATGGAAGATTTAAATGCAGCGAAAGAAGATGACTTTAAGAATTTCTACAAAACATTTTACGTTCCGAACAATGCTGTGCTTAGCATCGCAGGCGACATCAACATAGCAGAAACCAAAAAACTAATCGCCAAGTATTTCGATAGTGTTCCTCGTGGAGTGGCAGATGTGCCCCGTCCGATGCAAGTGGAGCCACTCAATAAAGGCGAAGTACGCGACACCATTTGGGGTAAAGATCAACTCCCAATGGTGGTGCAAGCCTACCACATACCAGCGCAGGGCACTTCGGAATATTATGCCATTGACATGCTCAACCAGGTGCTTTCGCAAGGAGAGAGTTCGAGGCTCAATAAATCGTTGGTCGAAGAAAAGCAGGTGGCGCTCTACTCGGGGGCGTTCACTTACAACACGGAACATCCGGGGTTAACCATGGCCTACAGCTTAGCCAACATGGGAGTAGACGCTATGAAAGTAGAAGACGCTATGAATGCCGAGTTCGACCGAGTGAAAACTGAGTTGGTCACGGACAATGAGTTTCAGAAGTTGCGCAATCAGATTGAAAACGATTTCGTGTCGCGTAACAGTTCTGTGGCAGGTATTGCAGAAAGCTTGGCCAATTACCACATGTATTTTGGCGATGCAAACTTGATCAATACCGAAATCGAAAAGTATTATTCACTGTCGAAACAAGATTTGATGAATGCCGCAAAGAAGTATTATACACCTGATAACCGTGTGGTGCTCTACTTCATGAATGATCCCAAACTCGCAGAAAAATAATTTCGACAAATCCTTTCACAATTTAGAATCTACGAACGATGAAAAAGTTCTTCCTCACTATACAAGTTATTCTCGCATTGGCGATCGTTGCATGCCATTCTTCTCGCCCGCTTGATCGTGCTGTGGTGCCCGTTGCTGGTCCTGCACCGAAAATCCAGATCGGACAGTACCAAATGGCAACTCTTCCCAATGGCCTCAAGTTGGTTGTTGTGGAGAACCATAAACTACCTCGAGTTTCCTACACAATCAACCTCGATTTCGATCCTTTGTTTGAAGGTGACCGCGCCGGGTTTTCAATGCTCAGCGGCGATTTGATGAAGGCGGGAACCCGCACACGCTCAAAGACTCAAATCGATGAATCCGTTGATTTCATGGGGGCATCTCTGGCCACTGCTTCGGGTGGAGTTTTTGGCAGCTGTTTGGCAAAGCACTCAGAGGAGTTTCTAATGCTTATGGCCGACGTGGTGCTCAATCCAACTTTTCCTTCCGAGGAACTAGAGAAAAGCAGAAAGCAGCAGTTATCGAATTTGGCCAACGAAAAGACAGATCCAAACTCTATGTCCGACAAAATCGGTAACGTGATGAAGTTTGGTTCAAATCACCCGTACGGTGAAACTATGACAGAGGCTTCATTGAAGGCAATTACAACCGATGATTTGTATAACTACTATCATGACTTCTATCGTCCAAATGTGGCCTATCTCGTAGTGGTGGGCGACATCACTTTTGAAGAGGCGCAGAAGCAGGCAACAAAACATTTCGGTGGCTGGGAACAGAAGAAAGTGCGCGAACTCACCTACACAACTCCGCTAGAACCACAAGGCAATGTAGTTGCATTTGTGCCATTGGCGGGTGCTGTGCAAAGTGTTATTGATGTGACCTACCCCGTCGATTTGCGCCCTGGAACGCAAGACGCAATAGTAGCTAGCGTGCTAAATAATGTGTTAGGTGGAAGTGGATTTCAAACTCGCCTCATGCAGAACTTACGTGAAGACAAGGCCTACACCTATGGCGCTTACTCTAGCATTTCCCCTGATGATGTAATCGGTTCGTTCAGCGCTGGAGCAAGCGTTCGGAATGCGGTAACGGATAGCGCGTTAACTGAAATACTCTACGAGATGCAACGCTTAGTGAATGAGCCGGTGGCCGACAGCACACTGCAAATAGTGAAGAACATCATGACAGGAAGTTTCGCGCGTTCACTCGAACGCCCTCAGACGATTGCCAATTTTGCCTTGAACATCGAGAAGTACAAACTGCCTAAAGATTTTTATGAAACCTATTTGGTAAAGCTAAATGCAGTAACAACGGCAGATGTATTGGCCATGGCCAAGCGCACGCTTCGCCCTTCTAACGCATACATCACTGTTGTAGGAAACCGGGAAGTGGCCGACAAGCTTGCCATGTTTGCTGCGTCGGGAAAGGTCGAGATTCTCAATGCCGACGGCACGCCATATTCCGACATGAAGGCGGCGCCAGAGGGAGTCACCGTTCAAACAGTTCTCGACGCATATATAGGAGCTATCGGGGGTAAAGAGGTTTTTGCTTTGGTGAAATCGTATGAGCAGGTGGGCGAAATGAAAGTGGGACCAATGGCACTAGCGGTTAATATGAAAGTGAAAGACAACACGAAGTTGGTGAATGTCATTTCGATGAATGGCAATGAAATGATGAAGCAAGTGTTCGACGGAACGAAGGGAGTCAGTGTGCAAATGGGTGCGAAGAAACCGATGGAAGCCGACGAAATTGTTGACTTTAAAATGCAGATTGATATGATGGTAGAAGCCAATTACGAGAAGTATGGCGCGAAGGCTGTCTTGAAGGGCATGGGCAAGGTGGATGAAGAGGAGGCGTATATCGTAGAATTAACCAAGTCGACGGGCGATGTTTCAACGGATTATTACAGTGTAAAAACCGGCTTGAAAATGATGTCAACCTCTATGCAAGGTGAAGGCGAAGAGGCTGTGCTGGCCCAAACGAGATACACCGAGTATGGCACAGCTACTGTGGCTGATGGCAAGGCATTGCGTACTCTGAAATATCCTACGAAGTTCACACAATCGGCAGGTCCGCAATCGATGGACTTTAGCTTCACCGAAATGCGCATCAACCCGAAGCTCAACGATAAAGATTTCGTGGTTGAATAACCAAGGGGGTATGATGCTACGCTCTCTTTGCTTGATTGCCTTGTCTTGTTGCTCAACACTGATCATGGCAGCAGCGGACACGGATAGCTCTGGTGTGCGTGCCTCGAAAGACCTAGGACTTTATACAGGCTGTGCCTATTCACTCATCCAGCTAGAGGCAAGGCCATACGTTGTGGGTGCTTATGAAGGCCAGCCCGACTTGAAAAATTCCCCCGGATTGTTTGCGGGGTTTTGTTACAATTTCTACGCAGGAAAGAAATCAATCATTCGGCCGGCAATTGAGGCGGCTTTCATACCTGCTACCATTAGCTATCAAACTCAAAATAGCTACAAAGCAGTACAGCGTATTTACCCCATGACGGTGGAGCTACCGCTCTCTTGGATTTACTCGGCCTACCGCACAAAGTCTTTCCCGCGGCCACCTGCGAAACCTGAGTTTGGGTTGAGTATACGCCCGGTGCTGGCTGTAGTGCCTCTCACCGATGCACAGCCTGTGCTGCGTGCATCCAACCTGAATACAGATGTCTTCGTAGGGTATCCCATTGGAAACGACAAAAGCGTGATGCGCATAGAGTTTTATTACTCGCACGGTTGGTTCAATCTTATCGAACAGGGCACCGATTATCGCACATATTCAATTAACCGTCTACAGCGCCATACCGCGGGGCTGCGGCTTATTTTCCACTAAAATTGTTTTAGTTCCTGATACACTTTGTGCACGGGAAGACCCATAACGTTGAAGTACGACCCTTCAAGTTTGTCAATGCCTACTAACCCAATCCAGTCTTGGGCCCCATACGACCCGGCCTTGTCATAAGGCGCGAAGTGATCCACGTAATAGGCGATTTCCTCTGGGGTAAGTGTGGAGAAATGCACGCGTGTACAATCCCAAAGGCTTACAGCGCGATCCTTGGAGAGTATAGAAACGCCGGTATATACCTCGTGCATTTTACCGTTCAGTAACTCAATCATGGAAATTGCTTCGTCGCGGTTTGCTGGCTTGTTCAACACTCTACCTTCTACCCAAACGATAGTGTCGGCTGTTATGAGTATGTCTGCGTCTTGAAGGTCTTCACGATACGCTTCCGCTTTCTTGGATGCCAGGTAAACCGGAATGGCCTCGCGTTCCAAATGTTCAGGGTAATCTTCGCTTACATCTTTCGACCAAACGTCGAAGGCAAGACCTAATCCTTCAAGTAGCTGCTGGCGGCGTGGACTTTTTGAGGCTAACTTTATTTGCTTATTCTTTAACTGTTCAAACATGGGTCGAAGGTGCAGAGATTTAATGGATGTTTGATTTTGTGGAGTTTAATTTCTTCACAACCTTTCCATAGTGAGGCGAAGCCCGAAGTTGCTTCAGTAATTTCGCGCAATGCATCAGTCCATAATTATCCTTGATTTTGGTTCACAGGTTACACAACTCATCGCTAGAAGAGTGCGTGAGCTCAATATTTATTGTGAAATACACCCGTGGAACAAAATCCCTACACTCGATGAAACTACCAGTGGCGTAATCCTTTCAGGTAGCCCTTTTTCTGTGCATCAGGAGGGGGCTCCAATGCCCGATTTAAGTGCCATGCTTGGACGCTTTCCGGTGCTTGGAATATGTTATGGCGCACAAATCTTGGCGAAGCTAAATGCAGGAGAGGTCGTTCGATCAACACACCGGGAGTACGGTCGTGCACACTTGGTGGCGCACGCAGCAGATTCTGAGTTGATGAAGGGTATACCCAGCGATTCGCAAGTTTGGATGTCTCATGGAGATACCATAGTTCAAGCGGGTGAGAACACCCGCGTCATCTGTTCCACTGCCGATGTAACTGTAGCGGGCTATGAGAGAACTGATATCAAAGCGTATGGCGTTCAGTTTCATCCAGAGGTATTCCATAGCATCGACGGCACTCAGTTGCTGCGCAACTTTGTAGTAGGTATTTGCGGTTGCGCCCAAGATTGGACTCCTTTGTCTTTCGTGGATGAGACTGTTGCTGAATTGAAGGCAAAGATTGGAAATGATGTGGTTATCATGGGCTTGAGCGGTGGCGTAGATTCAACAGTGGCGGCAGTTCTCGTGCAACGTGCAATAGGGAATAACCTGCATTGCATTTTCGTCGACAACGGATTGCTGCGTAAAAATGAATACCAGGAGGTGCTCGATAGCTATAAAGGCTTGGGGCTGAATGTTACAGGGGTTAATGCCGCTGAACGTTTTTATGATGCGCTGGCCGGTGTTGAAGATCCGGAAAAAAAGCGAAAGGCAATCGGTAAGGCGTTCATCGAAGTGTTCGACCAACAGTCAAAGAAGCATACCGACGCGCGTTGGCTGGGACAGGGAACAATTTACCCGGATGTGATAGAATCGGTTTCTCATTCTGGTGGTCCCTCGCAAACCATCAAAAGCCATCACAACGTTGGTGGATTGCCTGAGTATATGAAGTTGCAGGTGGTTGAGCCTTTGCGGTTGTTGTTCAAAGATGAAGTAAGGCGCGTTGGCAAGGCCCTCGACATTCCATCTTTTATCTTGGAAAGGCATCCTTTTCCCGGCCCTGGGCTGGGCATACGTATCCTTGGCGACATCACCCGTGAAAAGGTTCAGCTTCTTCAAGAGGCTGACCATGTTTGGATACAGGCGCTCAAAGAGAGTGGTCTTTACAATGAAGTATGGCAGGCCGGCGCTATCCTTTTACCCGTATACAGTGTCGGTGTTATGGGTGATGAGCGAACGTATGAGCGCACAGTGGCTTTGCGTGCTGTTACAAGCACCGATGGCATGACAGCAGACTGGTCTCGACTGCCTCATGATTTTTTGGCCAAGGTTTCGAATGATATTATTAATCGGGTGAAGGGCGTCAATAGGGTAGTGTACGACATTAGTTCTAAACCGCCGGCAACCATCGAATGGGAATAGTAACCCGCATGCACGGCTTTTACGATATTTGCACAAATCTTGTTCAGCCCTTTGCATGCGATTTTTCCTTGTCGTTTTAATAATCTCCTTTTGCGCCCTCATGCGGGCTCAACCTGTCGCCCCAACTTCGGGCTTTACGGAACATACCGTTGAGGCAGGGCAAACGCTGTATTCCATTTCCAAGAAATATAACCTGAGTGTGGATCAGTTGGTGTCTGATAATCCTGGAGCCGAGATAGGATTAAGTGTAGGTCGAAAATTGCGTGTCCGAGTAAAGGAAACAAACCAACAAGCACTAGGAAATTATCTCGTAAAAGCGGGAGATACCTTCTTCGCAATTGCGAGAAGCTATGGCATTACCGTTGAGGAATTGAAAGCCCTGAACAATGGAATGCCGGCAGGTCTAATAACAGGTGATTCAATCGTGGTGCCCAATTCGCAGCCAGCGCCAGCAGCCCCAAATTCTGACATCGACAATGGCCTAAGCGAAGAATATGACATTGCGGTAATGCTTCCATTTTACGCCACCACCAAGGATACACTTATAGCACGAGACGTCAGGTTGCGAGAAGCCGCTATACACCTGTACAGAGGAGTTTTAGCTGCCGCCGATTCATTGGAGGCACACGGCATGCACGCGCGCATCCGCATTTTCGATGTGCTCGACGATAAGGCTGCCATTCATTCAGTATTGAAGAAAAAAGAAATGCAGGGTGTGGATTTGGTTATTGGCCCGTTGTTCAAAGATCTGATACCCGAAGTGGCCGCATGGTGCACAGCAAATGGCGCACATATGGTTGTTCCTGTTCAGCAGCCCAACCGTATCCTACTGAATGCTCCTGCACTGAGTAAATCTGTTGCCGGCTCTGTCACGCAGTGGATGACGATTGCACGTTATGCCCATGACAACTTTCCCAAGGAAAATGTTGTGCTTATCGACTCAAAGATTCTCGACGATAGAAAATTAGTTGAGTCTTTCAAAGAAGAATGGCTCAAGCTTACCCAGGATAGTTTGCGAAAGGTGATCGTGTGCAATGATCTGTCAACTTTGAAAATAGCTGGAATGCTGCCTGCCGGGAAATGCTTAGTTGCTGTTCCCACGAATGACAAGAAGATTATTGCTGCTGTATTCAAGGCATTGGGTTCACGTAGTGATGTAGACGTCATAGGTACTGAATCGTGGGATGATATGGAGGCCATTAATACGGATATGCGCAACCGATATCATGTAAGTTTTCCCAAGCAAGTATTCCCGAACGGCGAGGATGAACGTGTTCGTCGTTGGCAGGAGAATTACCGAAGAAAATTCAGAATTGAACCCATAGATTTCTCCTATACGGGCTATGATGTGACTTTTTATTTCGGATCTGCCCTACACAACTATGGAAAGGGGTTCACTAAGCAATTGTCGCAGAACAAGGTATTGACTATCGGAACTTCCTTCGACTTTTTCAGATCGGGTGAGGGCAGTGGTTTGGAGAACGTATACATTCACATCATCCGCACCGATGAATATAGGCTGACCAGCGTGAATTGATTTCAATTTTATGACAAACGGAGGCCTTCAGATAGGTTAATCTTGAAGATGTTAATTCCAACATTATGGTAGACAAGTATCAGGTGGCTGAAGAGTTTCGAAGCATCCAAGACGAGATATGCCGCGGCTTGGAAGAGGAAGACGGTGGTGCCGTGTTTCAGGAAGATGCCTGGTCGCACGAGTCTGGTGGTGGCGGACGTACACGAGTGATTTCGAATGGAAGAGTGTTCGAAAAGGGTGGTGTGAATTTCAGTGCCGTTGAAGGAAACCTTCCTTCTTTTATGAAGGATAAGGTAAGCCCACATGCAACTCAGTTTTTTGCGTCTGGCGTGAGCATCGTTATCCATCCGCATTCGCCCTTGGTTCCTATCATTCACATGAACATTCGTTATTTTGAGACCGATGCGGGCGATTGTTGGTTTGGCGGTGGAATAGATCTTACACCCATCTATGTAGACAACGCACAAGCGAGCTATTTTCATAGGTGTTTGAAGGAAGTGTGCGACGTGCATGATGGCGAGTATTATGCACGTTTCAAGCCTTGGGCCGATGATTATTTTTTCATTCCTCATCGCAATGAGACGCGAGGTATAGGCGGGATTTTTTTCGACTATCTCCGCCCCGAAAATGGCAAGAGCAAGGATCAGTTGTTTCAGTTTGTGGCTGCAGTGGGGCGAACATTTCTGAAGGCCTACCGACCAATTGTTGCGGCGAACAAGCTGTTACAGATTCAAAAGGAAAACAAAGATTGGCAACTTATACGTCGGGGTAGGTATGTGGAGTTTAATCTCGTGTACGACCGCGGAACACGCTTCGGTTTGGAGACGGGTGGTAGAATTGAGTCTATACTTATGAGTTTGCCTGAGCATGCCTCTTGGATATACAACCACAAGCCACTAGCGGGTTCTGCCGAGTTTCAAACACTTGAAAGGTTGCGCAAAGGCATCAATTGGTTGAGTGCCGAATGAACTCAGAACGAAACTAAAAAGGGCCCCGAGGGGCCCTTTTCGTTACTGTCTTTTCGATTAAATACGGTTGTCTATTTCCTGGACGCCCGGAAACTTAGCCTTGTTGAAAAGGAATTCGCCATCTCCTAATTCAGTTGCGGTCTTGAAATTCTTTACCTTGTAGGTCATCGTAGCGTTTTCTCTCGTTTTTATTTCCACCTTGGTCACTTCCATTTTTGCTTTATCGATGTTGAGCATCACGGTGTGATAGGCTTTGCTCTTTGCGTCGGTAGGGTATAGGGCAATTTGGTAGCAATTCGCGCCATCTACCGTCGCATTAGCATTTTTCATTTCATGCTTGAAGTTCTTTTCCCAGATAGTAAACATTTCAGAGGGGTCGAAACCGCCGTCTTTGACATCGGCTAGGTTGTCTATGGTCACCTCATTGTTTTCTTTGTTGTAATTCCATACGGTTTTGCCATCGCACCAAATCTGGTAGTTGCTCATCGATACGTAGTACTTCGACCCCTTCACCTTGACGTTGCCGTTGAGTGTTTGATTGGTGGAGGTTTTGGGGTTGTTGAGGGTGTATGCAAATTCTGCAGTGATTGTTTTAAAGGTCTTGGCTTTAGCGGAGAGCTTGTCAAGAATGTCTTTCGAGGTCTGGGCCTGAAGAGCAGTAGAGCTAGCAATTACGAAGGCTAGCGAAAGGAGAAAAAGTTGTTTCATTGAATAAAAATTAATCGTTCTGATTGCGCGATTTCAAGAATTGGTCCAAAGAAATTTCATCGGCAAATAAAACCTTACGGGCTTTGCTCCCTTCGAAAGGGCCAATTATACCTGCGGCTTCCAACTGGTCGACTAGTCGCCCGGCGCGATTGTATCCCAGTTTTAATTTTCTCTGCAACAATGAGGCGCTTCCCTGTTGAGTCATAACTACAATTCGGGCAGCGTCTTCGAATAACTCGTCGCGATCACTGGCGTCAAAATTACCCATTTCTAATTGATTTTCATCCACTACATCTGGAAGAAGACAGGCGGTTGGGTAGGCTTGTTGGTTTCCAATGTAGTCGGTTATCTCTTCAACCTCGGGAGTGTCAACGAACCCGCATTGCAAACGAATGAGGTCGTTGCCATTTGAATACAGCATATCACCGCGGCCAATGAGCTGTTCGGCCCCTCCTGTGTCGAGGATGGTGCGCGAATCAATTTTAGAGGTTACTCTAAAGGCAATACGTGCAGGGAAGTTGGCTTTGATTGTTCCCGTGATGATGTTTACCGATGGACGCTGCGTGGCAATGATGAGGTGAATACCGATTGCTCGTGCCAATTGGGCCAAACGTGCAATGGGCGTTTCCACTTCACGTCCTGCGGTCATGATCAAATCGGCGAACTCATCCACCACAAGCACGATGTAGGGAAGAAAGCGATGGCCGTTTTCAGGGTTGAGTCGGCGAGCAACGAATTTTCCATTGTACTCTTTGATGTTGCGACACCCGGCTGTTTTTAGGAGCTCATAGCGATTGTCCATCTCGATGCACAGCGACTGCAGGGTGCGCACAACCTTCTGCACATCGGTTATGATGGCATCGGCCTCATTGGGCAGCTTTGCAAGAAAGTGCCTTTCTATTTTGTTGAATAAAGTGAGCTCTACTTTTTTGGGATCGACAAGCACAAACTTGATTTCCGCAGGATGCTTTTTGTAGAGTAATGACACCAAAATGGCGTTGAGCCCAACGGATTTACCCTGCCCGGTGGCACCAGCCATGAGCAAGTGAGGCATCTTTGCCAAATCAACCACAAAGTTTTCGTTGGAGATGGTTTTGCCCAAAACGATTGGCAATTCCATTTCGGCGTTTTGGAATTTCTCAGAGTTGATAAGGGAGCGCATACTCACCACATCGGGCTTCGAATTGGGAACTTCGATGCCAATGGTTCCTTTGCCCGGTATGGGAGCTATGATGCGTATGCCCAGTGCCGCTAAGCTGAGCGCAATGTCATCCTCTAAATTTTTTATTTTACTTATGCGAACTCCAGGTGCCGGAATTATCTCATACAGCGTTACCGTTGGTCCGATACTCGCTTTGATCTTTGCAATCTCAATCTTGTAGTGGTTGAGTGTTTCTACAATCTTGTTTTTGTTTTCCTCTAATTCTTCTTTGTCAATTTGTGGTCCTTGTCCGCCATGTGGTTTCAATAGGTCGATTGGAGGAAACGTATAGCGTGAAAGGTCCAAGCGTGGGTCGAAGGGCCCCAGGGCTTCAATACTTCGTTGAATTTCGTCGTTGCTCAACTCTTCTTCG
>CAMBPD010000074.1 GCA_945869405.1 Chryseobacterium gleum | reverse complement strand
CTCGTTAGCGAGGATCTGTTCGATGAGCAATTTGTCTGTGACCTCGCCGCCTGCAAGGGTGCTTGTTGTATCGAGGGAGAGAGTGGAGCTCCGCTCGAGGCAGATGAGTTGTTGCGCATCGATGAAAATATCGATGCTGTATTGCCATTTATGCGCCCCGAGGGTATTCTCGCCATGGCGGAAAAAGGACCCTATGTGGTCGATTATGATGGTGAATTTGTGACATCGCTTGTGGGAGATCATGGGGAATGTGTATTTGTAAATTTCGACCAGAATGGGGTGGCGAAATGCGCATTGGAACAGGCCTATAATGCGGGTGCTACCAACTGGAAGAAACCCATTTCATGCCATTTGTATCCTGTTCGTTTGGCCAACCTCCCGGAATATGTCGCTGTAAATTACCACCGCTGGCAAGTGTGTGAACCTGCCTGCGCCTGCGGAAAAGCGCTGAAAGTACCCGTGTATCGATTCCTCAAGGAGCCGCTGATTCGTAGGTTTGGCCAAGAGTGGTTCGACGAATTGGAGGTGGTAGCCCAGCATTGGCTGGCTCGTCAATAATGGGTGCTGATAGCATCCTATGCTTTAGATGTTCACTTTCGTTGGTTAATAGTTGATGCTGAGGTAGTGCATTCTGCTCAGGTTAGAGATCTAAGTTGCAACAAATTACTTAGCTCGAGAAACCCATGAATAGAGTGTTACTTGCCGTGTTCCTCGCGTGTGTGTCCACTGCGGCGCAGTCGCAAACCGCTCCCGGAAAAATTTCCTACCAAGCAGTTGTGCGCGATAATCAAGGCAATGAATTGGTGAGTCAAAGTGTGTCGGTGAATTTTTCCATACACCGTGCATCGGCCCAGGGTGAGGTGGTCTATTCCGAAAATCATAACCTCCTACAAACTGATCAATTTGGATTGTTTAGCACCCTCATCGGAAATGGTGTACCCACTGGGCAGGGGGTGTTTAATTCTTTGGGAGAGATCGCCTGGCAGTCCGACGAGTATTTTTTGGAGGTGAGCGCCGGCCAGCCAGGAAGCCCGCCACAAGTGGTCGGTATTTCTCAAATCTTGGCTGTGCCCTACTCGTATTATTCCAGCACGGCCGGAACGGTTTTGAATGAAACAGATGGTGATGTGCAAAACGAGTTGATCGAGGAGTTCACCATCGATGGAACATCTTTAGTCATCACTGAACAAGGCGTTACACGAGCCGTTGATTTATCAGGCGTATTCACTGAAAATACCGACGATGAAGTAATCAGTCAGTCGTTTTTAAGCGCCGAACATTTGTTGACCATACAAGAAGCCGATCATGCCAGTATGGTGAATTTATCTTCTGTCGCATACGCTACCTGGTCTGAAAATTCGAACGCTGTATTTACTGTTGATCAGTCGGTGGGGGTCAACACCCAAAACCCACAAAGTACGCTGCAGGTGAATGGTTCGATGGCAGTTGCTGTGAGTAAGATTAATACTGGAACATACAATTTGAACACCGATGCTCAACTATCGAACAACTCGGTATTGATTTGCGATGTCGGGGCAGGTGATATTACCCTGCAATTGATGCCTGCCTCTTCTTGCCCAGGCCGAACCTACAAATTAAGAAAGTTTTTTCAAGGTGCCCTTACCGCGAACGATGTCACTGTGGCCCCGTTTGCTGGTGAATTGATAGACGGTATGGTGAACTACTCCATGGACAGCACACAGGCAGAATACCTCACTATTATCAGCGATGGCTTGGGCTGGTATATCCTAGATCATTACCATGAATAGGGCGCTGCTTTGTTTGGTCTTGATCGTTGTCTCCAGTGTGTCCTTCGGGCAAATGGTGCTGGCACGGCAAACGCTCTCGTGCTTCTCTTTGCAGGCTTGCGATGAATTGTGCATTCATTCAACTGCGGGTCAAATCGACTTTGGAACAATGACGAATGCAACAACCATATTCACCTCGGGTTTCGAGCAAACGGAGGGAGCGCAGAACTTGTATGTCAACCTTTCCATAATACGCGATGAATGCAGTCAAACATTTCGCACTGAAATCAGTCAGGTGTTCGGATGCAGCGATGCGGACTCGATTTTTATCTATTGGAATAATGTCCTGTGCGATAGCGTAACACGTCTAGCTTCCACCTTGAACGTTTTACGCGTAGAGACAAGCACCGGCTGTGTTTTTGAAAAGGTCTATGATTTCCAATTACTCGATGTTTTCTCTGAACCGTGTGGTCTGGAATTTTTCAATTATTGTTCGCCAAATGGCGATGGCGATAACGACGAGTGGGTGATCGAAAATATTCGTTCGCCATTGTATGCAGTGAATGAACTGACCATTGCAAATCGTTGGGGCGGCGAGGTTTGGCATGGTGTCAATTACAACAACGATGATGTGTGCTGGAAAGGTCAAACGCGAGAGGGCGCTCCATTGCCTAATGGCACTTACTTCTATGTGCTCAAGGTGGGTAAAGCCGATTACACAGGATATATCGAGTTGTTACGATGATGCAGTGTGCACAGAAAATAGCATTAAAGAGTACAGCGCTGACGGTGTTCGTCCTCGTCGCTGTTGTGCTTGGCTCACAGTGTGTTTTGGCTCAACAGGAATGGTCCTACACCCAATACCAGTTCAACTTGTTTGATGCCAATAGCGCCTACGCCGGTGACCACCAAACCTTGAGTGCATCTCTGCGCCATCGCTCACAATGGATCGGCATGGAAGGAGCACCGGCCACGGATCAACTTACGCTGCACACTCCGCTCCTGCGCAATCATCTGGGCGCTGGCATACGCATAGTTTCAGACCGTATCGGTGCACGCCGACAACAATCTGCGAAGTTGTCGGCTGCATACAAGTTGAAATTACACAACGCACGGTTGTCGCTTGCGATCACTGGTGGAATGCTTCGCCAATACTGGGACCGAAATGAACTACAGGCCTCCGACCTCAACGATGCGCAACTATTGCAGATGAATGATGCCCATCTCGCGCCGCAATTGGGCGCTGCTGTGATGTATACATCAACTAGATTTTTTGCCGGAATAGAGGCGAACTCATTGAATGGAGCCGCCATGCGCTCTACCTCGAGCTCACTTGCCAGGCTGTACTATAACATGAATGCTGTGGCGGGCTATATACATCCTGTAAGTGAAACAGACTTGTTGGAAATCTCAACACAATGGAAGTTTAGCGAGGGAAATATCTGGCAGGCCGAAGTAAACGCGCAGTATCTGTACCGAAACAAATGCTGGTTCGGTGGTGGGTATCGCTTTGAATCGGCATGGCAAGTGCACGGCGCATGGATGGTAAACGAACTCCTACGCGTTGGATTGAGTTACGACAATACCTTGGGTCGGGTTATCAATCGCAATCAAAGCTCGGCCGAATTGTTTTTAGGTTACACTCTACAAAAACGCGCCCCAGGGGCGGTGCGCTACTTCTGATTATGAAAGCTCTTTTGCTAGTTGCTTGTATCCTCTTTGCTCTGTTGAGCGAAGCTCAAAGTGAATTCACCATTAAGCCTTTGTTCGATCTTAATTCAGATCTCGATGAGGTTGCGTGTATGTTGCTCGATGATCAATTGGTGGTAATGACAGCGCAACCGCCCGACTTGATTAGCGATTACCAATGGAACCAGAAGCCCCGATTTGAGTTGGTTGCATGGCAGAGAGGATCAGATTTTTCCCGCTGGAGCAAACCAGAGCCTTACTTCCTGGCAACACTGCACGATATCGGACCTGTGTCTTATAACCCCTTGGACTCTGTTTTGTATTTCAGCACCACTGCTAATTTTAGGGGGTCGGCGAGCAATCGTCTGAAGATTTTTAGCAGTCAGTGGAATGGCCGAAGGTGGCAAGAGCCGGTGCTACTCTCATTTGTAGTTGGTGGAGCAGATTATTGCCACCCGCATTATGTGCCCTGGTTGCAAATGTTGATTTATACCAGCAATTGCGCAGGCGGACAAGGCGCTATGGATGTTTGGTATGTTATGAAAACACCATTCGGATGGAGTGAGCCTGCCAATCTGGGGCTGGGAGTAAACACACCAAATAATGAGATTTTCCCCACCTTTCATGGCAACGATATTTATTATGCTACCAATGCAACAGACACTTGGGGAGGCTATGATATTCGAAGAGCGCTCGGTACAAATCAATGGAAGACATGCATTGCGGAAGGTGCTCCCATCAATAGTGCTGGTGACGATGTGTGCCTGCTTTTTCTGAGCGATGAGAAGGCTATACTCACATCGAACCGCATAGGCGGCAGGGGTGGCGATGATTTGTTTCTCATTCAGAGAGCAATACGAGAAGAGGAGAAACATACGATGCAAGCGAGACTTGAATGCGAAGGAATGTTGTTGGCAGGCGTCTCTATCACAGTTCGAAATGGCACGGGTGAGGTCATTCAGTCCGCGATAACAGACCAAGACGGTGGAATCGACATTAGCGCATTACGCATCAATCAAACCTATTCCTTTCAGGCTATAGCTGCAAACGGTGAACTGGGAAATTGTTTGCTAGTCGTAGACGATGCCAAGGGAAATCGTCTCACCGAGGTGCGCTTCAATGCAAAGGGTTTTGCTTGGCTGGAGCTACTTCCCTTCAAGTTCTCTGCATCAGAATCAATGCTTGTGAAAGACGAGAGTCTTTTGAAACTTAGTATCGAAGGGCAACTCTATGAGGAGAGCCTAGGAGATGTTGGGCGAGGAGAGCCCATAACGATTCTCAATGCAGCAGGGGAAGCGGTTGCTATAGCCTACACAAACGAGGTTGGGAAATTTAGATTCACGAAG
The DNA here is from genome assembly GCA_945869405.1 of Chryseobacterium gleum. Classification (GTDB taxonomy): domain Bacteria; phylum Bacteroidota; class Bacteroidia; order Flavobacteriales_D; family Sanyastnellaceae; genus JAIBBG01. The sequence continues at coordinate 8,077 of CAMBPD010000074.1, read as the reverse complement.
CTTGATCCGCAGTTGAAATATGTCTTGCGCCTCTCCTCTCACACAGAGGCCAATCGAGTGCTAATTACGGATAATGGAAGTCGATTGGATTTGCCGATACTCAATGCCGAAATAAACTACCAGCGGTTGCAGGCAGATGAAGCAGTTGTTTTGGTCAATGAATTCAATGATACTATTCACGTGTCGCCGCTCGATCTATTCGTCATTAACCGTATTTACTACGACTATAATAGTGCGCGTTTAACGCACGAATCGCGCAGGCAACTTATGCAACTTGCGCTGCTATTGAAGCGAAACGTTGATGTTTCACTAGAGTTACGATCGCACACAGATGCGCGCGGCGATGAGGCATTCAACAAGAAACTATCTGAAGCACGTGCAAAATCGGCGATTGAATTCCTCTGCGCGGAAGGATTGTCGAGGCAGCGATTGAATGCAGTAGGGATGGGCGAAACAAGGCTGCTCAACGAATGTGCAGATGGTATACAGTGCTCAGAGCCAGAGCACGCCATCAACCGTAGAACCGAAATTCGGTTGGCAACTACTGCCGAACTGGCTGAAATCGATTGATTATTACTTGTTCTTTTTTGAGAGCAACGTCTCCTAGATGAAATACAGTTGCTAGGGCGAGCCATCGAGGAGTGCGATTTCAAATTACTCGAAGAACGAGAGCATCACCCATCGGGTTCTATGTCTAGTTTGCACTTCAAGCTCGGAGTTCAACTGTCGCATGCCGCTTAGCGCTGCCGCTGAATGCAATGCGGAAAAGGCAGCAGTCGAAGCACAAAAACTTGTCGATTATTTGAAGGACTTGCTCCATTTTTTGAACATATCGTTGAAGGAAAGCAGTCGATGACTTGGATAAATGGTCTCTTTTTTCGTGTATTTTTCGGACTATAATACATTGTCCTATGCGCTTTATCAATTCTCTCATATCCCTGGTCTTGCTTGTGGTTCTGTTGGCGGGATGTAAGAAAACCCCCGATTATGTCTCCGTACCTTATGACTGTGCATGCGGCAGCCTGAGTTGGCAAGGAGAGGACTATGCATTGCTCGGCACGAATTACATTCGAACAGACTCCACAAACGCTGATTCGCGCAGGTACTATATCACCACTGATGTTTCGCTTGAAGGTGAGGTGAGCACCCACGGACTCAGTGCATGGATAGAAATTCCCGACCTTGAAGGCGGTGGAAGTTTCACCATTGATGCCCAGACGGGGGTTAACGAATTTCAGGCCTGGGTGGATGAATTTAATCCCAACGACCCTACCGACACGCTTCGTCAATATGTGCCTGTGAACGCTGTTGTGCAGGTGGGTGCTGCAACTGCTTCGGGCGGAGTTGAAACGGTGAGCTTCCTGTTTACGCTCAATCAATTGGAAGATGGTGCGCTCGTGCCGGGCGACATCAACTGCTCAGGTAGTTTTACAGTCAATGTTTTGCCAGAGTAACTTTATACGAAACTGATCGTTCAAGGGGTTCCTATTATGAAGATAATCAACTCTCTTATTCTCGTTTTGGCGCTGGCCGCGATTCTCGGTTTTCAAGATGTGCCCACAGAAAGGCGGGTCATGCGCAAGCACAAAAATGGTAAAGAACACGTGGTGCTCTATTTAGATAAGGAGACCGGTGATTTGTTGAAGGAAGAGGTCTTTTATCCGGATGGCAAAGTGAATTGGACTGGAGCATACAAGCACAATGTCGAGCACGGAGTTTGGAATTTTTACCATGCCAACGGGAAGTTAAAGACCACCGAGACCTACAACCATGGAAAGGAGAACGGTACATCTACCTTCTACTCCGAATCAGGAAAGAAAAGCAAGGAAGAGTATTGGCGCAACGGAAAGTTGGTCAAAGAGATCCAGTTCTAATTGCTCACTCAACGGGTATCACCCTGTTTTCTGCTACCACGAAAACTCTATCGCCTCGTTTGGGCTGAATGGTATGCGTGCCGGTGAACTCACCAAATGCAGGAAGTATTCCCTGCCTTGGGCCAAAGTGAAAACAGGGCAGCCTTAAGCGTTGACGGGCGACTCCTTTTAGTTGTATAGCTGGATGGATGTGGCCGCAGAGATTGAAAATGCCTTCCGGTTGCTTTGCCAAGGGCTCATGAGTGAACAGTATAGCGTCTACCAATAAACTTTCGTACACGGTGAATCCCATGGTCTCATACATCCGTGATTGTTCAACTTCGTGGTTTCCCCGAATGAGAAGCGTTTCGAGCCCCTTGAACTGAGCAAGACAATCCGTCAAGTCAACCCACTCGTTGTTGGACCAACTGTGAAACAAGTCGCCTAAAAACAAGAGACTTTTAGGGTTGAACTGCTGAAGCACACTCACGAGATTCGAGAGGTTCGCGGCGTTTACTTCCGTAGGTATTGGAATACCTGCTGCCCGAAAATGCGCTGCTTTTCCAATGTGAACATCGGCACAAATGACCATCGAATGCTTAGGCCACCATATCGCGCGGAGAGGATGCAATTCAAAAAACTCGTCGTGAACCTCTACCGGAGTGGTTATCATGGGCAAAAAAAAATCGCCTGTTGGCGATTTTTGTGGGAGCAACAGGGTTCGAACCTGTGACCCTCTGCTTGTAAGGCAGATGCTCTGAACCAGCTGAGCTATGCTCCCATTTGTTTCTTACGGCGTGCAAAGATACACGCACATTCTAAATGCCCAAATTTTTTTTCGAGAGGATGGATGGAAGACTCAATTATTCGAAATCGGGGTACAGCAAGTACTTCCGTCGCATTGCTTTGTACTGAATCAACCCCGTTTGCCAAGAAGCTCTAATCTCAGAGCCGCTTTTGCCTGACACTACCATTTCACGGACAGAAGTCGTTCCGCAGAGAGTATCGAAGAACCCATTCGACAAAAAGAAAGTGGTCTTGTCGGGGCAGGCAGCATACATGTCCAGTAACCAATCGATGTTGATCTGGCTCATTTTCGCGTTTTCAGCGGTTGAGTTCCCGCGCAAGTCTAGCCCAGTGCACAGTTTGTTTTCAAACGGTGGGTCCATTGCAACACCAGGGAGATCTTGGGGTGTGAACTCGAAGGTGCCCGCTGTGCTGCTAGGAAAACCGATTATCTGAAAAGGATAAGGTGTTCCGCGGCCCACGCTTACCTGAGTTCCCTCAAACCAACAAAGTGATGGGTAGAGCGCGATGGCTCTGTCGTTGGGTAGGTTTGGCGATGGCCTAACAGGCAACGCGAAGGGCAGGGTATGCGTGTAATTCAGGCATGGAATAATAGTGGTCTCCGGATCGACTGTCAGCCAACCTTCTCCAAGAATCATCTGGGTCAATTCACCAACGGTAAGTCCATGCGCAATGGGAATGGGGTGCATACCTACGAAGGACTCGAAGTTTTTTTCGCGCACAGGCCCATCTATATAATGTCCGTTGGGGTTCGGCCGGTCGAGCACAACCACACGCGCATGGCATTCCCCTGCCGCTTCGAGCAAATAATGAAGCGTAGAGATGTAGGTGTAAAAACGTGCACCCACATCTTGTATGTCGAATACAAAGATGTCGGCCTTGCTCATCATTTCTTTGGTGGGCTTTTTCGTCTTGCCGTAGAGTGAATAAACAGGAATTCCTGTTTTGGGGTCCTTGCCGTCGCTTATGTGCTCGCCCGCGCCTGCCTCACCCCTGAAGCCATGCTCTGGCGCAAACACCGCCGTAACGTTTATGCCCATGCTAAGCAAGGTGTCTACAAGATGCACATTGTTTACCCGTGAGGTTTGGTTAGCTACAACGCCTACTCGCTTGCCCCGCAGTAACTCAAGGTACTTTTCGGTCTGTGTTGCCCCTGCAGATATGGCAGCACTTGCCCCGCTTTCGTGCAGTGTATGCTGACTATAGCACGAAAGAAACGTGGCAAGTAAAGTGAAGAGAAGAAATTGCTTCATAGAGGTATGTGCGAAAATCGGTGCTAATCGTCCTGCGTTATGACGCGTGTCCATTTACTTTTACGCCAAACAACGTGGAAATCTTAAAGAGTTGCGTATTGCTCCCTACATAGCCAAGCGAATTCGTCGCGCCGATGATAAAACACGCATCTCGCGGCCCATTGTGCGCATTGCCACAACGGGTATTGCCGTGGGTATGGCGTTGATGCTCTTGAGTATGGCCATCGTAAGCGGGTTTCAAGAACAGATTCGCAACAAGGTCATCGGTTTCGGAGCACATTTTCAAATTACCACCAACGAGCGTAATTACTCGAGAGACTCGCAGCGATTATTGTTCAATGAGGAGGTATACCAAGAATTGAAGCGCGCCAAAGGTGTGGAGCATGTTCAAGTCTACGCCACTAAGCCGGGGATAATCGAATCGGATGAGTCTATGCAAGGGGTAATTGTAAAAGGGGTGTCTAGCGATTATGACTGGTCCTTCATCAGCGCGGCACTCCAAGAAGGAAGGGTGCTCGAACCCAATGACTCTCTGCCGCGAATAGTAATTTCTAGCTATGTGTCAGAGCGCATGAAACTCGCACTTGGCGATAAAGCACGTATGATGTTTTTTGATACCCAGGGCGACAATCATCGGCAGCGAAGCTTCAGAGTATGTGGGATTTTTGATACAGGACTGGAAGATTTTGATAAGCAACTTGTGTTTGTAGATATGGCTGATGTGCAGAAGCTTTACGGCTGGGGTTTGCGCGTAGGAGTTTCAGCCGACAGCTTGGCGGTCAATGATTCCGTTTCTGTTTATGCACTGGCTTCCGGAGGTGAAGGAGATTTACGGTTTGAATGGAGCAAGAGCGAATGGTCTGGGCCCGGTCCTCACAGAATGCATATTACCGGCGATACCTCCCTTACACTCGTTGTCTCAGACTCCTACCAAACGCAACCCGCTTCGGTGGAAGTGAAGTGGCTTAGCTCAATCACCAACACATCGGAATTTAAGGTGCAGACAAGCATTGATAATTCCGATGCTGATTACATTGGAGGATACGAGGTGAACATAAGCGATTATGACAACCTCTGGGAGAGTCACGACGATTTGCAAGCGGTCGTTACGTCACATTTTTTGCAAGCGCAGAAAATTACCGATCGAAACCACGACATTTTTGCTTGGCTCGAAATGCTCGACATCAATGTGGCCATTATAATCCTCCTCATGATTGTGGTTTCGATTGTAAACATGACCTCTGCATTGCTCATCATCATTCTCGAACGACAACCCATGATTGGCTTGCTCAAGGCAATGGGTATTACAGACGGGGCTGTCATGAACATTTTTGTTCGGAATGCAGCGTGGATCATTGGCAAAGGCCTGCTCATTGGCAATGCCATTGGCATTGGGTTGGCCTACGCGCAATGGAAGTGGTCTATTGTTTCGCTCGACCCGAAGAATTATTACTTGGATACCGTGCCTATTAAATTTGATTTAATGAATATGCTCCTGCTGGATCTGGGTACTTTGGGTGTCTGCATTCTGGCAATGGGCCTGCCTGCTCTTTACGTGTTGAAAATTTCACCGATACGCGCAATTCGATTCAGTTAACCACAAAGGATAATCAAACTCTTAAAATGACTTTAACATGAACTACCACGAAAATATACTTAGCACTATCGGCAATACGCCAATGGTTAAAATCAATCGAATCACTGCCGATATCCCCGCACTGATTCTCGCTAAAATTGAGTCGACAAATCCAGGAAATAGCATCAAGGATCGGATGGCTTTGAAGATGATAGAAGACGCCGAACGCTCAGGAGCGCTCAAGCCGGGAAGTACCATCATCGAAGGCACTAGCGGCAACACGGGCATGGGCCTGGCAATTGCTTCCGTCATAAAGGGCTACAAGTGTATTTTCACTTCCACCGACAAGCAATCCAAAGAGAAGTTCGATGCATTGCGTGCCTTTGGTGCTGAAGTGATCGTTTGTCCAACCAATGTAGATCCCGAAGACCCACGCTCATACTACAGTGTTTCAAGCCGACTGGTAAACGAGGTGCCCAATTCATGGAAGGCCAACCAATACGATAACCCAAGCAATGCCCAGGCGCATTATGAATCGACAGGTCCCGAAATTTGGGAGCAGACGGATGGAAAGATTACGCACCTCGTTGTAGGGGTTGGCACCGGGGGCACAATAAGCGGTGTTGCGCGATACTTAAAAGAAAGGAACCCCAGCATCCAAATTTTGGGCATCGATACCTACGGTTCTGTGTTCAAGAAGCTAAAGGAAACCGGCGAGTTCGATAAGAATGAAATCTACCCATACATCACCGAGGGAATTGGTGAAGACTTCGTACCGCAAAACGTAAACCTCGACCTCATTGATCATTTTGAAAAAGTGACCGATAAGGATGCTGCGGTCATGACAAGACGCATTGCCCGCGAGGAAGCAATATTCGGCGGCAATAGTGCGGGAAGCGCCATGGCAGGTGTCATGCAAATGAAGAATAGGTTTAAGGCGGGTGATGTGGTTGTGGTTATTTTTCACGATCACGGCACACGATACTTAGGCAAGATGTACAATGATGACTGGATGCGTGATCGGGGCTTTTTGAAGGAAGAGAAAAAAACAGCGCGCGACCTAATCGCTACACACCTCGACAAGCCATTGGTGACCATTGGCAGCGGTGAGTTGGTGGGTCACGCAATTGAGAAAATGAAAAAGTTTGGTATTTCACAAATACCCGTCATCAAGGACGAGCACATTGCCGGGTTTGTGGATGAGACACGTTTGTATCAAAGCATGGTAGACAACCCTGCCAACGTAAATACCAAAATCGAGGAGGTGATGGGCGCCGCTCTTCCTGTCATTTCCGAAGAAGAGTCGATAGATGCCATCTCTAAAATGATTAGCAAAGAGGTCCCTGCGATTTTAGTGAAATTACACAGTGGTAAATTTCATATCATCACGAAATACGATATCATTCAAAGCTTATCCTAATCAGAACGAGAAGGAAGCTGTGAGTTTAATGGCGATGTTGTCTTTTGCACTTTCAAGTGCTTGTGCTCCGTATCGGTAGTACACGCCTATGCCAATGCCGCTTGGGCCACTAACAATGAGTTTGTCGACTTGAATGCCGCTCTCCACATAAGCTTTGTTCGCTTGGGATGAGGTTATGGAATGGCTTGATGCATGTGCGAAATCTCCCCAAAGCATGCTGTGAGCAACCACCAGTTGAGGTTTGAATTGCCCCTTGAAAAACGAAAACGCCCGAAACGTGTGCCGAAGATGAAATGCGGTATACCGAGAGTGCATAAACTCGTTAGTGTGCATGGTTTGAAATGATCCTGGGGCTACAATGGTAAACTTCTTATTCGTCCCTTCTGCATTGTACAGCAAGGAGATGGGAACGTTTTCTTTGCATACACCGCCAATAGCAGTCACACTGAGTTTTCCGGCATTGAGAAAATTGAACGTCTTATCGATTCGTGCATCGAAGCGGTTATATACATATTCACCCATCCACGCACCGGTGAGACCGCGCGTATATTGAAAATGAATGACCGGAAATCTGCCTCCCAAACGAATTTCGCGGGTGTTGGTTCTCATCAGTTTTTCTCCGGGTGCATACCGCAGTAATACTCCGGTTTCGGTTACGCGATAGTTGCTATCGGTGAGTTGCACAGCTTCGGTTGTTATGCGTTGAAAGGCATAACCAGTATAGGATTGGATGTACTGTGTGTTGAGGAATGCGGTTGCAGTGAGGTTGCCAATCAACCTGCCATTCAAACTGGCTTGCAGCTGCTCGCGTTTGTCCATGCGCGAAATAAAAAGACGATAAATGTTCCGGTTAAGACTACCCGCTGTCTCGCTCATGCGAATTGTATTTCCTCCCATTTCCATCACATCGTTGCGGTATTCCATTTTGAGCCATGCGCTTCTTTTTCGATAGAGATGCACAAGCACGTCACCACCATACTTGATTGCGTTGTCATGGAAGCCGTATGCTACATATCCGCCTGTATTGAATTTTTCGGAGATACGATGATTGGTGCGCAGCCCTGCACCCAATCGAAAACCTTCGTAATCGTTAAAGCTCATCAATTGCCGTAAGTCGAAATTCACATAGCCAATTCTCAATTGACCTGTAGAAAGTGCCTCAATAGCC
>CAMBPD010000073.1 GCA_945869405.1 Chryseobacterium gleum | reverse complement strand
TTGTTGTGGCGCGCAACGACGAAATCACTCTCAAGGAGTTAGCAGAATATGGCAACATCGTGCTTTCACCCGGCCCTGGGTTGCCAGAAAATGCAGGCATCACTTTATCAATTATAGAGCGTTATGCCGATACCAAGCGGATCCTTGGGGTTTGCCTCGGTCACCAGGCGATAGCAATGGCATTTGGTGGAACTCTGCGCAATCTATCGACTGTTTACCACGGAGTAGCGTCCAACCTCAGCATCACTCAACCTGATTATTTACTCAACGATTTCCCTGATGCCTCGCCCGTTGGAAGATATCATTCATGGGTAGTAGACCATGCGAAAATACCCACTTGCCTCGAGGTACTGGCCACCGATGAAACTGGTGAAATAATGGCGATCAGGCACAGAACACTCGACATTCGCGGGGTGCAATTCCATCCTGAAAGTATAATGACAACGCATGGAAAAACGCTCATACGCAATTGGGCCATGCATGCCCGGGCCTAACACGTGCGAAAGCTTTTCACATACCAAGATGTTTGCCTAGAGTACCTCACTCTGGGCTCGGGAAAAGAAACCATCCTTTGCTTTCACGGTTTCGGGCGCGAAGCCGAAGACTTTCGTGTTTTCGAAACACTCCTCAAGCCTCATCAAAAAATTTTGGCGGTGAACCTCCTAGCGCATGGCAACAGCGCATTTCCAAGGCACCGCATGAGCAAATCGCCTGTCACGAAAAAAGAGTGGACAGGCATAATTACTGCGCTTCTCGAGGTGCTCGAAATCGATACATTTCATTTGATGGGATACAGCATGGGCGGAAGAATGGCTATGGTTCTGACCGAAACGCTGTCGCAACGAATAAGCTCGTTGGTCTTAATCGCGCCCGATGGACTAAAGATTAAATGGGTTTACCGTTTTGTGAGTGAAACCAGGATCGGAAGAAAGATCTACCGCCACATTATTGACCATCCTAGGTGGATACTTCGCATCGCAGACTCGCTTGGGTTTCTTGGCCTGCTTCATCAAAAAATCCATCGATTCGTGCATGTTCAACTTGAAACACGGGAAAAACGGCAACTTGTTTACGATGCGTGGCTCATTCATCGCAATTTATTTCCCAACTTAAAGGAAGTGGCAACGCATATAGAGTCGAACGACATTCCCTTTCTACTTCTTTTCGGAAAATTTGATCGCGTTATTCCTGCCCACGATGGACGCAGGCTAACAACCCATTTCACTCGGCCTACCCACCAATTTTTACTTGAATTAGGACACCGATTGCTTCACCCGACCACAGCGAACTTCCTTGGCAAATACGGTTGGTGGATGCCCAGGGCAACACCACCTAAATAAGGCTCAATCGCAAGGCGGCACACGACAGAACTTTTCATTTTGTGTTCGTTTCATCTTGACGTAAACTTGCCGTGGACATATCCGCAAGCTATCCGATGAAAAATTGCCAATTCAAGCCTGTTGTTGTTTTTATCCGTATCTGACGATTCGGCCTGTCGCACGCATGCAACAGCACCTCTTTCTAACGTCCAATTTTTCACCCGAATCAATCCATTTTTATGAAAACAAAATACAGCGAACTGGTAGAGCAAACCTTCGAATGGCCTCAAGAAGAATTTCAACTCGATAAAGACAATTTGCTTTTCCATGGTATACCACTCATGGATTTGATCAACAAATATGGTTCTCCATTAAAGTTCACTTATTTACCCAAGATCAGTCAGAATATCAAACGGGCGAAAGAGTGGTTCCGTAACGCACGCAATGAGGTGGGATACGAAGGGGAGTACCACTACTGTTATTGCACAAAGAGCTCTCATTTCCGCTATGTTTTGGAAGAAGCGTTGAAAAACAATATTCATATTGAAACTTCATCGGCCTACGACATAGACCTCATCCGCCGACTTGGCACGCTGGGGAAAATTAATAAGACGCAGCGCATCATTTGCAATGGCTTCAAAAAAGAGGAATACGTCAGTCGGATTTTCGAATTACATGCAGATGGCTACAAGGATATTATATCGGTAATCGACAACAAGTTCGAATTTCAAACTTTCGAGAAATTGGTACAAGAGCCGATGAACATCGGCATACGCATCGCTAGTGAAGAAGAGCCAAAGTTTGAATTCTACACCTCACGTCTTGGCATTGGATACCGCGAAATCGTTCGTTTCTACAAAAAATCGATCCACGAAAATCCTCAGCTGAATTTGAAGATGCTTCATTTCTTTATCAATTCAGGCATCAAAGACACAAGCTACTACTGGAACGAATTAGTAAAATGCCTAAAGGTGTATTGCGAGCTTCGTGAGTTGTGCCCTACACTCGACTGTTTGAATATTGGCGGTGGTTTCCCTATCAAAAATTCACTCGCTTATTCATTCGACTACCAATACATGGTAACCGAAATTCTTCGTCAAGTGAAAAATGCTTGCGACGACGCCGGGGTTCCTGTTCCAGACATTTACACCGAATTTGGCTCATTTACCGTTGGCGAAAGCGGAGGCGCGCTCTACAAAATCTTATATCAGAAGGAACAAAACGATCGCGAAAAATGGAATATGATCGATTCTTCGTTCATGACTACGCTCCCCGACAGCTGGGCCATCAATAAGCGTTTCATCATGCTGCCTGTAAACAATTGGAACGAAAACTATGAGCGTGTATTCTTAGGTGGGCTCACCTGCGACAGCGATGACTACTACAATTCAGAGCAGCACACCAACGCCATTTATCTGCCCAAGTACTATCCAGATCAAGACCAATTCATTGGTTTCTTCAACACGGGCGCTTATCAAGACACCTTGGGAGGTTTTGGGGGAATCCATCACTGCCTGATGCCGCAACCGAAACACATCCTGATCGACCGCGACAGCAAGGGCAAACTGAAATACAAATTATGGGCTCCTGAACAAAAGCCCAAAGATGTTCTTGAAATTTTAGGGTACTACGATTAATTCCAGCACCAAGAACGAATCATGAAGCTGCTCACATTTTCCAAAGGCGTAAACGCAACAGTGCTGCTCATGATATTGGTTGGGTTGCGCAAAAGCTTTGTCAACTTGGTGAATCAATTCGATCCACCTGAAAAATTTGCCAATACGCTCTATTATGCGTTGGTCATATTTCTGGCTATTGAAGCAGCTCGACTGGTAACCATCGCGTTCTACAGGCCTCAGGGCGGGGTGAAGAAAGACAACTTCACGGCGGGGCTTTCTCAAATCGCCCGTATCGTTTACACACTACTTTTTGGGGTGCTCTTGCTCACTCTTCTAAACATTAGCAGCAAGGAAGCAATAACCACCCTTAGCCTTCTTGCAGCGGCGCTAGCGCTTATCACCAAAGACTACATTGCGAACTTGATCAATGGCATGTACATGACGTTGGCGCGTATTGTGAACATTGGCGACACCGTTAAAATCGCCGACACCAAAGGTAAAATTATAGACATAACTCTTTCCAATGTACATCTTCTCAACGAAGACGACGACATCGTTTACATTCCGAACAACAATGTATTCTCGGGCCAGATCATCAACTATACGCGCCGTGAACTAAAAAAAAGCAGCATAGATTTCGAGCTCGACATAAGCCAAATCGATCAATTGGAGAAATTAGAAAATGAAATCGTTTACTCACTTCGCGAAATGCAGGGGTTAATTCAAGAAGGGAGCATGGTGTTAAAAGTCAATAGCATAAAACACGAATACTGCTCATTCAAGTTTCAGTATATCCTTCACGACACGTTAAACAAAGAGCACGACAACCAGGTAAAGCGCCAGATTATAGCCTTTGTTATGCGGCACACTCTTCAGGGTCGTGGCCGCCGATAGGGCGAAACTGGGTGGGTTAAAAGTTAAATTGAAAATTTTTGTTCAAATCAGCCTTGATTTTTTCATTTTTGCCGCGGAATAAACCCGCGCTTTTTTCGGGTGTTCCAATTGCAAAACAATGAGTAAATACAATTCAATACGGCAGTTCATGCAGGAAAACTACCTGCACTTCAATGCCGCGGCCATGGTGGATGCTGCCAAAGGCTACGAACAACATCTGTTGGAGGGTGGAAAAATGATGATCACACTTGCCGGCGCTATGTCGACGGCAGAGCTTGGTATTTCGCTAGCCGAAATGATTCGCCAAGGCAAGGTGGATATCATTTCTTGCACTGGAGCCAATCTCGAGGAAGATCTGATGAACCTTGTGGCACACAATCATTACGAACGTGTACCCAATTACCGCGACCTTACCCCACAACAAGAATGGGACCTGTTGGAGCGAGGTCTCAACCGCGTTACAGATACATGCATTCCAGAAGAAGAAGCCTTTCGACGACTTCAAAAACATATTCACGCCCTTTGGAAAACCGCCAATGACAGTGGTGAACGTTTTCTTCCGCACGAATACATGTACAAAATGTTGTTGAGCGGCGTGCTCGAAGAGTACTACCAAATAGACCCTAAGAATTCTTGGATGCTCGCAGCTGCTGAACGCAACCTACCGATTATCGTTCCGGGTTGGGAAGACAGCACCATGGGAAATATTTTCGCTAGCTACTGCATCAAGGGAGAACTCAATCCATCCACGATGAAAAGTGGTATCGAATACATGACATGGCTAGCGAAATGGTATATCGAAAACTCTGCTGGCAAAGGGGTTGGATTCTTTCAAATCGGCGGTGGTATCGCTGGTGATTTTCCAATTTGTGTAGTTCCTATGCTTTACCAAGATATGGAGATGCATGAAATTCCTTTTTGGAGTTATTTCTGCCAAATCTCCGATAGCACTACCAGCTATGGCAGTTACAGCGGCGCTGTACCAAATGAGAAAATCACTTGGGGCAAACTAGACATCACTACACCAAAATTTATTATTGAAAGTGATGCAACTATCGTTGCTCCCCTCATATTTGCATGGATTCTAAATCAATAACACACAATACTGAAGGCTATGGCTGCTCCCATTAAAAGAGTAATTAAAGATTACAAGACGCTCGCCAGTGAGCACATTGACCTCATCAATGCGCACTACCCGAACGGCTTCGAAAACGAAAATCTTGTTTCGTTTGTAACCCCTAAAGGACAATTCATTAAGGCGCTGGAGGTGCGCACCGCCGACACCATTTATCTGTTCAAAATAGATAAAAATATGAAGGTCGATGATGAAGAGAATCAAGATAACGAAGGAGCGGGAATCTCAGAATTCGAGAGCTTCAAAGCGGAAGGTGAGGAAGAGGAGCTAGACGACATGGACGATAGTGACACCGATGACACCGATGCAGATGCAGATGCCGATGCTGACGTAGCTGAAGAAGACGCCGGGGCAGACGAAGACTAACCGAACAGATCGAAACGAGTATAAAATTTAAGCTATGGATAACATAGCTTATTTTTTTGTGATCAAAACCGTTTGGGATAATACGCCCGAATTTGTGCTTGCAGCGAGGGTGTAAACGCCTTCCAAAAGATGAGAGACGTCTACGCTCGACTGTCCGATATTGCTCAACAGCAATCGTCCCATGCCATCATACATCTTTATAGAGTAAACAGCAAAATCTTGCCCTCCCATAAGTTCTATTCTATCCACTGCCGGATTTGGAAACACACGCATTAGAGTTCGTTCAGCAATTACTATTTCCGCGTCGGGCAACTCCATTCCGGGGATTCTATCACTCGAGGACTGAAGCGGATCTAGGAATTGCCTGAACGTAGGCCACACATCTTGAAGCAACACAAAACGGTCAGCGCCTCCACTCATTACACAACGCGAATTACCTCCGATAAATAGCCCAACTAAATTCCAATCGGAATCAAACAAAGGGCTGCCCAAACTTCCACCATACGTTTGTCCCTGGCCTTCACCTTCCAAGCCGATGAATACTGAATTATCTTGCACCACAGGCACAAACGCTTCATGATACTGAGAGTAACTCTTTGACAAGCCCTTAGGGTGCTGAACACAGCAATACTCGTTCTGAACACTCGGTCCAACGCTCCATCCCGTATAGTAAGCGTCCCAGTCACTGAGGGGGGCTTTTTTCAAGCGAAGCAATGACAACCCAACCTCCACATCTGCGCACACCACATCAGCTCCACAAATAATTTGCGCTGCGCAGCTAGCGAAACCTTCAAGGCATTGTTGATCATTCAAGCCGAATTGAAAAACTAGAGATGCTGCGCTGCCCATGAGGGCTGAAGAAGGAAGAAACACCAATGGTTCTGCGCTATTTGATGAATTATTGACTAAAACCGCAGTCGCATATCGTTGGCCATGATCTACCAAGACACGCATCACAGAGGACCCTGACGGTTCATCACCAATAACAGAACCCGCTAACCACTGAGCGCATGACTGTAATGGCAACGCTTCTGATTGCAGATTCCTGTATGACCCGGCAACATAGCCCACAGACAAACTTCCCTCCCCACGATACAAGCGCGGTTCATAATACTCTATGTATATTTTCTGGCCGCGAATGTGAGGAAGACCAATTTCGCAAGAACGATTCTCAGATTCCGTTAATGGACCGAGATAATCCTCATGATCCTCAGAATAAACATACAGTTTGCCTCCTTTCGGCAGATGAAGTTGATTCAGCGTTACTGCAATTGAATGCGCTCCATCATAGGCAATTCCCAAAATCCACAGACGGTCGCCATTGGCCAAGTTGTACCAACTTCCGCTGTTATTCATCGTCCACGAAACCTCGCGCGCAAAGGCAAAGCGATAAGGAACGGACCGATCATCCACATGGGTGGCGTCCTCCGCGAGAAGAAACTCAATATTGGCCTCACCTACCGACTCACCTTCTACGGGTATAGAAAGTTCTTGATTCCATGAAACAGGCGTACCCGTGCGCTCCAATTGCGCATGCACAACAACACCAATAAGCAAGCAGAATAAAAAAATCAGCGGCTTCATTTGTATGCTATTCCAATTAAGGGTTACGTTTAATGGCTAAGATAACAACAATTCGCAGAGAAATGTCAGGGCATAGCATGGCTTAGCCATTTAATTTCGGACCGTCAAACGATAAATCTATTTTTATGAAAAGAATCCTACACACTTTCCTAATGCTGCCATCATTCGCACTATGTATATCACAAGCGCAATCACAAGAGTGTGTAGACTCTTCGCTGATTGATTTGAACGCCGCGTGTCCACTTATATACGCTCCAGTCTGCGGCTGCAATGGAGTAACCTACAGCAACGACTGCGAAGCCCAAGTGTATGGCGGAGTAACCTCTTGGATCGACGGTGAATGCGCCCAAGGAGGCTGCACGGACATGGGCGATCTCGACTTTGGCGCCTGCGATATGTTTCTCGGTTATACTTGGATAGACGGCACCTGCGCGCCAATGAGCGGCTGCGGTTATACCATCGGAAACATCGACTATTCTCCCAACTTCTATTCTTCTGCATGGAGCTGCCAGCAAACATGTGGAAACCCAGCAACCGACTGCACCAACCAATGGCAAATCGAACAAGGCTACTTGGTCGATTGTGCGCCAGTAGCAAATCTGGTATGTGGCTGCGACGGCATCGAATACTTGAATGGATGCTTTGCCTACTACTACTTCGGCACAACCACCTACAGCAATCTCCCTTGTGCAGCGGGTGGATGCCAAGTTATTCCCGTTTCAACCCAATTTGGTGACTGTGCCATGCCGCTAGGCTGGGCTCGCCTAGAGCAAGGTTGCAGTGTACTTAGCGGTTGCAGCTACATTGGCCAAAATGGTTTCGATTATGAAGCATACTTTTTCGCCACAGAAGAAGACTGTATTGGCAATTGCGCCAACGACACCGTATGTGTCGACTCCAGCCTCATCGACCTTAGCGTGTTTTGCGCCACCGTCGTAGACCCTGTGTGCGGATGCAATGGATTAACCTACAACAATTCTTGTGAAGCTATCTACTACGGTGGAGTGACAGAGTACACGAGTGGACCATGCACGACGGGGCTTACCACAATGAAGCCTGCTCTATTCAGCATCTCTCCTAATCCATTTGAAAACACTTTCGTTTTGCGCACGGAAGGCCTTCGCCCATCGTTTGCTGTAGTTCTCGACATGACCGCACGTGTCATTGAGACCTTCGAAATAAACCAATCATCCGTGCAAGTGAATAGTAGCGATTGGCCTTCAGGAACGTATGTATTGCAGGTGCATACCAAAACCGGTGAACGAATGAGCGTGCCTATTATTAAGCAATAAAATTACGTCAAGAGGCTCGATTCGTAGGCACGCAGAACATCTCGCACCGACGGAAATGTATTCTCCTCAACCATAGCCCAATCTCTGTGAGAGATCCACTTTGCCTCGGTAATGCCCTCTGCTGTCTGTGGTTGGGGAGTGGTGTTTCCATGATGTTTCATGACGTACCAATCGGTTGATTTTAATACCGGCAACCCTTTAATTGTATAGGTGTGATAGGTAGTGACCAAATGCTGTTTCAACTCCAAATCACCAATGGAGCACTCCTCTTCAACCTCACGCAAGGCAGCCAATTCAAGCTCTTCGCCCTCTTCAACTTTTCCCTTGGGTAAGTCCCACTTTTCGAGACGAAAAATAAAAAGCACCTCGTTAAGTTCATTAAAAACAACCCCTCCGGCCGCTTTGATTTCGTCGAATTGAGCAGAAAAAAGTCTCCATGAGCGCTCAATGTCAGAGCACCGGATGTAAATAGTGCGTGCACCTCTTCCAATGGCACTTTCAATCAACATGGTATCCGATTTACCCTGCGAAACAATGACCTCACTGTCAGGGGTAAGCTGCAGATCATCGGTTGCATTCAGAAAAACAACTGGTTTGCTGGCGAAATAAACTTTATACTTTTGAGGCATGAATCATCAAGATCGAGCGTTAAAGGTAGCAGAATTCTTGCTCCAAATTGAAGCCATAAAACTTAGCCCTGAAAACCCCTTCACTTGGGCGTCAGGCCTGCGTTCACCGATTTACTGCGACAACCGAAAAACACTCTCCTTTCCAGAGGTAAGAGCATTTGTGCGCGATTCCTTCGTTACATCTATTCGCAAATCCTTTCCCAACACCGAGGTAATTGCAGGTGTAGCCACTGGAGGTATCGCTATTGGCGCTCTGGTAGCAGAGGCAATGAACCTGCCGTTTATCTATGTGCGCAGTGAGGCCAAAAAGCACGGCCTGGGCAATCAAGTGGAAGGCGTGCTAAAGGCTGGTCAACGCGTGATGGTCATTGAGGATTTAATCTCTACAGGTTCTAGCAGCCTTACCGCTGTGGAGGTACTGCGCCAAACACAGGCAGATGTTATAGGCATGGCTGCAATATTCACATACGGATTCGCCAAAGCAAGTGAGAGATTTGCCGGTGCCAACTGCTCCATAACAACCTTGAGCAATTATGATACACTTCTAGAACAAGCATCCAACTCGGGTTACATAACGCAACAGCAGAAAACGGCATTAAGCGATTGGAAATCGAATCCGGAAGAATGGAGCACTCGATTCACTGCCAGCCAAACACATTAATTGAATATCAGTATGACCCACATCGAAAGCCAACCTGCTCAGGTGAATGCTCCAGCTTCACAAGTGTTCGAATTTCTGAGCGATATGCAGCATATCGAAAAACTGCTTCCTGAAGGAAAATACAGCGAATGGAAGGCAGACAAAGACTCGTGTAGTTTCAAGATACAAAACGCCTACACCATTGGCTTGCGCATCAAGGAAACTAAATCTCCTGAAGAGATCATTTACGAAAGCACCGCGGGTTCTCCCTTCCCATTTGAACTCAAGGTGCATCTGAAAGAATCCGGCAATCAAACAACAGGTCAATTGATTTGCGACGCACAGATTAACCCATTTCTCGAGATGCTTGTAAAAGGTCCGTTGAAAAACCTTTTCGATTATATGGCGAGTCAACTTCCTGTTGCAATGGAGGTGTAATTAGTGCACCCCCGCTTTCCATCGATACCAAATCTCTTCTGTCGCAGTTGTTGTTGAGGCCTCCCGAACACAACGGTATTTGTAAACCCAAACCAACGAATCGCAACACGGTTCAAGTGAAACACGCTTGCCTTTTCGCACCACAGTAAGACACAAATCGGTTGCGAACATTTTCAGAAGCTGCTGAACATTTTTATAGGGAGCCACACCATTTACTGCTACAATCTCATCACCATACCAAAGACCAGATTTGTCGGCCGGAGAGTTCGGCACCACAGCACTTACAACAACTTTCTGATTGCTCTCGTCCAGTGACAATCCCAAATTCGCCTCACTCCACTTTCCGGAGGGCACTTCCTGCAATTCGATACCGGCGTAGGAAAGCACCTCACTTAACTTAGGCAAATAATCTTGGGTCCCAAACACATAATCGGCAAGAAAAGCGGTGTAATCAACGTGAGAGATCTCGTTGAGTAATTGCAAATAATGCGCGGCAGAGTAACCACGTTGAGTCTTACCAAATCGGTCATACAACGTTCTCATAACACTGTCCAATGAATGCTTAGCGCCCGTTTGCTGCATCAAACTAAGATCACACATCAACGCAACAAGAAAGCCCTCGTTGTAAATAGAAACCTTGCGCCACGGCACACCTGCCACATATCCATCCAGCCATGTATCCCAGCTACTTTGCGCTACTGACAGGTTAAAACGTCCGTGGTTATTTACATAGTCTTGAACATGTTCTTGGATAACCTCTAACCACTCTTCCTCATTCAGGGCATCGATTCGCCACAACAACGAATCACCGTAGTAGGTGGTTACGCCCTCGTAAACAAATCCCAGTTCAGAATAATTTTCACGTGTGAAATCATATGGAAGCATTTCCACAGGACGAATATTCTTTACGTTCCACGTATGGAAAAGCTCATGGCAACTTATTCCAAGCAAATCCTTGTACAAATGTTCCTGTTGGAAGTCGGCCGCCGGCCCCATAGTAATTACCGTGCTGTTGCAATGCTCCACACCGTGGCGTAAGAAGTAGGGAACGAACTGAAACAAAAAGTGATACTCACTGCAGGGCAGATCACCAAACAACTGAATCTGTGATCGTGAGAAATCTGCAAAATCTTGAAGTAAACGCGTTTCATTCAAGTTCACCTCACCTTGAATCCAAATATGAAAGCGTGCGTCTTCAACTGCATATTCCAAGTGGTGTAGCGTAGCACTTGCAATCAACGGGCAGTCGGCCAACTCATCGAATGAAGACGCCATCAATAGGTGCTCGGTCTTCTTTTTCATTCCAGTTCCAACGCGATAGTTATTGGGAACTAAAAGCAAAATTTCGTAGGGATTATTCGGAGCGTCACAATCATAAAAGAAACAGTTTACGGGGTTTATATACAACTGTTCCTCGTCGAGAAAGGTAGAACCTGCATTGAGGTCGCAGGCATAATATTGATACGAAAGCTTCACGAATGCCTCACCCTCAGTACTCACCACCCAGGTATCTTTCGAGGTCTTCCGAAAGGAAAGCGAACGACCATCCTCACCCATCACTTTCCAGCCACGGATGTTTTTAGCAAAATTACCGAGCTCGTATCTACCCGGTCTCCAAGAGGGCAATTGCAGCGAAATCTCTTTTCTGCCCTGAGCAGGAAACTCGGCATTAAACACTATGAAATGTCGATTCGGTTGCTCGACGCCAACGGTGTACTTAATCATTTTTTCTTGCGAATTGCGGATTCCACGGGCTGTCCGGTCACCGCATCTGGCAAAGCGATACCACACATCATACTTACTGTAGGTGCGATATCCGTAATGCTCTGCAATGAAAACGTCTCACCACGTTGCACACCATAACCAAAGAAAATCGCAGGTACGTGCGTATCATAGGCGAAAGGAGAACCATGTGTTGTGCCGCTCATCCCGTATTCAATGAACCCGGGTTTGAGCGTATAAATAACATCGCCTGATCGTTGAGCATCGAAGCCTTGTTGTATCCGATCTTTCACATCATCGCCACCACGCGACTGGCTGAGATCCGACGCCGTGTAGGCGCTCATCACCTCAGGAAACGTCAGGCAGAGCTGAGCCACTTCGTATTGAACCTCTTTCTGACTCAACCGCTTCGACTGAATTAATCCAGTATTTAAAAATAGATTTTGATTGCTTTCATTCACCACCCAGTCACCCTCTCCGTAGCGTTTTGCTAGTGTATCCTCCAGGAATAGCTCCAACCTATCGCTCTTCCAGTACCCTCCGATCGCCTTTTGTTTTGCCGTATAACTTGGCGTAGGCGCTCCACCATGATCTGCGGTCAAAAACACTGAGTAATTGCCCTTGCCAATGCGCTTATCCAAGAAATGCAAGAAAGCCCCCAATTCCTCATCGAGTCTCAAATAACAATCCTGTGTTTCCATAGAGTGAATTCCAAATTGATGTCCGATGTAATCGGTAGAAGAGAAACTCATGCACAGCATATCCGTGTGCTCATCGGCCCCCAACTGCTCGTTCACAATCACTTCTTTCGCAAAATCAACCGTAAGGCTATTTCCAAAGGGCGTAGCCTTGATGAGATCGTAATTTCCATTGGCCGCTTTCAATGCATTTAAATCGTACGGAAACGTTGGTTTTGTTGTGCCCTTGAAAGGGGTCTCATGTGCGTTATTATCCTGCGCACTCTCATCGTACACGGCCACAGCTCGCAACAAATCCCAAGGTTGTTTTAAATAGTCACCCGCCTTATTGAGCTTGTTAAAATCGACAACCCAAGCTGGCAATTCATTCATGTACCAGCTGCTGCTCGCCCATACGCCTTCATCGCCACCTACAAACCAATAAGCCGCATTGGCCGTTCGACCCGCTGGTAATATGGCGCCCCTATCCTTCATTGCGATCCCAATAACCTTACCTCGTTGATTGGTTTGCATACGAAGCATATCGCCGAGGGTAGAAGCTGTGAGATAGTGCGGCGACATCTTACCGGCCTTCTCAACTGTTCCCACTCCTGTTACCCCGGTGTCGGCTGAGCAATAGATCATGGTGTTACTGGATCTGTCATACCAATCGTTTTGGATTATGCCGTGATAGGCTGGCGTAGTTCCCGTAAAAATGGAGGCATGCCCCGGCCCTGTGAAGGTGGGCATAAAGTTGTAATGGAGGTTATGGCACAGAAACCCATCATTCACTAA
>CAMBPD010000072.1 GCA_945869405.1 Chryseobacterium gleum | reverse complement strand
CAAGCTTACCACCCGGGAACTCCCACTTCAACGGCAACGCCATGCGCTCGCTGCGTTGCGCGCATAGCACGAATCCATTACGGATAATGAGGGCGCAAACAACGGGGATGGTCATGATTGATAAAGCATTTAAACTCGAAAGCGATTTTGACACATCTGCGCTAGGCGGCTTGTGTGCAATCGAATCAGCTAATAAACGCATGAAATTTCATAATTCCAGGAGACAGTCAATTAGTTCATTCAAACTGTCGGAGTATTTTTCAAAAGCTTGATATACATAGGCCATCCTATAGGTACGAGTAGCCAAGACACATGATCCCAGCGATCCCCACTTCACCATTTCACCATTTCACTATTTCCCCCTTTCCCCCTTTACATTCGCTTAATGAAATTCGGTTTCCGTATCCCTAATCTTAATAAGCGCATAGCCGCGCGCACTTCGGTGAAGCGTGCACTACAGAATAGCCTGGGCTTGAAAGCACCTAAGGGTATGGGGTGGATCACCAATACCAAGCGTGCTGCTTACAACCGGGTGTACAATCGCACTAGCAAAGGGTGCAGTGTGGTTTGGTTGTTGGGATTCGGCGCAGCACTAGCGGTATGGTACGGCATGGTATGTTGAAGTTAGCGAGGTTATATGCTGCATTTTTACATTGATTTTTAGTGTGCATCCAGAAACTTGAAATACTTTTGTTTTTCTAATTTTCAACCCATGAAAAAAGCAGAGAAGTTATCCCTCGATTTTCGTCGCTTGATGGAAACCCAAAATTTCAAGTCGGAAGAGGATTTACGAAAATTCATGGACAGCATGGTTGGCCAAACCATACCTTCTTTTCCCGAAGAGACACTAAGCCCCAAAGAGAAAGCTCAAGATTTGGTATACTCAGCCTATGAAATGAACGCTACCAAAGCAAAGCAGAATATAAAGCATGCTTTGGAACTTGACCCTGATTGTATTGAAGCCTATGAGTACCTCGCAGGTTCCGAGAAAAAATTTAAGAAAATATATTCCTTCTATTTGCAAGGAATAGAAATTGGTCAACGATTGTTTGGTGGAAAATTCCTATAGGAGAGCAAGGGACATTTTTGGCTCATTCATGAAACTCGACCTTACTTGCGCTGTATGTCGGGCCTAGCCGATTGCTTGGTGGCCATGGGTATGATTCGCGAGGCTGCATTTATAGTAGAAGAAATTCTGATATTGAATAAGGGCGACAATATGGGAGTGCGTTATCCCCTTCAAAGCTATTATATCTATTTAAATGACCACCAAGCGCTGACCGCTTTGGATGCCATCTTCGAAGGAGATAAAAGATCATACTATTTGTTTAATCGGGCGTTGCATGCGTATGCAACTGAGGGTGCTACAGAAGAGACTCGCCGTATGGTTGTAGCGGCGCAAGAGCGCAATAAGTTTGTTGCTCGTCGTTTGGTATATCGATTACCTAGACTACCCATTGAGGATTATGTGCGAATGGGCAGCGATGAAGAAGCCGATTATTATGTTTCTTTTGCTCGTTTGGCTTGGGACTCCAAGGAAGGAGCCATCGATTGGCTCGCGGCAAACATGCTTCCGCTTTGAGGCCTGAGGCAAATACAATTTTGATATACATCTTCTGTGTATAGTATTTCATCCCATGCAGTGTCATTGCTCTTTGCTTTCTCCGCGACTTTGCGGTTAATAGGATTGCTGGCTTCTAGTTTCCGGTTATGGAAAAGTAGATTTCTTTAGTTCTTACTTTGCATTAGCAAGTTGAAGTGAAGAAACTTTAGGGCGTTTATTGTAATTTTCTAAAACGGCTAAACGTATTATAAATGAACCCCATTCACAACCCGCAGGCTCCCAGAGCCGGCATCAAACCACCATCCGTGAATAGTTGACAGCCGAATTGGGTAACGAGGACTGAATACCGGAGACAGTTTGGGACGGTGAGTTTGCATGAGATAATTGTTTGCCACTCCTGCCGTGCTCCCCTCTCCACTGGAGAGGGGTTGGGGGTGAGGCGCATTTCCTTCACACCATCCCTTACGACCCACACAATCCGTCACAATCCAATCCCAAAATCACCTTAACTCCTTTAAAATGTATCCAAACACACTTTTAAGGGGTTATTTGTGTGTTGGAACACACTTTTCAGGAGTTAAGTGGTTTTTTGGTGTGTCATTGTGGTGCATGAAATGAGGGCGAAAATCCGGGAACATTTCGGGAGTAGTGAAGGTGGCTGGATGCTTACAGATTAAGTTGGTTAGCGTCACTAACCAACTTGTTGCAGTACCTATTTTACCGTTGTTTTTTCACCCTTCTTGTACTCATATGTATGCGGTAAGGTACTTTAAGTTGTGAGCGCGTGTTATGAAAGTAGTTAATTTCCCGCGATAGTTTACTGATTTAAAGTAAATTACCCTTTTATAGCAAAGGGTTTATACAAAGTTTAGAGAGTTTACTTTAAATTTGTAAATTCGATAAACTTCATATAAATGAACCCAATTCATAACCCATATGCTCCCGGAGCCGGAACCAAACCACCAGCTTTAACTGGTCGCGATGAATTGCGGGAGTCGTTACGGATCAGTTTAGCTCGCATAAAGCTGGGAAAGTCTGCAAAAAGTGTATTGCTACTGGGACTTAGAGGGGTTGGTAAAACAGTTTTACTTGATCAAATTTTAATGGACGCTGAAGAAAGCGGTATTCATACCGTGAGAATTGAAGCGCCTGAACAACAATCTCTTCCTGCTATGCTGGCTCCAGCATTGCGCATCGAACTTTTAAGACTTTCCAGAGCAGCGAAAGCTAAAGATGTTGCTTGGAGGGCACTAAAGGCATTGGCGGGTTTTGCTAAAGCATTGAAGGTGACCTATCAGGATATAGAGGTCGGACTTGATGCTGAGCCGGAAAAAGGACTCGCAGACAATGGTGACTTAGCCACCGATCTTTCCGCTTTACTGCAAGCAGCTGGAGAAGCTGCAAAGCAAGAGGCAACTGCACTGGTATTGTTTATTGATGAATTGCAATACGTTCAAGAGGCGGAGTTGGCTGCGTTGATCACTGCTTTGCATCGTTGTGCGCAAAAGCAGTTGCCAGTTACACTGGTAGGTGCCGGTTTGCCTCAGTTGAGAGGAAAAATGGGAGAAGCTAAATCTTATGCTGAACGGTTGTTTGAATTTCCTGAGATGGGGCCTCTGAGTCGCCAATCATGCGATCAAGCACTGGTTATTCCTGCCCGTATAGAGGGAGTGGAATTCGAAGAAACGGCCTTGGAGAGAATATTTAATGAAACAAAAGGGTATCCCTACTTCATACAAGAATGGGGCAAGCATAGCTGGGATGTTGCTTCTCGGTCGCCTATAACATTTGAAGATGTTGTTATTGCCAGCAAAGAAACAATTGCTGCATTGGATGAAAGTTTCTTTCGAGTTCGATTTGACCGTTTAACTCCTTTGGAAAAGGATTACATGAAGGCCATGTCCTTACTAGGGAAGGGCCCGCATCGGTCAGGCGATATCGCCGCCAGAATGAATAAGGAGGTAACACGATTAGCCCCAATACGATCTGGCTTAATTGCCAAGGGGATGATATATAGCCCATCCCATGGGGAAACAGCATTCACTGTGCCTTTATTCGATGAGTTCATCCTCCGCGTAATGCCGTGAATAGTTGACAATCAAGTTTTTTAATTTGGATTGTCTAGCTGCGACCGCTAGATTCTACCTTTTTACGATAGGCTAGTCCATCATACTCTCCGCGTCTCTGGGGTAAAAAAAATAAAAAAAAAGACGCTCTAAATCCCCAATTATATTACCTCTGTTCTAAAGAAAAACACCGCATTTACGTATAATAAACGCGTCAGTAGCGGGTCTTCGGAAAAGCACGTCCAGAAAGCGATACAGGAGATATTTGGCGATCCGCCCTCTCCCTTTCTCATTTTAGGGGAATGCTGTGGTAGGCTTCCTTTCGCCATTCGCCATTCATAACTATTCAACGGTTAGTCTAAGGTGCTCATTGATTCCCTCCGCGCTAATAAGCACATGGTACTGACCCGATGCGACGCCGCTCCAATCGTATTGGCGCTGTGAGCGACCGGATGGAACGACAACCGAGCCTTCACGCAGTACCAATCGACCGGTGGCATCGGTGATATCGATGTTGATGGTCTGCGGGGTGATTAAATCGAAGAGCATGGACCACGCACCGGATGTTGGGTTTGGACCGACGTTTAATCCTATACTGCCGTTGAGCTGTTCCTGCACATTCGAAGGAAGCAGTTCTATAGTGAGTGTTGCAGTGCAGCCGTTGTCATCAGTAACGGTGCCTTCATAGCTACCCACACACAGGTTACCCGGCGTAAATATCATTTGAGTGGCCGGATCATTCCATACGATGCTATAGCCGGGTGTTCCTCCGGAAGCACCGGTATCAATGGCGCCATTGCAATTGACTTCATCGGTGACAGGAGTAGTGCCGATTAACACCAACGACAGTGGGGTGGGTTCGTTGACCACGAATTCCTGTGATTCGACGCATCCGTTGGCATCAGTCACAAATACGGTATACGAGCCCGCTGCGATTGCGTCGGGATTGAGTGTGCCCCAATCAAACACAAATGGTCCGGTTCCTCCCGTGGCGGTAGCATCGATGCTTCCGTTGGCGTCGCCGCTGCATAGCGCGTCATTGATTGTGGCATCGATGACGATTGGGTCAGGTCCTTCCAATGAAATGAGGATGTCGAGCACCAGGTCACCGAAAAGGTTGTCGACCTGCAGCTGGTAATTACCGGCGGCGATTTCATCAATGGATGGTCCGCCAACCTCGCCGTTCCAGTTAAAGGTAAATTGGGAAGGGTCAGACGTGACATTGAGGGTGATGAAACCGTCTTCGGCATTCGGGCAGGTAGGACTGCCGATTGTTATCGTATAGGTGAGAGGCACATCTCCTACAATCGCGAATTCCGACAGTTCGGCAGCGCACCAGATACCTGTATTGCCTTTAAAGCGAATACCCATGGTATGCAGACCGAGAGCAAGTCCGGTGGTGGGCACCGTGCCTTCTGAAATCACAGATATTCCGGGGGTGATGTTCAGGGGTGTTCCAAGGCCTTCCCCCGGATCAGTGTCGATGAAGTATTCAGCGGCGGTGATTTCGTAGAATGTGTTCACTCCACCAACAGGTTTAACCACGAAGATGCGCGCTGCTGTTCCACTCCAAAGGCCAGCTGAGGATTGTGTGCGAATAGCGAGCTTGTATACTCCGGGTGTCATGTCGGCTATTAGGCTTCCGATAATGTCCACATCAGTGCCTGGTGCAAGGTCAATGGCTGTGCCTTGCCCAACGCCGGGATCGGCACCGACGAAGTATTCGGCCGCGACAATTTCATGGAATTCTTCACTGCTAAAAACCGAATTAGGACGCAGGATGAACTGACGCGCCACGGTGCTGCTCCACAAGCCGGAAGTTGAAAGAACGCGCACCGAGAGTTTGTGAAAACCGTTAGTCAGATTGAGCGTTGCGATATCCTCGAATTCAACTGCTGTGCCTTGTGTGATGTCAATGGGAGTTCCGTTTCCCGGTCCAGGATCATTATCGATGAAATATTCAGCGGCAACGATTTCATGGAAGGTAAGTTCACCATTGACCGTTGATGGTTCCACGTAGAAATTACGCTTCACGGTATTGCTCCAGATACCTGAATTGCTTTTGGTGCGGATGGCAATGCTATTCAAACCGGTTGAAAGTTGGCCTGTGGCCAGTGAACTGTTGATGTCGATGGAATTGTCCGCAGTAACCGTGAGTGGCACTCCGTTGCCCGGGCCCGGATCGGGCCCAATGAAGTACTCCGCGCCCACTATTTGCTGCGCTGCCACTACCGTGCTCATGAGCGCTGATAGCAACAAAAGGATGAGCGTTCTCATTCTTGTACCGGAATGGTTGAAGTGGCATTGAATTGCAAGTTGTCGCCTTGCTGGAGAATGTTGTTGAACAGGGTGAACGTATTCACCACGGGAACTTCCAACAGCGTACTGCCATAATTTGATTCAGCGATGTAGGGCGATCCGCCGCCGTGAACGCCAACATCGGTGCCGTCTATGGCGTAATTGTTACCGGTGCTGCTATCTATCAAATTGAAATCAGCAAGCGTGAAATTGTTGTTGAGATTTACAAAGGGCATCGGCTGATTTTCCAGGTTATTGCTGAATGTCGCACCGGTTATGGTGCTTAGCGCACACGATGTGCAGTAAGTAAGGTTGTTGTTGAACTGGCAGTTGTGACAGAAGTTACCACTGCCAATAGCATTTTGTCCATTTCCAGTGGAGTTAGCCGCAGAGGCTAATTCCGCAAAAATATTGTTGCTAAATACGGCACCGCTGAAGTCTATTTGAACCGGTGTGAGAAAGATGTTGTGGTCGAAGACGATAGGGTTAACCGGGGCGAGGTTTTCATTGCTGCCTATTCGAATGGCCGCCGCACTATTGCTTGTACTGCCTATAGCTTGGAAAATACAATTTTGAAAAAGCAGGTTTGTATCGTTGTTGATGTAGTCTAAGAAATTATTGAAGTAACAATTTTGGAATACTAAGTCTTGGGCATTGTATTCAGATCCACCGCAGGATCCGCAACCCGCTGCGACATTCGTGCGAACGGCAGCGGCATATTCGCTTTCAGGATTGAAGCGGCAATAATCAAAAATGAGTTGGCTTGCACCTATGTCAGCAACGCTGACAAACTCGATTCCGCGATAGATGGATCCTTCAGCACCTGAATTGAACGGAACGCGGTTGCCGCAGCAGTTATCCAGCGTACCACGGATTTTAGTACCGATACCATTCCAACCCGATCCGATCACGGTCAGACGTTTGTTGAAGCCACTATAGTTGTCAAAGGTGTAGGGTGTTGCTGATGCATGAATGAGCAGTGTATCATCGATTGCGGCGGCGTCAACAGCAGCTGTCAGCGATGAATACATAGCAGGACTGCCTCCAAAGTTAGATACGGTCAGAATGGTAGCATTCGCTCCCAGCGCCATACAGAAGAGAGCAGCAGAATAAAAGATTTTTTTGAACATGGTGGTTAGTTGAATTGGTTAATGCAAGGGCGCGTTAGCTCCCCTTTTTGCGCCAACGAAACTACAGGCCATCGATGGAGAGTGCAATAGCAAATTTTTGTGATGGCCCTTCGCCCTTCTACCTCACCCCAACCACCTCCGGATATGGAATGAGCGCCTCACAAATGCCCGCTACATGGTCTTTCATGATCATGGCCAGGCCCAAGATGAGCGCTGCCGATATGAGCGCAATGGCCACGTTGTTCTTTTTGATTTCTTCCCACTCGTTCACCTGCGTGAGCTGGAAGAACGTGAAGACACCGCCAGCCACCACAAGCAAGGTGAACACCACGCCAATGAAAACAAAAAGCGCCACGTAACCCAAGCTGTAGAGTATGTTCATGAACTCAAAACTGTTCTGATTCACAAAACGAATGGCGTTGAGGCCCGGACCAACCACCGACGAAATCATCATCGCAGTAGATAGTATCACGCCCACCTGCAAAGTGGCAAATGAGGTGTTGGCCTCTGTAATGCCCATATTGCGCGAGAGGTAGCGGTTAAGAATATAATAAACGGCGTAGAGCGATGAAATGCCGATGGCAAAGGCGATGGCGGCTTGTACGAAAATGAATAGTTGCATAGTACTATGGGTTTGTTATTGTGATAAGCCAGTTGTCCATGTCGGTATGATCGGGACTGATCATGCCCGCACGGAATCCCTTGGCGGTAAGTTCTGTTGCAAAATGGCGTTGCCCGTTTACGGTCTTGAAGTTGTTGCCCGAGGCCGCTACACCAAGCCCAATGATGGAGTGCCCATACGCTTCACTCACCCACACCGAGGAGGGTATGCCGAGCTTTGTGAGAATCGTGTGGCACAAAACACTGCGTGTGTCGCAGTCGCCTTTGAGGTTGTGCACAAACTCATACGGGCTTTGCAAACCGGCTACTACGCCTGCCAAGCAGGGTTTGCCTTCGGAGTGGTAATGAGAAATAAAATCATTGCCCGATGACATAGCTTGTTCGCACGTGCCATCGTGCAGCAGGTAATAGGGAATCTCCTGTATGAAGGTCACCACCGCCTCAGCGGTTTCCGTTGGGTTCAATTGCAAACTGTCGCGTTGCGTTTGAAAATAGCCTACAATACTGTCGAGCTTGGTCTGGTCATTTCGTGCAAGCGATTGGTAAATGCTGCTCCAGTAGGTGCGCGCATCGCCACGAGGATCAACGTTGGCCAGCGCATTGTGCATGCGGTTCGATTGCTCAAACTGACCAAGCGTTGTGCTGTATTCACCACTATAACTGCGTTGCGAGAAGTCATCCCAGTGCACTTCGTGATGGAAGAGACTGTCGATTTTTTTCACTCCGTTTTTATCGGTTACCTCAATGGGAATAGGGGGTTCAATAGTAGCTCTCCCTTCCGTTTTACGCGATTCAAATAGTTTTTGCCAATCGAAATGAAAGTATTGCGTCCAGTAGGCAACCATGGTCAACACGAACAATAGGCCTATGATAATGCGCCAAATAGGTCGAGTTTGTAAGCGCGAGATAATCAAACATAAACTGACAAACAGCACCCCATAAAATATCGGCCGTGGCGCATTGGTAAAGGCCTGCACGCACGTTACAATAGCTATGAGCATGAGCACCGCCGACAAACAGCCTACCTTCTCTTGTTGAGCGGGTGTGGTAAGGCCCGGCGTCGATTTCGTGCCTATGGCATTGGCAATTAACCCTACGATAAGTAGAATTCCAATTACAGGAAACCACTTCATCACCAACAAGGCTATGATGAAAGCTCCAATATTGCCCGCACACCCGGATGCTTTGCCTGGTGTTGCAGGTATTGCCGGAGTAGGAGTAGGGGCTAGAAATGGTTCGTTGATGTTGGGCGCTGAAGACGGCGTATAGTTTACAGATGCCGCTTGGAAAGGAGTATTTGGAAGTGTAGGTTGACCTACAGCAGGGGCCAATGTTGGCAAAGGCGGTA
This sequence comes from Chryseobacterium gleum, assembly GCA_945869405.1. GTDB lineage: Bacteria > Bacteroidota > Bacteroidia > Flavobacteriales_D > Sanyastnellaceae > JAIBBG01. Next base: position 4,095 of record CAMBPD010000072.1, on the reverse strand, counting down.
AAACGGTTTTGTCGGGAATGGAAAAGCGAATAGAACCGCTTATTTCCAATGCATCGAGAGATACAGATTTGCCATTGGGATCTTTGATGATGATGTCGGCATCGCTTTGCCCGACCGTATGTTGAGTCATCACCACGTCGTAAATCGTGCCCGAAAACGCTCGTCGCTCAGGGCCTGTCAACAACAGCTGCATACCCTGTAGGAAGGGCAAGCGAAACTTGCGGGTAGGGGGCAGCTGGGGTGCGAAGTAAAAGTCGAGCACTTGTTCCTCTGTCACATTTCTCGAGGGTAAGCGTTGCGTTGGAGTTACCTCCAGCCATACCCAATCGATTGCTTTAAACGTGTGTGTGCCAAGAGCACTCGTTACCTTTCCACCGCGATACACGCCACGGTAGGAGCCTTCGAAATGGAGATATGTGCCTGCGGGTTTCACTATTTGATGGTAGTCTTGCTTTGTTCAATAGAGGTCTGCACGAGCTGCACCTCCACACGGCGGTTCATGAGTCTTCCTTCTTCAGAAACGTTATCGGCCTTGGGTTCTTTATCGCCCCTTCCGACAGCCCTGAGTCTATTACCTTCCACGCCCATCGAAATAATCACATTGCGAACGGTTTCAGCCCTTCGTTGGGAAAGTTTTAGGTTCGACTGTGCTTCGCCGACATTGTCGGTATGACCGATCACCACCGCATCGAGCTCAGGAGTATCTATGAGGTGTTGGGCCAACTGCTGGATATCGCCGAGCGAGGTAGGAATAAGGTTTGCGCTGTTGGTGAAGAACTGCACGTTGGGCAGTACCACAGGCTTGAAAATAGTTTGCTTCGTGGAGTCCACCATTTGAATGGTGTCGGTCTTAAACAGCGTAAGGGTGTCTACACGTTCTTCCACACGATCCACATACACCGTGTCGTGCAGAACCGTTGTGCCGCTTTGTGATCGGCCGCCTTCTTGGCATTGGCGCAGCATACCCAGCAGAAGAAACAACAATGGAATAATAGCAAGCAGTCCGCAGCCGCGACGACCGCCGCAACCACCCGGCATGCCTCCGCCTAAACCGCGAAATGGCGAACATCCACCTTGCGTAATCAAGGATGGAGTAGGAGAAGCTGGAAGGATTGGAGCGGCAACACCAATTGGTGCATTCACACCTCCCTGAGCCACGGGTATCACTGGCGGAGTAGCAGCTACATTGGCGGTATCCAAAAGAAAATCCTTCGGTTCATCAGGCACTTCTTCTACCACAGCCACAACACCGTGTGTTTTCAATCGGCCGTGCTTACGACCATTTTTCTCGGCCAAGAACGTCCATACGCGCTGGTGTTTTACATCGTCGTCGGTCCACTGAAGGGTCACTTCCTTGAGCGTTACCCGTCTTGCGGCCGTTGTCCCTGATGAGATTTCAATTGCATCCGTGAGTTTTCGCTGTAAAAAAGGTTGTGTTGGATTGAGCGTTAGAGTTTCATAAGCGACAGCGTCAATTTCTTGTGCGCGCTCTAGCACAAATCGTGGTTGCAGATGTAAATCTGCGGTGTGCATGAGGGCATATACAGGCGCAGCTTGCCCTGTCTCAAATTGAGCGTGGAAAGTCCCTGTATAATATTTAACGATTTGCCTCATGATCAGAGTGTCTTCAGTCTTTCATAAAAAGCGATTTCCGATTCAATCGTATAGGGAGACTGCTCGTTAATGCTGCTTGTATTGAACGGAGGGTCGAGCCAGGCTTGGTTTGGCAACACCGTTTCTGTCAAGCCAAACATGCGTTGTTGCATAGTCTTCGCACGCTCCAGCGTCATGGCGTAATCGGTTTCGATTTGATGCACCAAGGCAGATCGATTTAGCCGAGCATATTGAAACTGCTCACTGCTGCGCAAGTGCCAAAGCATGAAAAACGGAATCAGAAAACAGCCTGCTGTAAACCAAATAGAGAATACGCCAATGGGGTGTTTGGTCAAGGTTTGGTAAACGTAAATAGGAAAATGGTCGGCTTGCAGATTGGTCAGTAGAATGCGGTCTTGCTCACGAGTCATTTCGGGGTGATTGGCTTTGAAACTGGCCATTACCTCGCTTCTGCGCTGGGAGGTGATGGCCTCTGCGGTTTCGTATCCGATAAGCGAAGCGACTGGAAGTGCCACTACGAGCGACATCAAGGCAATGATGAGCATACGGAAGACGGTGGAAAAATCGGGCCTTCGAATTCGCTTGGGCACCGGTCCTTGACCAGGCTCTGGCAACGGCCGATCCCCGAGCGAAGCCGAGGGAAGCGATGTCGAGGGGGAAGGGAGCAGCGGCAGCGACACCATTGTAATGAGTGCAATGCGAACCACCACAGAAACGATATACCCGACCAATAGACCACCAAAAATGCCAATGGCAATGGAGTCGGAGAGTTGTTGCATGAAGCGAATACCCGCGGCGGCACTGAGCAGGCACGACAGCAAATAGATTCGGCCAGCCCACTTGTACTGCAAGCGTTCTGCAGAACCTATTTGGTTCCAAATGTCTTTATTCAGTCCGAAAACAACCAGCATTAGGCCTTTGTGTTGGGTTCGTCCTCGGTATAATGTCCTTGAGGGTTTTGGCTTACCTGGTTCATCTTGATTTGTTCCCACGAACCGATGATGTGCTGGTTGATACGCCCCAAGGCTTCGAGTTTTACTTCCTTGTCTTTCTTCGCCTTTTCAACCTCTAGGTAGCGGTATTTCTCCATGTGGATGATGCCGTTGGTGCCTTGGTAGATGTGGTCTTCTTTCAACACGCCATTTTCAACGTTCATCAAATAGTTCTGGTTTTCGACCATATAATCATACGGTCCTTTGGTGAGCATCATCTTGAAGAAGATGGGGCCCATTTCGATGCATAGGATTACCAAGAAAATAATCCATGGAATTACGCCTCCCACTTCATGACTGATTTGAATGCGTTTCAATAGACCGCTGTACGTATGCGCGCTCTCTTCGTTTTTCTTGTATTCATTGCGCAGATCGTCGTCGAGAGAGCGGATATCGTTCGATGTCTTTTCGAGTTCAGTTTTCCAACCGTTCACATCGGTAGCCTTTAGGGCCGTGAACTTGTCCTTTTCGGACAGCTTGTCTTCAATTGATTTCTGAATTGCTTTAGCCACAGGGCCTTCGCCGTAAGAGCGTTTGTCTTGCATCTCTTGGCGTTTGTTTTCGACTAGTTCGTCAATCTTATCGTCATACACTTTTAGCTCAGTTTCGTATGATGCGAGTTTGGCTTCCAGTTCGATTTTGTCTTTCTCTAAAATAGCCTTACGTTGGGTAAAAAGCTCGTCGGATTGAACGTTACGTTCTTGGGTGTAGGTCTTTTGGAATTTATCCAGTTCGTTGTCGATTTCTGATTTGAGGATGCGGATTTCCAGCGGAGCTGAAATCGCGAAGCCCAGTATCAGTGCAATGATGATACGCGGTAACGCCTGTCCTACTTCCCTAAAAGTTACGGTGTCTGTGCCATCACCTTTACCTGTGCTCGACACGATGAAGCGGTCGAGGTTGAAGATGATAAGCCCCCAGGCGATTCCAAAGAGCACGGTTCCAATCAAAAAACCAATCCCAGCAGATTCTTGTTGGTCCATCGCATAGGCTTTTGGACCGAATGCTGTGAAGAACGCGAAACCGCCTGAAACCATTGCCAGCGCGCCTGTGCAGAGCACAATCCCTCCGATCCCCGCATATTTCACGCGGTCTTGCATGGGGGATTTGAGCATAAAGTGAGAGTCGGCGCCTGCGCACCACCACAGGAAGCGCGTGATTTTGGAAGGAGCGGAGTAGGGGGTAGTTGACATAAAATCTACTGTAATTATATAATAAATAACGTTCTTGTTACTAGGAGCAGCGACGAGCAGCAGCGCGTCGTGCAATCAAAAGGAATTGACTCAAATCTCATCATCAAAGCCTTTGAGTTTAGGTTCGTCTGCAGGTGAGGTTAGTTGAAGGTTGAAAGCTTGAAGGTTGAAAGTTGGCATGGAAGGCATTGATATCGAGGCTACTTGCACATGCGAAGCGCTGAGCACGCGTTGTTGGATGTCCAGAGCAACGGCAGTGTTGATTCTGAGCTCCGGTGTGGGTGTGTATACATGGG
>CAMBPD010000071.1 GCA_945869405.1 Chryseobacterium gleum | reverse complement strand
CACTAACTGTAGGTTCAACCGCATTGGCATTTTCAACCGAACGCGACAACGGTGCCTATACAATCGTCACCAACAATGCTGCTAAGGCAACATTGCTTTCGTCCATTTGCAACCAGAATAACTGGAACCGAACCGATACACGTATCAGTGTGTTTCCTGCCTGGACTTTCGCATTCGGCACCATGTCGGCTGAACCAACAGTGCAGCCTTCCAACTTGACATTTACCAATATCAAGTCGTTCAACTACAACGTAACGTTTACTGCTGCTTCACCTGCTCCTTCGGGTTATTTGGTGCTTCGCAGCGAGGGCTCTGCGCCTACCGCTGCTCCTGTTGATGGCGTGGCTTATGTGGTGGGCGATGTTGTTGGCAACGCGGTGGTGATGTCGGCAGGAACGGCTGCCACCTATCTGCAACGCTCAGTGGTTGCCAACACAACGTATCACTATGCGGTATATGCATTCAACGGAACATCGACCACGCGCAACTTTCGCCAGCTCTCGCCTCTTACAGGAAGCGTTACAAGTTTGGCCACAATGGAAGGAACGTATTTCAGCGCAATTAATCCTGCAAACTCAACCTTGATTGTTGATTTGCAAACTCGCGTGCGCACACCCTACACAAAGGTGTCGTATGATTTGTATGATGAAACGATGGTAACGGAGTTTGCATCGCGCGAGGCACCGGGAGGCCAGCGCAGACTTGTGTGCATTTACTCCGGACAAACACAGAACTACACGGGTACATTTGCCTGGACGCCCAATACTATATTTAGCAGAGAGCATACGTGGTGTGTATCGTGGATGCCAAGCGGTGGTGGAACAGCATTAAATGAATATGCCGACCAGCATCACCTTTTCCCCGTCAATCAGAACAACGCCAATGTTGTTCGAAGCAATCATCCGCTGGGTGAAGTTGTAACGCCAATCAGCACATATCTCGAAGGTAAATATGGATATGACGCTGCGGGCAACACAGTATATGAGCCACGTGCTTTACATAAGGGCGATGCTGCTCGTGCGATGCTGTACATGTCGATGCGCTACAACGGCGTGAATGGCTTCAACTGGACATTTAATAATTTGAATACTGTAATTCTTCCAAGTTACAGTGAAGACCCGCAAGACTTGGCAACCTTGCTTACCTGGCATGCGACTGATGCTCCTGATGCCTACGAAATTGCGCGCAACGACTATATCCAAAGCAAGCAACAGAACCGCAATCCGTTTATCGATCATCCGGATTGGGTGAACTACATCAACTTCAGTTCGCTCACCTATCAGCCGCTTGCAATGGCTCCTATGCAGAACGGTTCGTTGAAATTGCACCAGGTGACGAAGAAATCCGCAGATGTAATTGTTTGGCCCAATCCATCGGAGTCGGAGGCTAACTTGACAATTGATGCATCCGAAGACGATGTGGTTACGCTCACGATATTCGACCTAACCGGTAAAATGCTTTACAACGTGCAGTCGACAATTCTTTCCGGAAGCACTACCATTCCACTGGAAGTTGAAGCATTGCCTTCAGGATTCTACGTGGTGCACGTAATGGGCGAGCATCTGCGCGAAGAGGTTAAGTTCCGTAAGTTGTAAGAAAGCATACCTTACTTTTTTCGCGGATCGCGGTATGGTTTGGAATCGTCATCGGCGAATTGGCTGATGTCGATTGCATCCATGAACTGCCATTTGTCTTTCTTTAATATAAAAAGACAGTAGGTGCCATCGGGTCCGTAGTCTGCAAATATGCCCTCCATCATCGCCGTTTTTGGTGAAAGATGGTCCATCACAATGCAGTTCTTTTTTGGGTAGAATTTTGCAGATGCACTTACCTCGTTGCTGTACTCTAAAATGATGCGTTTGTGCGTCTCTCCTTCGTATTCAAACAAGTTTGCACCGATGCGTATCTTGTCTCCATTGATGGTAATCGCATCTATAATTTTACGTGTGGTAAGGTTATCTTTTCCGTCCCATCCTAGCAACGTGTAGGTTGAACTTTTGCCTTTTTTTGTCATCGGGATGATATCAAAGTACAGTGTGCCAAGCCATTTTTCCGGCGACAGAAACCGTGTATCCAACTTCTCTGGCTCGTGCATCGTATCAATCAGCTCATGCCATTGAATACTTTTAGATTCCTCATCCCAAATAAGCAAAAAACAGAAATACTTATACGTGCCATCACGGTAGGGTAGGTTCCAGTTCAAAAGACGAATGTGATGGTCTTTTGAGGTGAGCGTGCAAAACTTTAACGCATCAAAAGGATAGTCGAAGACTTCTGCGTGCTCAAAAGTTGTTATCCATGTTTGGCGCATCGCATCACAAATGGAATCACTGCGGGCATCGTCTTCACTCAGCGAAAGTTGGTTGTGCAGATACGATAGTTTAATCTCTGCCTCTTCCAGTGAAGAGCCAAACACACATAGGCTTGCAAGTATGTGAATGCTGAATAGGATTCGTTTTATCATCGGGCTGAGCTTTACTACGGTGTTTCTACAAAAATATTTTCCATCTATCGCCTTACCAAATCATACTTTCTTCATCCATCCACATGCTTTTCAATTTCAACGCCTGCTCGAGCACATCGCGCACGCATCCTTCGCCGCCTTGTTTGGGAGAAATATAATGGGCAATGCTTCGGATTTCTTGGGCGGCATCGGCCGGACAAACAGCTAGTCCGCAATGGCTCATCACGGCGTAATCGGGGATGTCGTCGCCCATATAGCACACCTCCTCTGGAAGTATGTTGTTCTTTTCAAGGAATGACTTGAACACATCTATTTTCTTGGCAGATCCCATGTAAACGTCCGTTACACCGAGGCTTTCGAAGCGCGAGCGCACGGCTTCGCTTTTGCCGCCACTGATGATGGCTATACGCAAACCTTTCTTCACCGCCAACTGAACGGCGTAGCCATCGCGCACATTGGCCGTTCGCACTTGCTCACCATCTGGCATAAGCAAAACAATGCTGTTGGTGAATACACCGTCTACATCGAAACAAAATGTGTTGATAGTTTTAAGTTTGGCTTTGTAATTCATGGTGAATGAGGGTACTGGGTATTGGGGACTGGATACTGGATACTGAACGATGCGTTCTACCCAGTACTTATCAAGTTTTAAGGTATGTGTTGATGATGTCTTCGGAGATTATTTCATACAGCTTTTTCCACTCGGGGTGTGACTGAAGTAAGGCGATGTGACGATGAATCGTTTCAATGTCGTTGCGCTTTGCAGGTCCTGTTTGCACAGAGGTTGGCTCATGCAGGTCCAGCAGCTTCATATGCGCTTTTACCATCGGATGGAGCAGGCGAGGAGGCAAATTTGCTTCATGCAGCAACTGATGGGCTATATGTTGCATGTGGTTCGTGAAGTTGTTCGAGAAAACCGCTGCTGCATGTGCAAGCATTCGTTGATGCTCATTGGCAATCGTCCAGTTACCCCATGCTCTTTTTAAACTAAGGTCGATGAGCGACTGAATATGTTCATCGCTGCTTTCATACAGAATCGGAATATCGAAATAGTCTAATTCTGTTCCCTTGGTCAGTGTTTGGCAGGGCCAGCAAACGGCGCGATGCTGTTGCCGAAGAAGGCTGATTGAAGATCCCCCTGAAAAGTGAACGACCGAAGCGTGAGAAGGAATGCGCCTAGCGACGTCTGCAATAGCAGTATCCGGAACAGCCAGTAAATAGAGGTCGAAATCGGCAGGCATTTCCTCCCATGAATGGTAGAGTTTCCAGCCGAGCGTTGCACCGGAGTTACGCGATAAATGGGCGTCTATCTGCAGGCCGGCCTTTTGAAAGGCTTGGCTTAAGTGCCAAGCCAAATTTCCATTTCCAATCAGAGCTATTCGCATAACAGGGCGAAGATAGCATGAAGGCGCATACCTTTGCCTCATGCAGTCTGCGATCATACTCGATACACCAACCCGCTGGAAAGATTACGAATTAATCGATTGTGGCGATTTCGAAAAGCTTGAACGGTTTGGAGAATTCATTACTATTCGACCAGAGCCTCAGGCGGTTTGGCCCAAAATCCTCACAGAAGGAGAATGGCAAAGCAAAGCACATGTGCGTTTCGTTCAGAAAACAAGCAATAGCGGGGAATGGCAAAAGCTGAAGAAAATGCCCGATCAATGGCGCATGCAATACAATCTCATAAACAATGAGAACATTGTTTTTCGACTAGGTCTCACAGCGTTCAAACATGTGGGCATTTTTCCTGAACAGGCTTCGAATTGGGATTACATCGTGGACAGTATCGGTAAGATGAAGACGCCCAAGCCTAAGGTGCTCAATTTGTTTGCCTATACAGGTGGCGCATCGTTGGCTGCCGCTGCCGCTGGTGCTGAAGTGACGCATGTCGACAGCATAAAACAAGTGGTCTCGTGGAGCAACGAAAATATGCAGTTGAGTGGGTTATCAGAAATACGCTGGATGGTTGATGACGCACTCAAGTTTGTGCTGCGCGAAGCAAGAAGAGGAAACACATACCAAGGGATAATTCTCGATCCTCCAGCCTTCGGTCACGGACCAAATGGCGAGAAGTGGAAGCTCGAAGAGAATATTGCTGAAATGATGCGTGGCGTCTTGCAAATTCTCGATCCAAAGGAGCATTTCCTCATCCTCAATGCATATAGTTTAGGACTCTCTGCCTTGGTAATTGAAAATCTGATCAGAGAGCACGGAGGCAAAGCGCTAAGTATTGGGGAGCTTTATCTGCAAGCGAAAACCGGAGTCAAGTTGCCACTTGGTGTTTTTGGGAGATTACATATTGCAAGGAATTAGTGAGTGAATGTGAAGCGCGGGGCTACTCGTTCACAGTCAAAGCCACTACCTAACGCAAACTTTTCAATTCGTCATGCTTAATTTGGAACAGATGAAACCTATGAAATCAATTGTGCTCTTTGGGCTGTTTTGTATAGCATTTGTTGCCTGCAAATCGCCTGACAACGATAACCCTCGCTCTGAACGTTCGCAAATGAAAATTGCTACTATGAAACTAGCACGTGATCCGCATACTTGGTCAAAACCGAATGAAGCCAGAGTAAAGCATTTGGACTGGAATGCGAATGTGCATTTCGATACCCACACGATAGATGCAGTTGCCAAATACGTAATTGAAAATGTAAGTGGAACGGATACCATATTTTTTGACACGAAGGGCTTGAACATTACGCATGTTTTGGTGGATGGTGTGGACGTCTCATTTGTGGTTGGTCCAGAGAAGGAATACATCGGAAGTGCCCTTAAAGTACCTATTCAAAAGGCTTCAAAGGAGGTCAGTATTACCTACAGTACTTCTCCAGAGGCGGAAGCCTTGCTTTGGGTCGATGGTGAGAAGCCCTTTCTATTTTCACAATCTCAAGCAATTCTCGCGCGCACATGGGTCCCTTGCCAAGACAGTCCCGGAGTGCGTCTTACTTACAATGCGCACGTTCAGGTGCCGGTGGGTTTAATGGCATTAATGAGTGCTGAAAATCCGCAGAAGATGGCCGAAGACGGTAAGTATTCCTTTGTCATGGAGCAGGCAATACCCAGCTATCTCATGGCATTGGCTGTGGGTGATGTGCAGTTTAGGCCCATTGGCGACCGCACAGGTGTATATGCCATTCCAACACTTATCGATGCAGCGGAAGAGGAGTTTAGTGACATGCAAGCAATGGTCGATGCCGCTGAAAAGCTCTACGGACCCTATGTGTGGGGTCGGTATGATCTGCTTGTTCTTCCACCGGCCTTTCCCTTTGGAGGCATGGAAAACCCTAAGTTGACTTTTGCTACACCCACTATAATTGCGGGAGATAAATCACTCGTGTCGCTTGTTGCACACGAACTGGCGCATAGCTGGAGTGGAAATCTAGTGACCAATTCTACTTGGGACGACTTCTGGTTGAACGAAGGATTTACGGTCTACTTCGAGCAACGCATTATGGAGGCAGTGTATGGCCGCCAACGCGCAGAAATGCTGGCTCAATTAAGCAGGCAAGATTTAGATGCTACCCTGAAGGAACTTTCGGCATCGGCGCATCCGGAAGACACTCGGTTGAAACTCGCATTGGAAGGACGAAGCCCGGATGATGGCATGACCGATATCGCTTACAACAAAGGGTATTTCTTTTTGCGGCTTATTGAGGAAACAGCCGGTAGGGAAAAATTTGATGCGTTCATCAAGAGTTATTTCGATACGCACAAATTTCAAGTGATGGATACGGAGCGTTTTCTTGAGTATCTAAAGGCTAATTTGATTACCCCGGAAATGGAAAGTCAAATCGGCATTCAAGCGTGGGTGTATGGGGAAGGATTACCCGCCAACGCGCCGGTCGTAAAGAGTGATGAACTAGCCATGGTCGATCAGGTGCGGCTAAATTGGGAGAAAGGGAAAGTCAAGGAAAATGAACTGCCTTGGTCTGCTTGGTCCTACCAAGAGCGCTATCGTTTTATAAGTAATATCTCTCCATCGGTGAGTGCAAGCCAGATGAAACGGCTCGATGAAATATTTGCGATCTCAGCCACGGGAAATAACGAGGTGTTGTTTGCTTGGCTAGAACAAGCCATTCTGAAAAACTATGTGGCGGCTTATGATGAGCTTGAGAAATTCCTCATTACCGTCGGACGTCGCAAGTTTGTGGCTCCACTGTATGAAGCGATGATTGCGACCAATCAGCGAGACTTGGCTAAGGCCATTTACGCGAAGGCTCGTCCGCATTATCACGCGGTGACAGCCGGAACAGTGGATGGGGTCTTGGGTGAATAGTGAAGGGGTGAAATGGTGAAATAGTGAAATAGCTATAGGGTACTCTTCTCAACAAAGCAACTTCAACAATGCACCACTTCACTACTTCACTATTTCACTATTTCACATCAAAGCGATCCAGCTCCATCACTTTGCTCCAAGCAGCAACGAAATCTTTCGCAAACTTCTCGCCTGCATCCATGCTTGCATACACTTCTGCCAACGCTCTGAGTTCTGAGTTTGAGCCGAAGATGAGATCTGCGCGTGTTGCAGTGTACTTGAGTGCGTTGGTTTTTCTGTCACGGCCTTCAAAGATCTCTTTTGATGCATCGGTGGCCTTCCAGGTGGTTTTCATGTCGAGTAGGTTGACGAAGAAATCATTGGTGAGTGCGTCTTTTTTAGCAGTGAATACACCGTGTTTCGAATGATCGAAGTTGGCATCCAATGCACGCATCCCACCCACGAGAACCGTCATCTCCGGAGCCGTCAACGTGAGTAATTGTGCTTTGTCGACCATCAACTCTTCTGTGGAAACGGTATAGGCTGTTTTTGAATAGTTACGGAAACCATCGGCCATCGGCTCAAGAGCTCCCATCGAGAGAATGTCTGTCTGTGCTTGCGTCGCATCCATACGTCCGGCAGTGAATGGCACTTGCACCGAGTAGCCTGCGTTTTTTGCAGCTTGTTCAACAGCTGTGTTGCCTGCAAGCACGATAAGGTCAGCCATTGAAACCTTCTTCTCACCAGCTTTTGCGTTGAAATTACTTTGAATAACGGTGAGGGCCTTCACTACTTTCTCGAGCTGCTTGGGATTGTTTACATCCCAATTTCTCATCGGCTCCAACCGTATGCGAGCGCCATTGGCACCGCCCCGACGGTCAGAATTACGATACGTGGAGGCAGAGCCCCATGCGGTAGACACCATTTCGCCGATTGTTAATCCTGACGTCATGATCTCGGTCTTTAAAACCATGATGTCGGCATTGTCAATCAAGGTGTGGCTAAGCGTTGGAATAGGGTCTTGCCAGATGAGGTCTTCTTTTGGAATCTCTGGACCTAAATACGTTGTGCGTGGCCCCATATCTCTGTGGGTTAATTTGAACCAAGCGCGAGCAAATGCATCTGCGAATTGATCGGGATTCTCGAGGAAACGACGGGATATTTTCTCGTATGAAGGATCAAAACGCATCGAAAGATCTGTGGTGAGCATCGTTGGTTTATGCTTTTTCTTCGGGTCAAATGCATCAGGTACCATAGGCTCAGCATTTTTTGCTACCCATTGGTTGGCACCGGCTGGGCTCTTTGTCAACTCCCATTCGTAAGCAAACAGGAAATTGAAATAGTCATACCCCCACTGGGCAGGCGTAGAAGTCCACGTCACTTCAAGACCTGAGGTGATGGCGTCTGTGCCCTTGCCGCTTTTATAACTGCTCTTCCAGCCCATGCCCTGCTCTTCAATGTCGGCGGCTTCTGGCACAGCACCAACATTGCTTGCTGACCCGGCACCATGTGTCTTGCCGAATGTGTGGCCACCGGCAATGAGCGCCACAGTTTCTTCATCGTTCATACCCATACGGCCAAAAGTTTCGCGAATGTCTTTTGCTGCTGCCAGTGGGTCTGGATTCCCATTTGGCCCTTCAGGGTTTACGTAAATAAGACCCATTTGAACAGCTGCCAGCGGATTCTCAAGTTTCCTACCTTCAGCATAACGCTCGTCGGCTAACCATTTTTTTTCCGGTCCCCAATAAACATGATTTTCCGGTTCCCATACATCTGCACGACCACCTGCAAATCCAAAGGTGTTGAAGCCCATGGATTCCATGGCCACATTGCCCGCAAGAATCATAAGATCAGCCCATGAAATTTTGTTGCCGTATTTCTGTTTGATGGGCCACAACAAACGACGTGCTTTGTCGAGGTTGGTGTTGTCGGGCCAACTGTTTTGGGGAGCAAAGCGTTCCATACCCGAACGCGTGCCACCACGGCCATCACCCGTTCTGTATGTGCCGGCACTATGCCAAGCCATGCGCACGAAAAGCGGACCATAATTGCCGAAGTCGGCCGGCCACCAATCTTGCGACTCAGTCATCAATGTCGTAAGGTCTTTTTTTATCGCTGCATAGTCGAGGCTGTTGAATGCTTTTTTGTAGCTGTATGTTGGGCCCATAGGATCCGACAAACTGGAGTTCTGGCGCAACACATCCAAGTTGAGCGAGTTGGGCCACCAGTCTTTGTTGTTGTTGCCATTGCTCGCGGTTGCCGCAGGTGCCAACGCCGTTGAATGAAAGGGGCATTGCTCAATATTGCCCGTGTGAGGCTGAGCATTTGCAACCTGAGCGATTGCGAAACTTGCCATAAGAACTGTCTTTTTCATTGTTGGAATTTTGTTGGATTACTGTTCCTAACAGAGGTTCAAAATTAGATTGTTGGATGACATTGATAAAAACTATATTTTTGATGTCTATATTGATAGCGTAAATGAACATTCAGCAGTTTGAGTATGTAATAGCCTTGGCAGAGTCCTGTCATTTCGAAACTGCTGCTAAGCGTTGTTTCGTAACACAATCAACCCTTAGTATAATGATTGCCAAATTGGAAATGGAAATTGGGATAACCATTTTTGACCGTAAACGAAAGCCGCTTCAGGTCACATCAGAAGGCCAGCTTGTCATGGAGCACATGCGTATTATTGTCAAGGAGATAAAGCAGTTGGGTGAGCTTGCCAAGGAGATAAAGGGTGAAGTGAAGGGCGAGTTAACGTTGGCTGTCATACCCACGATTGCTCCTTTTTTACTGCCGCTTTTTCTGCAAGATTTTGCAGCACGGTTTCCCTTGGTAAAGATTCTTGTGCGAGAGATGACCACTTCAGAGATTATGCGTAGGCTCAAATCGCGCGATTTGGATATTGGTATTGTGTCGATTCCTCTGCAAGATGCTGAGTTGGTTGAGCATAAATTGTACGACGAGTCATTCGTGTTTTATGACGCAGGCAAGAAGCAACCTAAATCAGTTTCAATAAGTAAACTTGATTTACGCAACCTTGTACTGCTGGAGGAGGGACATTGTATGCGCACTCAGGTGATGCAATTCTGCGAGGTGAAATACAAGCCTCTGAATAGCCGTTTGAATTTTGAATTCAAAGCTGGTTCTATCGATAGTTTGTTGCGGTTTGTGAAGGCCAACAAGGCGTCCACACTATTGCCTTATTTGGCAACAACAGATATGGCAGCGAGAGAACTCAATAGGGTAAGTCGCATAGCAGGAGCAGAGCCCTATCGAAGTGTTGGCTTAGTAGTGCATCGTCATTTTGTGAAGAAGAACCTGCTCGAAAAACTTCAACAGGAGATAATCGCCAAAGTATCTGCGGTAATGCCTGCCCGAAGAATGCGTGGCGAAGGTCTAATTCCCTTAACTAAAGAATAGCGACAAGTGAGTGGTGTGATGACCACCGATCACTTGTCGCTAGAAAGAGGTTTTAGTGTGCGATTACAATTGCTTTTGCTTGGCTTAGTTCATCACTCGTAAAGCGCAGTGTATACGCTCCTTCGGCAAACCGTGAAGTGTCAACACTGAGCACTCGACCCGCGCTAACATCGCCAAATGATTGTGAGAAAACGACTCGTCCGGTTGCTGCTACTAGTTGGATAGATGCATTCCGAGCCAATAGCAATTTGCTCTGGATGCGCAGCAGGTTATTGGCAGGATTCGGGAAGATTACAAGGGCTTCTGTGGCACTGGTGAGTTCGCTTACGTTCACAAGCGTTCGGTCATATAAAATAAAGTCATCAATGGCTGCCTCAATGAGTGAGCCGCCATCGAGGTTCTGTCCCAAACGTGTGCTGTCGCTTGCGATGAATTGGAAGCGCATTTGTGCGGTGGGTTCCATCCAATCAGCAACGCGAATCGCGTTACGACGCCAAGTCATGTCGGCAGTTTGTGTGTCTTCAATGTATTGCCAGTTCAAACCACCGTCGTTACTCATGCGCACTTGCCACCAATCGGCACCAGGGTTGGCACCGCCTGGAGGGTTGTTGGTGTAGTAACGCCAATAGGCCACAATAGGTTCTGCGAGGCCCGACATATCCATAATGGGAGTCTGAAGAGTTGTTTTGCCCCCGTCCACGTCGTTCTCTCCAATACCCGAATCCTCGTTGGATGCATTGCCCGTTATAAAGCAAAATTCACCGCCAGGCGTATGTTGCGCGTCGACGGCTACGATGGTTCCGGCCGCAACATCAACGGTGTAAGAACCCATCGGTACATCCTCTTCCCATTCGCCCGTAGTGGCATTGTCGCCCGGCACGCCCAGGGCCCAGCCACCAAAGTCTGCATTGTCGTCGCTGTCGTGCGAGCCAATTTCTTGCACACCAATGAGGGTGTAATAAGGCAAGTTGGGGAAAGGACTAAGATGTGCGCCCATCGGCAATACAGCTGAAATACTTCCATTTAAATCGTTTGCCCCGAAGTAATAAGAGACAATCGTTCCTGCAGGTTGTGCATCAATGACGTAGGTGTATATGCCCGACCCATCTGCAGCCATCTCTGTTTCATTCCAGCTGCCATCGTTGATTTTAGAAAAGCATTTTACATCGTCAAGATAGGTCGTGTAGGGGAAATTCAAGGATAGATCAACCTCCAATTCCAAAGGTTCATTGGCAGCATAAAACGGTATTGCAACAAAATCGAGTTGTGCATTTGAAATGAGCGTGATCCCGTGAATGTAAAATCCTTCAACGATTGCATTGCCATTGGGTGTGCCGTTGGATAGATCGCCGTCATTATCATCGGCTTGCAAAAGGTCAATGAGCACGTCGGTGAATGCCTCACCTTCATTGCCATCAAATGTCTCTGCCTGCAAGCCGGCATAAGCCTCAATGAAAAGAGGCATGGTTACGTTCCAATCTGCGCCCATAAGCAAATGGCTATCCCACCATGCGCCCATAATGATTTCCCCGTCGGAGTGAACTTCGCCAACTAAGTCGGTAGGATACACTTTCGGGTCAACATCATATCGGCGAATGGGATCAAGGTTGTCGGTATTGAATCCGGCGCCTAACACTGGATTATTGGTGGCAGATATTGCCCAAAAATCAGCGTAACCTTCTCCGATTGCGCCATTTTGAAAAAATGATCCCTGTGATTGGTAGTAGTTGTCATTGATGCCGTGGCCGTATTCGTGATAACAAACATCTGCCACGAGTGAACTCGCATTGCAGCCACCGCCAATATCATAAAAGTTAATCGATGCGCCATCGTAGAACGCGTTGCATGTGCCGTCCGCAACGTCGATGTTCGTGGGCAACTGAAAATCCATGCCAGTGAAATTGGCCATCCATTGCTTGTGCCAGTCGTGAATGCGCTGCACGCTGCGATAGGCAGACATTTCTTTGACGTTTGCCGCGCCGTCCATAGAGATGGAGTTTTCGCCGTCTGCCAATGTATAGGTCAGACTTGGTGTTACATCCGCGGTGTAAATTCTACTCCAGGGTCCCATCATGCGCACGGTGGCTGTAGATCCCGGGTTCACAGGTAGCACCACGTGCCCGTCTTGGTCAGCGGTATAGTCAACACCACCTACGGTCACGAAAATGTTTTCAAGGTCTTGCGATACCAGCGCATCGTTGGGCGAAAGTTCTTGCACAGTTCCCGTTACAGTAGCCGATACCTCCAACATACGCGCTGAAGAAGGGTGACTAGGATGTGCGCATGTTTTCGGTTTGATAGGCCCACTATGCTTTACAAGGTTCTGGCGATGTAGCACTTGTCCGGTATGAGCGTCAACGAAGGTGCGGTAGTTTGCCGGTATCTGGTCTGCGCTGATAGTCTTAACGAGAATGTTATAGACCAAATGATACGTGAAATCAGTGCCAGTCGGTATGGGCAATACCTGCAATTCGGAGGCTGCCACAGAGCTTAAAAGCGTGTTGGATATGCCAGTGGTTGCCAGTTGAAGTGCTTGTTCGGCACTGAGGGTGGGAGTTGTACTTACCGAAATGGCAGGGTAAACATCGCATCCAAACAAAATCAGTTTGTCGTTATGAAACTTGGTGGTGTATCGGCTACCAATCACCTCTAACCCTTCATAATGCTGACGAAAATTCACGTAGGTGTTTTTTCCTTCAGTAGTTTTTCCTGTGCTCACAAGATCTTGTGTGGGTATGGTGTAGGCTTGTAATTCGTGCTGTGCAAAGTGCAGCGCCTTTTCGTGTAATGTGCCACCAGAAACCTGCAGCGGTTGTCCATAGGCACGGTGCGGAAGACCGCTCGTCTCGTTGAAGTGCACATACCAATTGCCATGAGTTTGCGCGAAAGAACGCCAGGCAGTTAATTCTCGCAAGTAGTTTTGTTTGTTGACATCGTAGGGTTTTCCCTGCATAAAACGCACCTCATGCGGGTCTAACGTTCCGTGAAGATTGTTTTGCGCAAACGCACAAAAGGTGAGTAGTAGAAAACTCAGAAGAGAGAAAAGACGATTCATCGTAGGAAATGGTTTTGTTGCAATATGCACGAA
>CAMBPD010000070.1 GCA_945869405.1 Chryseobacterium gleum | reverse complement strand
GCGTTCTCCACATAAGGCTGAATGACCATGGGCGGCACAAGCAGATTGCTCACATGAAGTTTCGGATCAACTTCAATCTGCCAAGTAAATTTATTTTCGAAGCGCTTGTTTTCAATTTCTATATAGAGGTTAAGCGCCATAAGCTCTTTTTCAAGCAGCACGCTACTTTCCATCGAATTGTCGAGAATTAGGCGAATAAGGCGTGCAAATTTGGTTACGAATACCGAGGCTTCATCCGTCTTATTCTTTATAATATAGCTATTAATCGAGTTCAGACTATTGAAAATGAAATGCGGATTCATTTGACTACGCAGTGCCTTATTCTCGAGTTCGTTCAACTGCTGACGTATAGCACTCTGCTCGTTAGCTTTTCTGCGAATTAGACTGATTCGCTTCCTGTAAACCCAAAACAATATGGTCAATAACAAAAAGACAACAGGCACTATGAAAACCGTCCTTTTCCAAAACGGTGGATGTATAACCAGAGCCAATAAGCGTTCATCCGTACACCATTCGCCTGCTCCGTTTTTGGCTCGAATCCGAAGAGTGTAGAAGCCGTCGCTCAATTGTGCGTATGCCGCTTCGCCTTCTTTCCCCTGAAGCACCCAATCGTGGTCTACTCCATCCAATTTAGTATAATAGTAGTAATCCACTTCCGAACCAATATCGGGTACCGAAAACCGAAAGCGAACATCATCCTCTGAATACTTCAACCGAAGCGTGTCGAGCGTATTATAATTTTCTGAGCCTGAATATGGTTGTGAAAGCACTTCAATGGAGGTCATGTAGATATTTCCCTGCTCATTATTGGCCAGCAACAGTTGCGGGTTGAACTTCCACGCATAGTCTCTTCCGCCGATGTACATAGCTCCATTACGATGAAATTCAATGACGTTTGCATCGGCAATTTCGAGTCCCTGTTTCTTGGTAAAATTGCGAATGTGCAGATTACGCGTATTGAGCACCGACACTCCTTTATCGGAAAGAGCCCACAGGTTGCCAGCTCCATCGAGCGTCATTGAAAGAATGCGAGCACTCAGCAGGCCGTCGGCAGAGGTAATATAACGAATGCTGTCGTTCTTTGGATTTAGACAGGCAAGTCCAATGCTGAACATATTAACCCAAATACGCCCTTCCCCATCTTGCAGCACTGATTCGGCATTGCCTTGAAGGATATTGGAGGCAGGGCTGTCTGTGTTAAACTTCCTGCAAACGCCACGCGCGGGGTGGAAAAGAAATAGTCCACGTTGATCAGTTACGCACCATATACCTCCTTCACTATCTGCAAAGGTTTGTATTAGGTTAAAGGAGTTTAATCCTGCAGCTTTCCGGAATGTATCAGAGTAATCAATGATGGAGCCTTCCACCTCATTCCAAGCATAGATTCCGTTGCTTGCGGCCAGCCACAGTAAGCCGGATGAGTCGTAGTTCATCGACCATATGTATGCTCCTGTAAGGCCTTCTGCGGGAAGCTGCACTCGCGCAAGCATATCCGGAGTTTGCGCATTAAACACTAGCAAACCCTGAGAGGAAGCGATATAATGGACCTTATTATTTGCTTTGGATTGAGTAACTCCATTTACCGCCAGTATTCCTGTATACCCAAGTAATGGCACCAAACCTTTGAGTTTGCCTGTTTGGTTGGAAAAAGAGTATAATCCATTTCTATAATAGGTTCCACCGTATAAAAGGCTGTCGTTATCGGGTTGAATAAAAGACGAAAGCACATTCACCCCGTTCTCAAAATCAAATTTGAGCGCAGAACCGTCGTACTCAAAAATGTCGCGCGAACGCTCCGTCATGCGAGAGAAGCCAGTATTGGTTCCCATGAAAATATACTTGCCGGAGTTGTAAAGACAAATACCCGTTTCCACACCGGGGATGCGCGTCCAGCGCTCATTCTCCAACTTAAGGTATTCAATAGTGCCGGAAGAATAATCTAGTATTCCAAACCCAAAATAATAGGAAGTAAAAAGAATTCTATGCTGATCCAGGAGTATGAAATCATTGATTTTATTGGCATATCCCGTGTTCTCCCGTTTTTCTCGATCAATCAAATACTGCTTCCAGGAGCCATTTTTAGGATTGTACTCATAAATACCATTTACCCAAGACCCCACCAATACATTTCCTTCCTCGTTGATGTGCAACTTCAAAAACAAGTTCTTTTTCATTGACTTGCTTCCATTGGGCTCAAGCTGTTCTATTCGAGTAAAATCGTCATTAGTCGGATTAAAACGAACCAATCCCACCCGGGTCGAAATCCAAAGATTGCCCGCTGCATCGCCCTCGACATCCATAATTTCATTGAAGTTATAGAGTTGAGAGGAATTGTCAAAGGACGTCAATGTGAAACTATCATCGCTCGGGTTAAAACGCGCAATTCCCTTTCCGAAAAAACCTATCCATAGATTGCCTGCTGTATCATAGCAAACCGCAGTAGGATGGTTATTCGGCACTCCATTGGGCTTATCCGAATTGTACACGAAGCGTTTAAACCGATTCTTTCTAGGATCGAAAACACTCAATCCGTTATCGTGCGTTGATATCCAAATTTGGCCCTGTGCGTCTTCAAATAAATGGACCACTTGGTTACTGCTCAAGCTTGAGCTGTCGGCAGGATTGCAAATAAAATTGGTAAATCGAAAGCCGTCAAAGCGCGACAATCCCGAGTTGGTGCCTACCCACAGAAATCCACTGCGATCTTTAAGGAAGCAACGTACAGTGTTATCAATGAGACCTTCGTCGGGCGTGTAATGGAAGAATCTATAACTGCTTTGCTGGGCATAGGCCTGGTTGTCTGTTGCAGACAAAAGCTTAAGCACAATGAAAAAAAGCAGCAAGCGCATCCTGGTAGTTTATCACAACGAAATTAGAAGAACACATTCATTTCGTGTTTGGGAATTAATAACCGGTCAGTTTGACAACAAATCCGGTTTGGGGAAAGGGTCTATTTGTTTCCTTCGAGCATGTTCAATGCGGCCTGAAAGGGAGAAATTGTGCCTTCGGCAACTCGACGTTCCATAGCTTCAAGCCTCAATTTCACATCCGCGTTTTCGTAGAAGCGCTCCACGATTTTTGCACGTAATTCTTCATGCAGCCAAGACAGATTTTGCTTTTCACGTCGATCGTTCATCAAACCACGCTCTCGCATCCATGCAGTATAATTAGCGAGTAACATGACCACGTCGTCAATCCCCTTTTGTTCCAAAGCAGAAGTTGTCATTACCGGTGGAAACCAACCATCTTCACGCGCGGGGAACAAGTGCAACGCCGAGGCATACTCGGCTTTAGCGCGAGTGGCATTTCCGGCGTTGTTGCCGTCGGCTTTTGTGATGATCATAGCGTCGCACATTTCCATGATGCCGCGTTTGATGCCTTGCAGTTGATCGCCAGCTCCCGCAAGCATAAGCAACACAAAGAAATCGGTCATGGAGTGAACGGCGGTTTCACTTTGTCCTACACCAACAGTTTCAACTAAGATTATATCGTAACCAGCCGCCTCGCATACGATGATCGTTTCTCTGGTTTTTCGCGCTACGCCACCCAGTGTTTCAGACGAAGGTGAAGGACGAATGAACGCCCTATCGTCGGCAGCCAGTCGTTCCATTCGCGTCTTATCGCCGAGTATACTCCCCTTACTGATGGGACTGCTGGGATCGACTGCAAGCACAGCGACTTTCTTTCCGGCCTCGAGTAAGGCCATGCCGAAGGTGTCGATAAAGGTACTCTTACCCACACCGGGCACACCGGTAATTCCCATGCGCACAGACTTGCCGGAATGTGGCAAGCACAATCGAACGATGTCAGCCGCCATTTCTTCCGGCCCACTTTCGAGGCATGTTATCGCCTGAGCCAAAGCAGCTCGGTCGCCCTGTAAGAGTCTATTGGCCAACGTATTCGCATCGCGACTTTGAGTCTGCGCACGTATGAGGGCAATCGCCTTTTCAGCACTACCTTTTTTAGCGGAGTCGGACATAGGGCGAAGATAGGTACGAAGTACAAAGTACGAAGTACCGGGAACGTTGGTCTTTTATTTCAGGTGCGGTGTGCGAAAGCGTAGGGCACCTATTTCACCACTTCACCATTTCACCACTTCACTATTTCACCATTTCACTGCATTCAATCCTTTCCCTTCCAAAAACGCATTCGTCTGTGAGAAGTGTCGGCACCCAAAGAAACCTTGGTAAGCTGACAAAGGAGAAGGATGAGGAGCCTTGAGGACGAGATGCTTTTCCTGATTAATCAACGATTCTTTTTGTTGTGCATGCTTTCCCCACAACAAGAAAACTACATGATCGCGTTCTTTACTTATGGCGCGAATGACCTCGTCTGTAAACCCCTCCCAGCCGATATGGCTGTGCGAACCGGGCACCTTCTCCTCTACTGAAAGTGCTGTATTTAGCAAGAAGACCCCCTGCTCTGCCCAACGAGATAGATCCACCCACGGCATACCGCCTACATCGTCCCACACTTCTTTCAATATGTTACGCAACGACGGCGGAGGCTTTTGTCCGGCATGCACTGAAAAGGCCAGTCCGTTGGCTTGCCCAAGCCCGTGGTATGGGTCTTGGCCGAGGATGACCACGCGTATGTTGGTCAACGGTGTAAGTTCAAATACCCGAAGAATAGAAGGCTGAGGTGGAAAGCACACACCTTTGCTATAGTTTTCTTCCACACGCAGTGCAAGTTCATTCCACTCGTTCTTTTCGATGAACTCATGCAGCGCATCAACCCATGAGGGACTTGTTATGGAAAGAAAATTCGTCACGGAGTGAAATTACGATGAGGCGATACTAAGCTGAAACAAAAACGCAAAAAACGGGCTACGCAATGCGCAAGAAAAGTGAGTGTTCTAGCATCTGAATTACTCAACCCGCTCCCCACGAATTTAACCCTCAACCTGCTCGACTCGACTTTTGCCCTTCGATAGGCGGTACCGATGCCTTATGGCCATCACGGTGCCAAAAACCATTACTAGGCAACCAATCCACAGCACGTTGATCTGAGGGAAAACTTCGGCGGTGAGTATAAGCATGTCGCGCTCCGAAGAGCTGTGTTTTTGCACGGTCAGCTCTAGGCCCTCCGACTTCTCGTTGAGGGCAAACATCATCTTGAACTGCTTGCTCTCGACGGGATAGGTGAATGGCACTGAATCTTTCAACCAAATAATTGGAATCATTATATTCTCCACTTGTTTGCCATCGGTGATTACCCCAAAGGCTTTTTTACCTTGCAACCCTGCCGGTAAGTTTTCAGGCAATGAGTCAAGAGCGACTAAGCTGTCGATGCGCATGCTTACAATCTCTGTGAGGCGTATATCGGTTTGTAGATCGATAATAGCCGACTTAGGTTCCAGGTAGCCCTCGCCGTCGGCTTTCTTGGCCTCGACTTCGGTATGCTTGATGAACGTGTACAAGTCGTGACCCAAGAAATGCATAGTGCTTGGCTCACGGCTATTGCCTTTGGGCGACATAAGCACACTAGGCTCCAACACGAACAATCGCTCGCCGGGGGTGCCAGGTGTCCACACAGCTAGGTTTTTCGCGGCAATTGCCTCAGCTTCGGCAGGGGCTATCTCTGTCCACAGGCTGTCTTCAGTGGCATCCACCAAGAAACTCTCGGAAGCTACGTGTGTCTTCTTGGCTCTGAAGGGTTGTCCAAATACCTGAATATACTGACCTTCCTGGTAGGACTTGGGCAACTTCTCGAAATATTCCACGGTGCAGAAAACACGTTCGCCGCGCTTCGTCTTTTCCTTGTAGTGAACGAAATAATCACCCATGGGCAGTGTGTCGCCCATGAAAATCATCATGTCTTCGTTGTTTTTGAACTCCTCGTTAATCTCGGAAATGTTGCCGCGCTGATTGCGAGAAATGAAGTGACTCTGCCACGTGCTTATCACCGCACCTAAAATGACCATTGCAAATCCTAGATGCGCTACACTCGCCCCCATCAAATCGAATTTGCCTTTAATGATGCGCCATGCATAGTTGACATTTGACACCATCGCAAACAAACATGCCCACACTAGCAAAATGAGGGATATTTCGGACGCCTCCATATCTACAGCAAAACCTATTGCAACGGCTAATGCGATGGAAACGACAAAACTCAGAGCAAGGTCGGATGCAAACTTTTTGAATTCGGTCTTTTTGTATCTCAAATATTGCCCTATAGCCACTATGATAAACAACAGAAACGCCAAAGGCACTTGTATGCGGTGATAGACATCGAATCGTTCCTTGTCTGCCGGGGCCGCAAATTTGTGATCTGCCAATCGTTTGAACACTTCCCAATCGGTAGACTGATGCAGCGAAGCAAACATGCCCTCAAAAGGCGCAAGCAAAATATTCCCCACGTTCACCGAAGTAACCACGGTGATGTGTATAGCGGAAAGAATGAGTACTAGAGCGCCAATGAACATCCAAAATTCACGACTCCACAGCTCCTCTTCTTCTGCCTGTGGCACACGGAAATATTTTCTGTACCCCACAATGAGCATTACGAGCGATGCAAGCATGAATAAAATGGTGAGCACCGGAACCCAAGTGCCCTCGCCGGGTAATAGTTTTTCTTGCGCTTCCGGCGAAAGCACCGGCGCAGTAATTAAGTTGCCCAAGGCCAAAAGGAAGAGAATAGCACATAGCGCCGCATACCCCATTTGCCATCTGCGGTTGGGAACCATGAGATAGGTGCTCCACGCAGTAAAGAAAAGTAAATACACCATGAGCTGCGCTAAAATTCCGCTGTCGACGAACGAGTGCACAGAACTATCGCCTAAGACGCCGCTCCGCGTGAGGAAGGTGGAGTACAACACGAAAATGAAAGCACTTATGTTGAGCAGCAATGATGCGTATACACTAGTGCCTTTGCGCTGATTGATGACTAAAAGGTGTGCGCCAGCAACTGCGAGAAGCCAGGGCACAAGCGACGCGTTTTCCACGGGATCCCAAGCCCAAAAGCCGCCAAAGCCCAATGCTTCATAGGCCCAAGCTCCTCCCATGAGAATGCCCGTTCCAAGAATCATCACACCAAAGAATGCATACGGTATGGCCGGTTTCATCCACCCTTTGAAGTCTCTACGCCACAAGCCAGCAATGGCATAGGCAAACGGAATAATTGTGGCCGCAAACCCAAGAAAAAGCGTTGGTGGGTGAATGGTCATCCAATAATTCTGCAATAGTGGATTCAGACCTTTTCCATCCATGAAAGGCTGCAACGACAAGTAGTCGGCACGTAGCGTCCAGGGAAGCCCAATGTTTATTGGATGTTCACGCAATAATAGAAACGGGTTACTCCCAAATTGGAACTCGCCGAAGAAAATTCCGAGGAGCATGCTTGCCAAAAAGAACTGCACGAGAGACAGAATACTCATTACCCATGGCTCCCACGTTTTGGAGGATCGGAGCAAGAAAAGTCCAATGACCACGTGCCAGAATGTCCAAAGCAAAAAACTACCCTCTTGACCTTCCCACATGCAACTAAAAACGTACTTCATGGGCATGGCACTGTTTAGGTGATCCCACGCGTATTTGTATTCATAAAGATGATTGAACAGGATGTAGAACAGGGTGCCAATGACGCCAAAAACTCCGATGGCATGAGCAAAAAAACCAATTCGTGCGGGCTTCATCCAAGGGTTTTGCAGCCCCTCATGCTTCGTTGCCATGAAGTATGTAACAGCCGTGTAAAGTGCTGCAACAAAGCTTAAAACAACAAAAAAATTACCCAGTATACCGGGCCATACCTGTTCGTTGATGTATTGAATATCTTCCATATAATACTACTAATTCGATTGAATCATTTGTTCAACTACAGCCTATTTTTCCGCTGCTAATGAGTGCTTTTGGTCGTTGTACTTGCTAGGGCATTTCATGAGAAGATGTGATGCGTAGAAGACACCGTCTGTGCCCATTTTCCCTTCCAAAGTAACATTTTCACTTTGCTCGAGGCCCATCGGTTTTCCTTGTTTGTCGCGCAGGTGGACGGAGCAACTTTTTCCTTCCGCGTCTAAAACATAAAACTTGGTGAGATCGGCATCGGTGTTAGCATCGTATTCGACTGAGAATGTTTTGTCGAACGTACCCACTACTTTGACCTGTTTGTCAAATTTCATTTGAGCCTCTGTAAAATTCACACTATCGACCGCTTTGGTGTACGTTGAGACCAGTATGGCAGAAACGGCAGCGATAAGCACTATTAACACCACGTGCATTTTTTTCATTCTTTCTCTCCTTTTTGTTGATTCTCCATGCGCTTCACTCGGTTGTCGAGGCGCCAGAGGTAAATAATTAGCCCCAACATCACAATGGTGGCGACGCCTACCACGACTTTGATTTTTCCGCTTTGATAAAAGAACTCTTCCATGCCATCTTGAGCGGAAGCCGGCATGACAACCAGCAGAAAGAGTGCAGTTATAGCCAATCGATTACGCATGTGTTTCATTATGATGTTCAAGTGTTTGTATTCGGTAATTCAATCGGTACATCCAATACCCCAGGAGGATGAAACCTGCACAGGCGGGGTAAAACACGCTACGCAGGGAGCTATCGAGGTCGTACTTCGAGAACGCCGGATTTCCACTCTTTCCCGGGTGCAGACCTTCGGTGAAGCGCGGCATCACCATGAGTAGCACAACCATGAGTACGAAAGCAAAAATGTTGAAAATGGCCGATAGTCTTGCGCGTTTCTCTTCATCGGGTGTCGAGCTACGAAGAATAAAATAGGCCACATACACCATGAATACGACCATGGCCCCATTCAACTGAGGATCGTTTGTCCACCAATCGCCCCATGTAAACCTCGCCCAAAGCGAACCTGTAATCAAGCCAAGCGTGCAAAACACTAACCCTATAGAAGCTGATGCACTGGCGCGAATATCGAAATCCGGATTGATACGTCCTCCCTCCTTTCCCAGTGCTCGGATGCTCATAATAAAGCTAATCGTCATGAGGACGAACATGGTAAACCACATGGGCACGTGCCACATAAGATTGCGAATACTTTCGATAATAATGGGTTGATACGGAAAACCAAAGCGTGAGAACTCTTCTTGGGTGACTTTGTAGCTGCATTCAGAGTTATCGACTCCTGCCACAAATTCAAATCCTTCGTGACCTACGGGAGAATCCACGATTATTGTTCCATCGATAGCGTTGTTGGCGGCAAATCCAAAGCGCTTGGAAGAGATTGTATCCGGCAAAAAAACGCTCACAATAACGTGGGCCTCATCAACCACTTGCAGAATATCGGCACAATACACCGCTGACGTGTCAACAGAAACGAATACCTGAACAGAAGATTCCGCTTCTTTAAAATGCGTTGCGTAACCCGTGAATTGAAAATCGTTTCGACCCGGTCTCAGCTCGGTTGCGCTGACCCCAAGGCCTCCGGGTGCCATAGGATGCCAAAGAGAACATATTGCAGTGTACACTAGCAATCCTGCACAGAGTATCTTAAGCCAGTTTTTCATTCCTTACACATTACATAAACCCCTTCACAGCCGCCGATTGTTTATTCCCGCCAAAGGTAGGGGAACAGTATGTATGACAGCACGAATGACAGAACGTTTAACACCACAAGTACCAACAAGTTCAAACCATTCTGCGTGGAGGATGCCCCTTCCAAGGCCAACGTAGAGTGACGCACAATCGTGACAAGAAGCGGAATAATGACGGGGAATCCGAGTATTGCAACCAACCCTGCGCCAGCATCTGACTTAAAGGCAATACCTGCTACGAACGTTAGCGCCAGTCCAAGACCGGTGCTACCCAATACTAATCCAAGCAGGAATTGCCCCCAATCGGCTCCTGATAGCATTTCTGTTCCGAAGAACAACACGAAGAACAACACGCTTACTACATTGAGCAGCGCGACAAAAATGGCATTGTAGATGGCTTTGGCTAAAATGATGTGGCGAGGATGTGCGAGCGTATAAAGAAAAAGTTGTGTGCCCGCTGTTTCAGAGGCGAAAGTTCGCTGCATCGCGTTGAAGGCCGTAAAAACACCTGTTAGCCAAAGGAGTGCGCCCCAAGTCTTGGCGGAGTCAATTTGCTGAAATCCAAGATAGCAGACAAAAACGCTAGCCAATACATAGAGCATCACACCCGCCAAGGCGTGTTTCTGACGCCATTCCAACAGCAACTCCTTTTGCAACAAGGCCATCAGGATTTTCATACGGCCAAAAATACGACCCAACTTGTACACACTGTGTTTCTCATAAACTACTGACTGCAAAAAAGTTGATTATGGAATATTCCTCAACTTGTAACCTAAAGAATACCTGTGCCGTAGAACGTGTTGTCGACAAAAAAAAACAGATCAGCCGCTTGCGAATGAACCTGAATTAAAATAGTCGGTACCAGATATACTTCACACCAAACCGTTTTAAGAAAACAAAATGAACCGCACAAAAACATTGGTCATCGCCCTATGGGCCATGTTTGTTGGTCAAATTGCCTCAGCCCAAAAAGGATCTGAAGACCAACTTATTACAGATGCAACTGCTTATTTCGAGCAAGGTGCTTACTTAAAAGCCTTCCCTCTGTATTCTCAGTTGGTATCGCTCTACCCCAACCATGCAGAATACGCCTTCAAATTTGGAGCGTGCGCCATTTATGGCGATGCAGACAAGACAAAGGCCGTTCGCTATCTGAACGCTGCTATCAACAAAAGTGTAAATGACCCGGAGGTCTATTACTTTCTTGGAAAAGCCTATCACCTCAATTATCAATTTAAAGACGCGATCACGGCATACGAGAGCTATGTGCGCTATGCGGGTGAAAAGGCTCCTAGAAAAGCCGAAACATTGCGTCAGATTGAGACGTGTATTTACGGTGCAAACCTATTGTCGAACATCAAAGACATCACGGTAATCAGCAAAACAGAAACCGACAAATCAAATTTCTTCCGCTATTTCAACTTGGAAGATATCGGTGGAAAAATCTTAACTGTACCCGATGCGCTTAAATCGAAAGAGGATCTGAAGAGCGCTGTACCTGGGGTCATACATTACCCGGGCAACGGCACAACCATCTACTTCAGCTCGTATGGGAAATCGACAGCCAATGGCAAAGACATCTATAAAGCACAAGTGCTTCCTGACGGTACTTTTTCAGAACCAGAAAAGCTCAAAGGCGATGTGAACACCAAGTATGATGAGGACTTCTGCTATATGCACAGCGATGGCCGAACCTTATACTTCGCTTCTAAAGGACACAATAGCATGGGGGGATACGACATCTTCAAGTCTGTATTCGATCCGACGACAAGTGAGTTTGGTTCAGCCACCAACCTCGACTTTGCCATTAACACCCCCGACGACGACATCTTCTACATCGCTGATTCGCTAAACCAGCGAGCTTATTTTGCCAGTAGTCGTTCGAGCGACCTTGACCACCTCAATGTTTATAATGTGATGGTAGAAACTACTCCGTTGCAAGTGGTTTATCTGAAAGGGATGTTTGTAAGTGAGATCGATCCGGAGCAACACAAAGTAGGCATCAAAATATTGGAGTCGACCTCTGCTCGCAGCGTATGCGACGGAGGTTCAAACAGTGCTGGCGAGTACATTGTGTATGTGCCCAAGTCTGGCCAGTACACGTTTAAAGTCGTTACTGAAAATAGTCCAACGGTGCATGAAGTAACGGTAAAGATTCCGTCTTTCGATAAGCCTGTAGCTCTTCGCCAAGAGATGCGTTTGATAAACGAAGGTGGTAAAGAGCGCATCATCGTGAACAATTACTTCGATACACCACTTCAAGACGACTTATCGGTGATGGCCGCTGAAATGCTGCGTAAAAAATCGACCCTGGATGTGAATGCCGGAGATAGTCCGATGGTGTCACTCACCAAATCGAATGTGAGCAAGGAAGATGAACTGCGTACGTTCGATCAAAACATGGACAACACTACTATCGCAGCTGGCTTTGAGGGCGGTAGTGTAGCATCGATCACTGGCGAGATGAAAAGCGAATTGCAGGTGATGCAACGCTTTGTGGCAGAGAGCGACAGCAAACGCAACAACAGTCTTGCTTTTGCTCGCAAGAAGCAGAAGGAAACAGAGGCATTGCTCGTTGAAGCTGAGACCTTGCGCAAGGCATTGCCGAATGAACTTACCAGCGAACAAGACATTGAGAACCTCCGCAAGATGGTTGCTCTTACCCAATTAGCAGAAGCGGCGCAACTCGAGGCCCAAGCAGCATTCGCTACAGCCCAAGCGATTGCACTATTCAAAGAAAGTGAAACCGCACGAGCAGAGGCATTGCAAGCCTCTATTGCTGCTATTCAGCAAGCCGAGCAAGCTCGCAACTACGATGCTACGGTGGCTGCGCTTGTTGCCGAAAAAGACCGCAGAACGGCTATTCGTAGCGGAGTTGAAGGCAACCCGTATGAACAAATGTTGGCGAAAACGAAGTCGCTTGAAAACGAACGCGCGAAGATGGAGACGGCACTCACGGCGCTGCGCGAAACGGAGAAAAACAAAAACCGTCAAGTGATCCGATTGAAGGCAAACATCGACGATCCAGCGATCAAACAGGCCGACAAAGTGGCCATGCAAAATGAATTGGCTGTGGCTGACTCCGAACTTTCTGTGGTTCGCAAAGAACTCTCGAAGCGACTCAACGAATTCAATAAATCCGAGGAGACCATTAATCGCTCTTATGCGGAGGCCAATTTCTTCAGGACGATCAACGACGATTCAACAGCGGGTCTTGCAACAGAAGAAATGGTAAAGCTTACAGCAACAGAGCGAGACATGCTAGGAATGGCTATTGCCGCTCTCGACACCCGTGTAAACCAATTGGAGGTTTCTGATCCGCAAATGCTTGCTATGCTTGGAGAACAGGTTGGAGCCGAACGCAATGCCCCGGAAGTAGCCATGACTGAACCCTCGACCACGAATACCGGGGCTAAAGTGAACACTGCCATAGAAACATCTGTGGTAGCACCAGCGGTAACCGACCATACAGCAACAGCCATGACAGGCGAAGCTGCTCAGTTACAATCATCCTTGGAAAGCCGACTGGCTGTTTTGGACTCTCGTGAAGGCCTTGCCCCTGCCCGTTCATTGTTGCTTCGCCAATCTTTGGGCGAAACCCAAGATCGAATTGCCTTGTTGGAGGCAAAGTTGCTCGATGGCCAAATTTCTGGCACTGAACGTGGCTCACTCCAACACCTGAAAACCTTCGAAGCAAGCCTGACAGAAGATTTGACAGCAGCCCAAGCGTCCAGCCCGGAGGTAAGTTCAGAAGATGTGCGTGCATTGTGCAC
>CAMBPD010000069.1 GCA_945869405.1 Chryseobacterium gleum | reverse complement strand
ATCATGACCGCTGCCGACATGCTCGAGTTGCAGGCCATAGCTGAAGAGCACGACTTGCTTGTGTTGAGCGATGAAGTGTATGAGCACATTGTGTTCGACGGAGCGCGTCATGAAAGTGTGGCGCGTTATCCGCAGCTGGCCTCCCGCAGCTTGGTAGTGTATTCGTTTGGAAAAACGTTTCACAACACCGGTTGGAAGATGGGCTATGTGTGCGCCCCTGCCGAGCTTACTGCCGAAGTGCGCAAGGTGCATCAGTACAATGTGTTTTCGGTGAATACACCGGTGCAATATGCTCTGGCCGAATATATGAGTGATGCAACTACTTATAGTGGAATATCCGAGATGTACGAAGCCAAACGCAATGTGTTCAATCGCGCCGTGCAAGGTTCGCGCTTTGGTTTGAAACCAGCAACAGGCACCTATTTTCAGTTGCTCGATTACAGTGCGATATCGGATGAATCTGATGTGGAATTTGCGACGCGTCTCACGCGTGAACACAAAATAACCGGCATACCGTGTTCGGTATTTTTCCCCAATTTGCAAGACGATAAAGTGCTGCGCTTTTGCTTTGCGAAGCAGGATGACGAATTGCTGCGCGCGGCAGAAATACTACAATCCATATGAGCACACCGAATGACTTGCGTATAACCTTGGTGCAATCGAATTTGCATTGGGAAGATCGTGAAGCGAATTTGAAGCACCACGATGCGCACTTGGCATCGATCAGCGAGCCAACCGATGTGGTGGTGCTGTGCGAGATGTTTACCACAGGCTTCAGCATGCAGGCCGAACACATAGCTGAGAAGCATGATGCGGAGAACATGCGCACACTCAATTGGATGCGCACGTGGGCGAAGAAGCTGGAGGCTGTTGTGACCGGCAGCGTGGCCGTGCAGGAGAGCGGACAATTTTTCAATCGACTGTATTGGGTGTTGCCTGATGGTCGTTTCAATACCTACGACAAGCGTCACACCTTCACGTTTGCGGGCGAGGATAAATCGTATGCTCGCGGTTCATCGCGCATCGTTGTGGAGTGGCGCGGCTGGCGCATTTGCCCGCTGATTTGTTATGACTTGCGTTTTCCGGTATGGAGTAGAAATACGTTGGTGGGCGATGAGCCTGCGTATGATGTGTTGCTTTATGTAGCCAACTGGCCTGAGGTTCGCAGAGCGCCGTGGCAGAAGCTTTTGCTGGTGCGCGCCATCGAAAACCAGTGCTACGTCTGCGCGGCGAATCGTGTGGGAAGCGATGCCAATGGCAATGCCTACAGCGGCGACTCAGCGGCTATAGACCCGCGCGGTGAGTACATCACGCATTTCACCGATGGTATAGAGCATGTGAAAACGCTAGTGTGTTCTCGCGCGGCGTTGGATGATTTTCGGGAGAAGTTTCCGGTGTTGCGGGATGGGGATTCCTTCGAAGTGGATTTTTTTAAACATTGAGGTTTATTTCGACCACAGAGGGCACAGAGTTCACAGAGAAGTTTTTCCTCCGTGCCCTCTGTGTCCTCCGTGTTTAAAAAAATATTCTTATTCGAGTAGGATGTTCTTCAACGCCGATTCTGTACCATCTGGATTATAGATTTTTAATTATTTGTTATTAAACCACAGAGGACACGGAGTTCACAGAGAAGTTTTTCCTCCGTGCCCTCTGTGTCCTCCGTGTTAAAAAAAAATTCTTATTCGAGTAGGATGTTCTTTAACGCCGATTCTGTACCAAGTGGATTGTTCATTATTTATTATTTAACCACAGAGGGCACAGAGGGCACAGAGTTCACAGAGAAGTTTTCTTAAAAAAAAACTCTGCGCCTATGGGGATCATAACAAACAAATAGGGGCGCGAAATGCGCCCCCTTTAATTCTATCGTCATGTTGTCTTTCGCATGGTTGAACACACTGTTGTGCGTCTCTGCCGTCTCTTTTGTGCACTGAGGGGAAGCACAGCAGTGCGGCTCTAACGTCTCTTTTGGTGAATGATTGGCTTTTCACAACGTAGTGTGCCTCTGCCATTTCACCTCTTCACCATTTCACCCCTTTCACTACTCAACAATTTCCACCTTCGTCATCTTATCACCCTGACGAATTTGGTCGATTTCATCTATTAATTGGGTTGAAGGCAAATTGTGACTATTATTGTATCAACTAATCAAAACCATCAATGAAATCAATTTTATTCATGTTAATGTCAGCTACGTTGCTGATAGGTTGCTCACAGCAGAGATTTGTTGTGATGCCCGCTTTCACGGATATTCAGCACATCGAGCGCTTGAGACAAGGAATGTCCAAAACTGAGGTTGCTTCTACCTTGGAATTAAGTCCTATCGATTTTTATTATCTTCAAGACGGAGTGGACGTATATGTCTACAATTATCGTCTTACTGAGAAGAGAATTCAAATCACGAACAACACAACAAGGGTAAACGAAGGAAGCGCAGTTCAAAACGATCATATTGACGGCTTGGCTGCTCGCAGTGCCGGTATTCCTCATTACACAGAGTGGAGAAAGCTCTATGTTTCGTTTAAAGGAGACAAAATGTCTGCGATGATAACAGATGCCGGGAAAGATGATGCGAATGCTGTTCTTCTGCAGTTGGCATCAGTTCAGGCATTGTCGAATGATCCTCAAATTAAATTGATTCCACGAGTTACTACTGACCACAATTACGTAGTTCCGTTGGATGACAAGGGCGGTTACATTACCAACAACTCGGTAGTGACTGGCACAGGGTCTGGCCAGACTATTATCGGTGGATCAGCGGAAATAGCAGTTCTTCCAAAACAGGAGGCGACTCGCTCTGCCACCGTATCCGATGAGGTAAATATTTTCAAGCGAGGCAAAAAGAAAAAAGGTTACTCACGTTCAATTTCTTATCAGAGAGACTAAAAAAGAAACATCACCATGAAGAAATATATATTAGGAATTTTATTGGGTTGTGCTAGCATGTCTGCTTCAGCCCAGTACACCAAGTTAAATGAGGTTAAGAATGGAAGTAATTTTGACTTGACCTACATAAATACAGAACCTATCGAGGACTTGCGCAAGCACAAATCGGGTACTAAGGCGATAGCAATTATGGGCTTGCTCCCGATTGATTTGCCGAATATTCTTGATACGGGCGACAGTACAGATAATGATTTGGATAACCGTCTGCCGGAGTACATTTTCCCAAATTGGCGTTTTTATCGCTCTGAGAAGGATGTAACAACCATTGGTATTGTTTACGCTCAAACATCCCGCAATTATCAGGGTGATGTTGTAGCAGATACAACGACCGGCGCGCCTGAGTCATACGCTTTCAAGACAAAAAAGCGTAAAATCGCACTGCGAATTGCAAACGATAAGCATTTTAATACCATCCGATTCCGTCGTTTTGATTTGGATCCTTATTGGGGTGTATCAGGCTCATTAGGTTTGTCGCCACAGGTAATTGAGAACAATGAGACATACGTTGGTGGCGACTACGTCAATTCAAAGCTTACGAAACGTTATATTACACTGGGTTTGGACGCTTATTTTGGATGCAATGTAATGTTTGAGCGCTTCTCTATAGGTCTCGAGATGATTGCATTTGGCGGCGACTTCCAGAAGGGAGCCGGTGTGAGTAAGATTCAGGAAAGTCAGAGCTTTGGAGGTACCGTTGTTGATCGCGAATATTATACAAGTGATGATTGGTATCCGGGCACACAATTCAGTGATCTGAAAATGACAGATAACCAAGTATCAATGTACAGAGGAATCCGAGGCATATTATGCTTCTACCTAGATTAACGAATAAAATGAAAGTTCGCTTTAGTGGTTTATTATTTATCCTCGTCCTGTTTTTTGCTTGCAAGAAAAAGGAGGTTGAACAGTTCTATATCATATTCTCTCCATCTGATGACGTTATTGTTTTGGACTTGGAGAGCATTGATATGAATCTCAAACTCTATGCATCGGAGGGTTTGTCGTCGTTGGATGTTTACTTAAGCTCTGATCAACGACCTGAGGAAATGGTGTTGTCAAAAACATTTAGTGGCTCCGTCATGGAGAACACCACAGTTACGCTAGACTTCGCGTCTGATTTCAGTCGAGGAACTTCAGTGTACGGTAAATTCGTTATGACAGACACCCGAGGGAAGCAATTAGAGTATTTAAAGCGTTTTGATTTAACTCAGGAAATAGCTTTAAGTCTTGTTGAGGATGTGTCGTTTTTCTCACGTGACAGTGAGCTATTCAATGCGTTCTCTTTGGTGCAGGCTTCGTCACTGAACTTTGATGGATTCAATTCCCAAGGTTTAGCAGATTTGGTTGAATTAACCAACGACACGACAAGCAATCCTTACCAATTGTCGCACAAGTGGTATTCTCCCACGCAATGTGGAATTGTGCGCATACCAAATTTGAATTTCAACGACGTTCGCAAGGATCAATTAGGTGTTGTTTTCGATGCGAATTTCTGTATGGACTATACGGACTCACTCGTTGTAGGAGATATCTATGTGTTCAAGAAGATGATTAATGGTAACCCGCGTTATTACGTTATTAAACTAACTGCAATGGAGAGCGGTTCGGTTCCGGGTCGCTACATTTTTGACATGAGAAAGTAAGCTGCATTTCTCCCTAGTCATTTCGGACTACGATTGAAATTTTTGGAAATAAAAAAGGGATGCGCAAGTCGCATCCCTTTTTTAATAGCTGCGAGTATTATTCCACAATTTCCACCTTCGTCATCTTATCACCCTGACGAATTTGGTCGATGATATCCAGACCTTCTACCACGCGGCCGAAGCACGTATGGTTGCGGTCTAGGTGAGCGGTGTTGGTGCGTGAGTGGCAAACGAAAAACTGTGAGCCTCCGGTGTTGCGACCCGCGTGCGCCATACTCAATACGCCACGGTCGTGGTATTGATTATCGCCGTCCAATTCGCAGGGAATCTTGTAACCCGGTCCGCCGGTGCCAGAGCCGCTCGGGCATCCGCCTTGAATAACGAAGTCGGGCAGTACGCGATGGAACGTAAGGCCATCGTAAAAACCGCTTTCAATTAGTTTAATAAAGTTGGCAACTGTGCCCGGCGCATCAGCGTGGTAAAATTCCACGGTCATGTCGCCTTTTTCGGTATGGATGATTGCTTTTTTCATGCGGCAAAAATAGTCAGTGACTTTATGTCCTTTGCGCTTTTGCGGTAAAAACATTTTAACCGCAGAGGTGCAGAATAAGCAGAGATAGAATACTCTGCATTCTCGGCGTCTCTGCGGTTAAAAAAAAATCGTATAGTTAAAACTACTCTCTTTACAGCTTGCGCACTGCAGCCTTGAATTGGCGCCCGCGGTCTTCATAGTTTTCGAACAGGTCGAATGAAGCACAGGCGGGTGAAAGCAACACAGTATCGCCTTCGCGAGAAAGGTCGTAGGAAACACGCACGGCCTGATCGGCGGTTTGAACATCGATGATTTGTGTTACTGTTCCTGCAAATGCTTTTCGAATCTTGCTGCTGTCTTTCGTCAGACACACAATTGCCTTCACCTTGTTCTTTACTAAATCGCTAAGGTCTGCATAGTTGTTTCCTTTGTCTTGGCCACCTGCAATCCACACCGTGGGAGCCTTCATGGTTTCCAGTGCATACCACGTGGAGTTTATGTTGGTTGCCTTACTGTCGTTGATGAAGGTTATGCCATTCACCTTGGAGACGTACTCGAGTCGGTGCTCAACGTTTTCAAAGTTTTCTAGGCTTTCACGCACAAGTTCTTTGCGCAATTCAAAAATCATAGATGCGACACCAGCAGCCATGCTGTTGGCGATGTTGTGCTTTCCTTGCAATGCAAGTTCAGTCATTTTCATAGTAAGCGAATTGTATTTGTTGATATGGATGATAAGTTGATCGTTGCTGGTGTAAGCGCCACGCTCGCCAAAAGGCAGTTGCTCGCTCAATGTGTATGGAAAGAGTTGAGCGGCGATTGTGCGTTCGCTGAGCTCTTTCATGATGACTGGGTCGTCGGCGCAGAAAATGAAAATATCATTCTCTGTTTGGTTGTTGATGATGCGAAACTTTGAGTTTACATAGTTCTGGAAGTTGTATTCATACCGGTCAAGATGATCGGGCGTTATGTTGGTGAGAATCGCGATATCGGCTTTGAACTCGAACATGGTATCCAACATGAAACTGCTGATCTCTAGGACGTAGTAATCGAAATTTTGTTCAGCCACTTGCAAGGCGAAACTGCTTCCCACATTGCCTGCAAGTCCTACGTTTAATCCTGCGTTTTTCAGGATGTGGTAGGTCAGAAGTGTTGTGGTTGTTTTTCCGTTACTACCGGTAATACAAACCAGTTTTGCGTTGGTGTATCGTGCGGCAAATTCAATTTCAGAAATCACAGGAATGCCTTTCGATTTGGCTTGCACCACGAGTGGAGCAGTATCAGGAATACCCGGTGACTTAATTATTTCATCAGCCTCGAGCACACGTGCTTCGTCATGGCCACCTTCTTCAAATGGAATATTCCGCGCTTGCATTTGTTCGCGGTACTTCTCTTTCAGTGATCCTTTATCGGAAAGGAATACTTCAAAGCGGTGCTTCATAGCAAGCACTGCAGCGCCCATGCCGCTTTCACCTCCGCCTAATATGACAATTTTCTTCTTCAAGCTTAGCGTGTCTTTAGTGTGATGATGGTGAGCACTGCGAGCATGATGCCGATGATCCAAAAGCGCGATACGATTTTGGACTCATGCATTCCTTTCTTTTGATAGTGGTGGTGCAGGGGCGACATTAAAAAAATGCGCTGTCCCTCGCCGTATTTCTTTTTCGTGTATTTGAAATACGAAACCTGTATCATCACCGAGAGATTCTCGATCAGGAAAATGCCGCAAAGCACTGGTATGAGAAGCTCTTTGCGAATGGCAATGGCGAAGGTGGCAATGATGCCGCCTAGTGCGAGACTACCCGTATCGCCCATGAATACTTGTGCGGGATAGGTATTGTACCAGAGAAAGCCGATACATGCACCGACAAATGCGCTGATGAAAACAACGAGTTCCCCTGCATTGGGCACGTACATGATGTTCAGATAATCGGCGAAGATGTAGTTGCCCGATAAGTAGGCTAGAAGTGCAAGGGTAACTCCGATGATTGCGCTTGTACCCGCCGCAAGACCGTCGATACCGTCGGTTATGTTCGCTCCGTTGCTTACTGCAGTGACGATGATTACAACGATTATTGCGAACAGAATAAAGAGTGTAGTGGGTGTTTCCCAGCTGTCGGGCATGAGCCAGGTGTAGTCGAACTCATTGTCTTTGACGAACGGGATTGTCGTTTTTAGAGTTTTCTCGGCATGCCATTGCAACGGGTCACTTTCTGCCATCAGCGTTGAGCTGCCCATGGGAGTGTCGTTGATTTTTGTTTTGATGAAAACGTTTTCGTTGAAATAGAGCATGCCTGCTACGATGAGGCCCACTCC
Source organism: Chryseobacterium gleum (assembly GCA_945869405.1). Lineage (GTDB taxonomy): Bacteria > Bacteroidota > Bacteroidia > Flavobacteriales_D > Sanyastnellaceae > JAIBBG01. Next base: position 5,955 of record CAMBPD010000069.1, on the reverse strand, counting down.
AATTTGTCCGATTATTTTGCTTGTGCCCGCGAGACCTTTTTTGTCTTTTTTGAATACTTTGATGTAGTCATCCATGAAGCCTACAGCCCCGAGCCATACGGTGGCCACGATCATGGTTAGGATGTATACGTTGGTGAGCCTGGCGAAGAGAAGTGTAGGCACAAGGATCGCAGCAAGGATGATGAGTCCACCCATGGTAGGTGTACCCGATTTTTCCATTTGACCTTGCAGGCCAAGGTCACGCACGGTTTCACCTACCTGCTTGCGACGTAGCACCGCAATGAGTTTTTTGCCAAATACCATCGAAATGGTAAGTGAAAGAATGATGCTTAACGCTGCGCGAAAGGAGATGTACTGAAACAGTCCTGCGCCCGGGAAATCAAATTGTTGATCAAGGTATTGGAATAGGTAGTAAAGCATTATTTCTCGAGCAGGGTTAAGGTTTCACTAACTATTTGGAAATCGTCGAATGGGTGTTTTACACCAGCAACTTCTTGGTAACGCTCGTGTCCTTTGCCTGCAATGAGCACGATGTCGCCTTCGTTGGCTAGCGTGCAGGCAAGCTTTATGGCTTCTTTGCGGTCTGTAAGAGCGAGTGTTTTCTTTACCATCACGGGGTCGAGTCCGGTTTTCATTTCGTTGATGATGGCTTGCGGGTCTTCGCTACGCGGATTGTCGCTGGTCAGAATGATGCGGTTACTCCATTCGCCTGCGATACGAGCCATTTCTGGGCGCTTGGTCTTGTCGCGATCGCCTCCGCAGCCCACTACACTAATGACTTGCTCGTTGCCCGTGCGTATTTCGGCGATTGTTTTTAAAACGTTTTTCAGTGCATCGGGTGTGTGCGCATAATCCACCACTGCGGTAACGCCTTTGGGTGTTTTGATGAATTGAAATCTACCTTCAGGGGCTTGTAATCCGGAAATGGCCGTGAGCACTTCCATTTTGTCGAGTCCCAATTCCATGGCGGCGGCATAAACTGCCAGGATGTTGTAGGCGTTAAAGCCACCAATAAGCTGAGTGTAGACATCTTGGTTTTCGATGTGCAAATGCAATCCGGCGAAACCGTTTTCAAGCACTTTTGCACGATAATCGGCCATGCTGTGAAGGGCCATGGTCTTGATTTTTCCTTTGCAGTTTTGAACTATTATTTCGCCATGTCGATCGTCGACATTGGTAATGGCAAAAGCGGAAGCAGGCAGAATGTCGAAGAGTATTTTTTTCGCTTTTATGTACTCGTTGAACGTGCCATGGTAGTCGAGATGGTCGTGTGTGATATTCGTAAACAATGCACCTTTCAGTTGGATGCCCGTTATTCGGTGTTGGTGCAAGGCGTGCGAAGAGGCCTCCATGAAACAATAGGTACAGCCGGCAGCCACCATGTCGTTGAGCAAAGCATTGAGCGCAACAGCGTTGGGAGTGGTATGAGTTGCCTCAACATCTCTGTTGTTTATTTTGTTGACCACTGTAGAAAGAAGGCCAGCCTTGAATCCCATTTTGAGCGCTAATCGATACAAGAGAGTCGCTGTAGTGGTTTTGCCATTGGTGCCTGTAACAGCGATGATTTGAATTTTTTCGCTTGGGTTTTCGAAGAAGTTACAGGCAATGTAACCGAGTGCTTCAGCCGAGTTTTGCACTTGAATGAAGGTGATGTTTCCCGCAGGGTAGTCGGGTATTTTCTCGCAAACGATGGCAACGGCCCCCGTCGCTATTGCTTTGTCAATGAAGTTGTGGCCATCTACTGTTGCGCCGGCTACTGCTACAAACAAGCTAAAGGGCTTTACATCGCGGGAGTCCATTGTGATATGTTCAATGGCCACATGCGTGGAACCAAACACTTGTTGTATGCGCGATTTGAAAAGTATGTCTTTGAGTAATTTCACAGCAATTCGATGGATATGTGCGGATTGGTGTGAATGTTATTTCCAGCAGGTATACTCTGCTTTCGTACGGTGCCGAAACCACTCACTTTTACTTTCATTCCTTGACTTTCGAGTAGGTAAATAGCGTCTTGCAATCCCATGCCCAGCACGTTGGGTACAACGCCGACTTCCACAGTTCTAGGGCTCACTTGGAGTGAGTCGTTTTGTAATTGGGCTGTGTACCATTGTCCTTCCCCATCTGTGTAAACGGGCATTTTTAGACTGCTGAATACGGCGTTCAATTCGCGGGCTGATCCGCTTTTGACTTGTGGTAGTTTGTGCTGAACTATACGCGTGCTATCGGATCCTGCAGGTGCACGGAATTCAAGTTCTGTGCTGTAGATTTTGTCTGCAAGCTCCATGAAGACAGGAGCTGCAATTACGCTAGCGTAGTATGCGCCGCGTGGGTCATTCACAACGACGATGCATGAGTATTTTGGTTTTTCAGCGGGGAAGTAACCTACAAATGATGCTCTGTAATGGTGCGCTTGGTAGCCGCCATCTTCATGAAGCCATGCGGTGCCTGTCTTTCCACCTACTTTGTAGGGGCATGCTTTAAAAAGACGTCCCGCGGTGCCGCCTTCTTCGGTAACTCCTTCCATCATTTTTCGGCATTGTCTTATCGTTTCGTCTGAACAAATTTTTTGGCCAAGGATGATTGGCTTCGATTGTTCGATTACCCTTCCGTTGCGACGTATTTCTTGCACGAATTGTGGGCGCACCATTATGCCGTTGTTGGCTACGGCGTTGTAGAATGCTAGTGTTTGCAGTGGTGTGCACGTGGTTTCGTATCCAATGGCCATTTGCGTAATGCTCAACCCACTCCACCCGTTTTCTTTTGTCGTCTTATACATCCTTGGCGGTGCTTCACCCGTTAGAGCGATACCAAGCGCGTCAGCAATACCGAAGGAGTGAAGTTTATCGAGATAGGCTTGCGGGTTGTCGCCAAATGATTTTTTCACCAGCATAGCAGTGCCCACATTGGAGGACATCTCAAAGACTTGTTCTGCTGTTATTGTGCCGCTTCCCCCTTTATCCCAGTTTGAATCTTTCATGGTGCGGCCATGGAAGGTTACCATTCCATTACCCGTTTCAACTTTGTCTTCGAGTTTCACTTTTCCCGCATCCATGCAGGCCATGAGTGAGGCGAGTTTCATGGTGGAGCCTGGCTCTATGCTTTGGCTTATGGCGTAGTTGAGTCGCTCGCTGAATTCTCCTTGGCGGTTGTTGCGTGAAAGGTTGGCAATGGCACGCACGAAACCGGTCTCCACTTCCATAAGTATGGCGCAGCCCCACTCAGAATCGGTTTCTTCCAGTTTCTTCTTCAAAGCAGCGTTGGCAACATCTTGCAGGTGCACATCTATTGTTGTGATAATGTCTGCCCCGGGCTCTGGCACTTCCACGTATTCATTGTTCATAGGCTTCCAAATGCCACCGGCAATTTTCTCCATCATTTGAGCGCCCTTTTTTCCACGAAGCAATTCGTCATAATCGCGCTCGATGCCGACCTTGTTTTCAGCGCGTTCCATACCGATGGTGCGCGAGGCGAGGGTGCCGAAGGGTTGATCGCGGATGAATTTTTCCTCGAATACAAAGCCCCCACGCACGGTTCCTTTGTTTACAAAGGGGAACTTCTTTACTTTTTGCAGTTGGTTGTAGTCGACATGGTCGATGATTTCTATGTAGCGATTTCCCTCACGTTTGGCTTTTTTGAAAATGGCCTTGTATTCGTTTGTTGTGCGGTCGTTGAAGAGGTTAGCGAAACTTGCGCACAAGGAGTCGAGCTTGGAAGCGTAGGCCTCTTCATCGTAGGGGGCTTTAGCGTCCCAGCGTATCTCATATTCTGGTATACTAGTGGCCATGAGGCTTCCATCGCTCGAGTAAATCTGTCCGCGAACCGGCTGTATTTCGCGAACTTTATAGGTGAAGTTTTCGGCCAGTTGCTGTGCTTTCTCATCGGGGAAAAGCTGAATAGCAAAAACTTTAATGAGAATAGCAAGGGCAAGCAGGCACAGTCCGGCGAACACCATCCATGCCTTGTTGTGAATAAGGGCGAGGTGTTGTTTCTTCCTCTGAACCTCAGGCTTAGCTGCTGGGGTTGGGTTTATTGTGCTGTTTCTGTTGTGTTCCGATGTGTTCATTCTTGCGATGATTTATCGTCGAAAAAGCCATGCTCGACATCGATTACTTGCGGTGGGGTTCGTAGTTCCTCTAAACCCATCTGTTGGATTGCCTGAGCCACGTTGCTTTGTTGTTTGCTTTTTTCCAGGTCGCTCACGGTAGTGTTGTATTGAGAGCGCAGCTCGTTGAGTTCGTTTTGAAGCTTTACTTTTTCGCGAGCGGTGTTTTCGAAGTAATACACAAGGGCAATGTTGGCGATAAAGAGTCCAACCAGAAAGAGCACGAACGACAGGTGTTTGATGAGTCCATCGCGCACCAAAAAATCGCCACTGAGGATTTTTTGAAGAATATTTCCCTTAACCGATTTCTTCTTCGGCGGCTGTTGGTTGCTCGTTTCTGTCGCATGTTCAGCAACAGACGATGCCTGGGCATTGACTTCGTTGGTCGGTCTCATTAATTTAGGTTAAGCGATCATCTGCAGCGTAAGCCGCTGGGTTAGCTTATTTGTTTTCTTTGGTCGCAACACGCATTTTAGCACTGCGTGCACGAGTGTTTTCTTCTATCTCTTCTGCTGTAGGCAGAATGGGTTTGGAGGTAAGGGGTTTGAGGGGTCGTTGAAGGTTGCCGAAGAAGTCTTTTATGGGCTCACCCTCGAAGTTTCCACTCTTCATGAAGTCTTTTACCAGGCGGTCTTCCAGCGAGTGGTAGCTTATGACTACTAGTCTTCCTTCTGGGCTGAGCAGTTCTGCACTTTGCTGTAAAAAATGTTGCAGCACTTCCAGTTCTCGATTGACCTCTATGCGAAGTGCTTGAAAGAGTTGCGCGAGCACTTTGTGTTCGCGCATTCTAGGCAAGTGTTTTTTGACGGCCTGCTTTAAGTCTTCGCTGCTGAAGATTGGTCTAGCCTGCAGGATGCTTCGCGTCATACCGCGTGCATTTTCCAATTCGCCATAACTGCGCAACACACGAACTAGCGCTTGCTCCTCGTAGGTATTCACCACATCGGCAGCGGTTAGTTTGCTTTTCATGTCCATTCGCATGTCGAGCGGCGCATCGAAACGAATGGAAAATCCGCGCTCTTCGCTGTCGAACTGATGGCTACTCACGCCCAAGTCGGCAAGTATGCCATCCACCTGCTTTATGCCCATGAGGCGCAACCAATTTTTCATGAACTGAAAATTTTGGTCAACGAGCTCAAAGCGCGGGTCATCGATGCGATTGGCCTGTGCTTCGGGATCTTGGTCAAAAGCAATCAGTCTTCCCTTATCCAGTTGTTTCAAAATTTCTCTTGAATGACCTCCACCGCCGAAGGTTACATCCACATACACCCCATTGGGTTGAATGTTGAGATTGTCGATTGAAGACTGTAGGAGTACCGGTCGGTGATATCCATCTTCTTTTTTGTAGTTCGACATATCCTTTGTTGCTGTGAGTCGCTCCCCTGGGGCATTCACGCTTAGTTATCCTTTCTCAAATCGTTTTGCACTTCCTCGGCCAACTGCATAAAGTCGAAGTCCGGAGTACTGAATTTCTTATCTCGAGTTTCCTTGTTCCACAACTCCATTTTTTGCCCAAGCCCACTCAGCACGAGGTCGTTGTTTTTCTTCAGGTCCACCTCGGCATATTCCAACAAATGTGTCGGTATGTTCATTCGGCCTACCGAGTCGAGCTCAAGCTCTGTGGCACCGTTGAGAAAGAATCGTATGAACTCTGCGTGTTTCCGATTGTGCGGATTCATGCGCTCGAGATCTACTGAAATTTTCTCCCAGGTAGGCTGTGGGTAAATCACAAGGCAACGCGTGTAGATGTCGCGGTTGATGACCAATCCAAGATGAATAACATCCTCGAGTGACTTGCGCATGCGAGCAGGAAACAAGAACCTTCCCTTGTTATCGAGTTTGCATGGATATTC
>CAMBPD010000068.1 GCA_945869405.1 Chryseobacterium gleum | reverse complement strand
TTTAATGATGATTTGTTTTGCAAGCTCTTCCAGCTGTTTCATTTCAAAATCAATAACGGGGGCCTGTGTCGAGCCGAATAATTTTTTAGCACACGAAGTATGGAAATCATGCTGACCATGCTCCAAGGGCTGATAGCAGAATAAACACTTGCTCATGATTCCATTTCTTTTGAGATAACGGATACACAGCCTATGTTATCCTTACATAGACTTAATAACAATCCAAACCGGTCAATTGGGTTGATTTTCCAATTGGCTAACGCAATGCTTAGAAGCCAACCTTCCGGAATTAAACCATCAAAAAAAGAGAATAATATTTTGTTGGTGAACGCTTTTTGTTGCAGAGGCAATGTAAGGCTTACCGGCTTGGCTATGGTGCTTGCCAAATAATCGGCATTGTATTGAAATAAAAAGCCTTCATCTGTTTCACAAATGATTCCGGCAAATTCACTTTTGTAATAAACCTGTGCTTGTCTCATAATTCAGTTTTTGGATAACACCCAGTTCACTGCCGAACAAGCCTAACACCAGGTTCACTTTATCCAAACGAACCGATTGTTTTCCTTGCTCCAATTCGCGAAGAAAGCGAAGACCAACCCCCGCTCTTTCAGCTAATTCAGGCTGAGTAAGCTTGAGTTGCTTTCTTTTTTCTTTGATAAACGCTGCGATTATTGCACTCATATTTATACCCTTTCAGGTACAAATATATATATAAAAACAATATTCACACCCTTTAGGGTATAAAATGAGCTTTTAACGTTTTTATATACCCTTTGGGGTACAATTTTAATCCACCCGCGCCTGTTACAAAATGCCCCCGTAATTTTTATTCCAACCCCATCAATTCTGCTTTCAAAAAGCCTAATTTTTTTTGGGTATCTCACTTTTTGCATCGGCAAATAGAATCCTAAACGATGGTATGAAGGGCCCAAGGGTTGCCGGATGTCTAGGACGAGAGATTTCAGCTTAAAATAAAATTATAGAATCGGTTGTTAGTGTTAATAACCTTCTCAAACTACATTGTGCCATCGAATTAACCATGATTGACACAATAGGTCACAAACTACTCAACCGACTTCACCCGCTGCATTGTGCATTCAGTGAAGAGGGAGACCTCTATTTCTGCAGCGAGCGTGTGAGCGACTTATTTCCCGACGCCAAATCAATTGTGGATTTGTTCGCCTCGAATAGCGCAAGCGAACTATTGGACCTTGTGAGCGAACTCAAGAGCACCTCAGCTGACGGCGTTGTTATCGATGTTTTTTCCATTCAATTGCACACCACTTGGCTAGGTAAGTTAACCCGACTGGACGAGCAAAATCGTTGGTTGCTATGCATGGAAACATCCGATAAAAAAAACGCATCTGACATTTCCGCAGAGCAAATTAGCCCAGAGCAAGTTGTAGAATTGCAACGACAAGTTCTTTTCTATGAAGCGCTTCTTCATCAGCTGCCGGCAGAGGTTGCTGTTTTCGATCAGGATTTCAAATTCCTGTTCGTCAATCAGAATGCAATAAAGAACGAGGAATTGCGTCGCTGGCTTATTGGCCGATCGGAAATCGAATACTGGAAATCAAAAAAATTACCTCTCGATAAAGCAATCCAGCGAATTGAAGGCTTTCATCAAGCCGTGGCTCAGCGAAAATCTACCGCCGTAGAGGAGATTTTTCACGCCGGAACTGAAAAGGAAAAGCAGTACATCCGTGTTACGCATCCCTATTTTAAACAGGATGAGTTACAGTTTTTGCTGACCTACGGCATCGACATCACTGAGTTAAAGCTGACGGAGAACAAGCTGATGCATCAGAATAGTGAATTGGAAAAAGTGAATGCCGAACTCGATCAGTTTGTATACAGCGCATCGCACAATCTCCGTGCACCACTGCTCTCTATGAAAGGGCTTCTTAGCTTGATCTCCTTAGAGGACACTGCATTGGAAGACCGTAATCGGTTTATGCAGGAGGTTTATAGATCCATCGAACGTTTGGACGCTACAATCCACGACATCATCGAATATTCGAAAAACGCAAGACTCGAGGTTGCACCGAAGGAAATGGACATTCTGCACATCATTCATTCGACCCTCGAGGATTTGAAGTTCATTGACCAATGTAAAGTTGCCATTAGCGTAAAAACGGATTTGCACTCGCCTCTTATCAGCGATGAACGGCGTATTCGGTCTATAATACACAACATTATCTCGAACAGCATCAAGTACGCAGATCCGGCTAAAAACGAGCGACATTTAAACATCACAGTAAAGACATCAGCAACTCAATGTATGCTCACCTTTTCAGATAATGGGATAGGTATTCCTCAGCAAAATCAAGAGCGCGTCTTCGAGATGTTTTACCGAGCAACCAGTTTGCGAACCGGATCCGGTTTGGGACTATACATCGTGAAGGAAATGCTCCATAAACTCGATGGCCGCATGCACATGACATCACAACAAGGCATAGGCACGTCCATTACGCTCGAAATTCCAAACTTAGCAGGGGATGTTGCTCATTCCTGAGTGAGTGATTGTTCAGGGCGCCGCTGTTTTATCCCATATCAGCTACATTTAACCTCATCAATCTAGTAGATGAAGGAAAGCGACAGCACATCGGACCAAGGCGGCACTGTATCGCTCGAAGAATACAATCGCGTACTCTCCGAGAATCGACTTTTGCGTGCAGTCCTCAACCAACTGCCGTCGGAATTGGTAGTGGTCGACACCAACATACGGTATCTGTTCGTGAACAAAGAAGCCGTCAAAGACGACGAAATTCGAGAATGGATGATTGGAAAAACAGACAGTGAATTTTGGGAAAGGAAAAATCGTCTTTCAGAATTATCCGTTAAGCGCCGAGAAGGCTGTTTGGAAGTACTAAAAACAAATGAGGACTTACTATTCGAGGAATCTTTTGATGTGGGAACACCTCGGGAAAAACATTACGTGCGTTTGCATCGGCCGAGCCATATCGAGAACGAGTTTAACTACATCATAATCTACGGGCAAGAAATTACGGAACTTAAAAAGAGTGAAGAGCAGCTCAGAGCTCAAAATACAGAACTCGAAAAAGTCAACCACGAGCTAGATCAATTTGTATACAGCGCCTCCCACAATTTACGCGCACCATTGCTGTCCGTCAAAGGTCTTCTCAATTTGATTGAAGAGGAAGACATGGAGGCCTTTACTAGGGCACGATTTATTGAAGAAATCTACAATTCCATCAACCGATTGGACGATACCATCAAAGACATTATCGAATACTCAAAAAACGCGCGTCTTGAACTACAACCTGCTATGGTTGATCTAGAGCAACTGATTCGCATAACGCATGGCGACATGAAGTTTTACGAGGGCACCTCCGTTTCGCTAGAACTAGATATTTCAGTGAGTTCTCCATTTTACACCGATGAACGCCGCCTAAAGTCGATCGTGCATAACATCATTTCCAACAGCTTGAAATACTGCGACAATGGAAAAAACAAGTGCTGGCTTCGGGTAAAAATTGCCGTAGATAGCACCTCTTGCACACTTACATTCACGGACAACGGCAAAGGCATTACGGAGGAAAACATAAAGCGTGTTTTCGATATGTTTTACCGTGGAACCACCGAACGAAGCGGCTCAGGACTAGGGCTATATATCGTGAAGGAAATGACAGAGCGCATAGGAGGAACCATAGAATTACAATCAGAACCATTGGTAGGAACTACGATTTCAATTTGGCTGCCCAACCTAATTCCCAACCCCCAAGAATCGGTTAATCGGCAAACTGCATGACATACTTTGTTGTGCCTTGCAGGAAAGCCTCGCAGAGGAAAGCGACCGACTCAGACCTGCCGATGTTCTCGACCTGCTCAGTAAGTTCGGGGTAAGATCTCATGGCGACCATAGTGTTTCAGTCGCAAGGATACCTCACTCAATCACCAGAGAAAAATGAGTGTATAGACTAACCGCAAAACAATGATTGACATTAATCAGTGAACACAAGTCGCGAGAGAATAGTTCTTTCTTCTATTTTAGCAAAAAGCTATGATTTTTTTTCCGTCGTAACATCTTAACACCACTAAATAATGCTAGAATTTTTCTCTGCTAGCGGACGCGTTGTGAATACACGCCGTGCCGTAATGGAATGTATGGAAATCGCCTTGGGGAATGAATACCAAGAAGCGGATCTATTAATTCTTCATGCCTCTATTGGCCATGACTTTCAAGAAATGGTCAATCAAGCGCACGAAATGGCACCCAATGCGCGCATCGTTGCCTCATCTTGCTGCGGCGTTGTAGGTCGGGAAGGAGTTAGCGAGTCCATGAAAGACATGGCGTTGATGGCTGTGAAAGGAAAAGAATTTGCGGTTGCTAGTGTGGACCACATCCATGGAAAGAATTCATACGAAAAGTGCCTGGAACTCGCCCACTCGTTGAAGCAACAGCAACCTGGAATTAATATGATCTACTTTCTTGGCTCTGGAATAGACATTGCCAACGACCAATGCATACGTGCATTCGAGGAGGTTCTCGGAGAGAGTGTAACCATTTTTGGTGCTACCTCTTCAGACAATATGAAAGGCATTGTAAGCTACCAAGCCATAGACAATCGCGTATACGAAAACGCCGCATATGCAGTCGGGTTCTCAGATTCCACATTAACAGTAGATACGCAGGCCACACATGGATTTGTTGCCATTGGAGATCCGTTGGTTGTGACCAAATCTGACGGACACATCATACAAGAACTTAATGGAAAACCAGCGTGGGAGGAATATACCCGTCGATTGGGCATAGCATCGTCGGCCTCTTGCGGAGACACCATTCCCATTGGCGCACTCGGAGAAAAACTTACGGCTGAACTAGCTCAGGAATACGGCAACAACCATCTTCTGCGTGTGGTCACTAAGAGAGAAGGCAACGACATGTACTATGCAACAACGATTGCAGAAGGCACACCGCTATGGCTTACCACACGCGATGAGGAATTGATCTTTACTGAAATGGACCGAATGGTTAAGGTGATGAACGATCGCAATTTGGGCAAGAAGCCCGTTGCTGTTTTTCATGCCGACTGCTTGGCGCGCGGTCGTTTCCTGTTCAACCGAATCATCAAAGACGAGTTGGTGAGCAAAATGCAGTATCCCTTTTACCAAGAAGGCACTTGTCCGCCATGGTTGGGCATGTATGGGTTCGGCGAATTTGCACGGCTGGGGGGTAAAAATGTTTACCACAACTACACCACGGCATTGTACGTAATTTACCGCTGAACTCGCGATAACACGCATGAATGAACATCCGGGATATGATGAGCTCCTGAAGCAGTACCGCGATCTCCAGCTAAGGGTGACGCGGTTTTCTGCTACACAACAGGAGCTCATAAACACCCGCGACAGGCTCGATCACGAGCTTGTTTTACACCAGCGCCTGCACCGATATAATTCTGATGCACTGCAACAAACAAGCGACACCAGTTTCTTTCAGATTGAAGCTGAAGCTATCGTGGATGTTTTTGAGATGGAAGGTTCCATCATCATTTATGCACCAACCGATACATCAGCGCCACTGATCTACCGAGAGGGGCTATCCACTCCTCCTGATCTTAATTCTTTTCTTCTTCAAACGCGATCGCTTGCCCAGAAAATGGCGCATGAAAAAAACTCGCTCCTCCAAGCACCCATTCTTAATCAATGGGATTTTTACTCGCAATTTGACCAAGGTCTTCTCTCCCATTTCTCTGAACCCGATTTAGGTTACGAAGTTTTCATTTTAGGCCTAACCAGCAAGATCAACTCGCCGCTCTATAACGCACCACAGGAGCGACACGACACCCTCTTTGGCGTTTTCACCCAACAGCTGCAGGCAATGCTTGCGAACCGCAAACGCAGCGATGAAATCAGCAGGCAAATCGAGCAGATAAAGGCGTCACAGCAGGAACTGAGAAAGCTCTCTTTGATAGCCACCCGCACGAAGAGCGGTGTCATTATTGCCGACAAAATGGGCAGAATTGAATGGATTAACGATGCGTTTACCGCCATCTCTGGGTATTCGCTCGACCAAGTAATTGGAAAGAAACCGAAAGATTTATTGCAAGGCCCCAAGACAGATCCGGTTGTACTTCAAAAGTTGAAAGAATCGCTTTGGAACAAAGAAAATATTGAAGTGGAAGTAGTGAACTATGACCACGAGGGTCGGGAGTATTACAGCCAACTTGAAATCATGTCGGTGTTTGACGAAAACGGCGAGCACACCAACTTCATAGCGCTACAAAAAGACATAACGAATGATATGCTTGCAAAGCAAGAGATCCTTCGCATGAACACACGCTTTGAGCTCATTGCAAAGCAATCGCAAATTGGCACCTGGGAATACAAACTCACAGATGGCAGTATCCGCTGGAGCGACATCATGTACGACATTTATGGCGTCCTTAAAGACACAACACTACCCATTGCTCAGATTTGGCGTGATAGCATGAGTCTGGAAGACTATGAGCAAGGAGTTGCCGATATGAATTTTCTGCGGCACGGAAATCAAACCACACGAGAGACATCCTATCCCATTAAGCGAATCAGTGACGGTGCAAAACGGATTTTAGAAATAGTGATGGTCGCAGAGCGCGATGAGAATGGTGCGGTGCTTCGTGTAGTGGGCAGCACGAAAGATGTCACGGAAGAAATTACGCTGCGCAGGGAGCGTGATGCGTCCGCTGAGCGCATGCTCACCATTAAAACTTTTTACGAGAGTATTCTCAACCATTCCCCATCGCAGAAGTTTGTATTCGATTCAGAAGGGTGCTTGCTCTTCAGCAGTGAGCCAGCGAAAGAGGGCGCATTGTGGTGGGACCCACTTTCGAGAGAATCTATTTTTGAATTGGCTGATTCTGAAAGCAATGCGCGCGCAATGCATATGATAAACTCCAGTCGCAGGGCGGTAGAAACCAAGCAAATTGTTCGGACGGAAGATGAAGGCGAGCTTGCCGATGGCACGAAAGTAGACTTTCTTCAAAGCATTCTACCCTATCTAAATAAGACAGGAAAGCTAGAGCACATTATTGTAACGGGCGTCGATATTACTGAGCTGAAAACCGTTCAAGATGCGGTAAACAACAAGAACGATGAACTGAGAAAGATAAATTCAGAGCTAGACAATTTCGTTTACAGCATTTCACACGACCTACGTTCACCACTTCTTTCGATTAAAGGCATTGTTTCGCTTATCATCCATTCCTCAGAAATTGACGATAAAAACAGAAAGTACCTGGAAATGGTTGATGGCTCTGCCAGTCGACTCGATGGCACAATACAAGAGATTCTTGAATATTCTCGCAACTCGAGATTAGAAATTGAGTACGAGAACTTTGATGTTGTTGAATTGGTTAAGCAAGCCTTCAATGATTTGCGTTTCAGTTCGCAAGGAGAAATGGAATTGGAGCTCGACATTCAAACTTCAACGAGAATCACCTCAGACCGCTCTCGAGTGAGCGTTTTGTTAAAGAACATCATCGGAAACAGTGTAAAATACCGCCGCAAAGACATCCAATCATTTGTCAAGTTCAGCTTAAAAAGAGAGCATCACCAAGTCGTCATGCAAGTTTCAGACAATGGAGAGGGGATTGATGAGAAGCATTTGATCCAAATTTTCACCATGTTTTTCCGAGGAACAACGTCAAGCGTTGGAACCGGACTAGGTCTGTATATTTGTAAGGAGATAGCAAACAAATTAAAGGGTGACCTATTCGTAGCCTCCAAGCTAGGCGAAGGCACCACTATGACGATAACCATACCTGAAGACACTTCTCATGAATAAGCAGCAACATATAGTACTTGTAGATGACGACGACATCTTTAACATGCTCCATGGGGAGGTTATCAAGCGTTTGATTAGCGATGTTAAAATCGACATTTTCAAGTCTGGATCAGAGGTGGTGGATTATATGATACAAAACCCGAACGAACACATTGACATCTTATTATTAGACATACGTATGCCTGTTATGGGAGGTTTCGAAGTGCTAGATACTATGGCGACCATGGACCCCAGTCGGTTTGAAAAAACACGGGTTTATGTTTTATCCTCCACGCTAGACGATCGCGATTTGAAACGCGCCAAAGCCACTCCGCTGGTTACAGAATTCATTGGCAAACCCATGTCGATCGATACCATGCGTTCCATTTTGGCTGAGACTGCCCAAAACTAATTCGCACCAGATTTGGTGCCCTGCTTCCCATCCTGAAATGACTCTTCGTACACTACTCCATTCTGAACAGCGACTATACGCCCTATACGGCACCTTGTTCGGATTATGCTTTCCCATTTTCGGAACCATCTTCCAATCTTTCCATTTGTATGGCAGGGTCTCCTGGGCACTATTGATTACCTGCCAACGGGAATCCGAAATGCTTTGGATTATTGACACCGCACCTTTATTTCTAGGGATCTTCGCTTCGTCCATTGGTAAACACCTGGATGTAGTAAAAGAGAAAAACCGAGAGATCAATGAACGCTACGATCAACTCGTGATTCTGCGGGAAGTAGCTGACTCGGCAAATAGGGCCAAAAGCGAGTTTCTAGCGAATATGTCGCACGAGATTAGAACCCCAATGAACGCGATCATCGGCATGAATTATCTGGTTCAACTCACGGACTTAACCCCCAAGCAAAGCGATTACGTAAACAAGGTTGATATCTCGGCCAAGGCATTGCTGCGCATCATCGACGATATTTTGGATTTTTCCAAAATGGAAGCAGGTAAAATGCAGTTGGAATACACTCCACTGTTTCTAGAGGAGACCATCGCTCAAGTGGCCGATGCGGTGAATGTGAAATTGCGAAAGAAGAAGGAAGTCGAGCTCATCACCATCATCGACCCAACCATTCCTCCTGTCATGAGCGGAGACTCGTTGAGGCTTAGACAAGTATTGCTCAACCTTTCCGATAATGCCGCTAAGTATACAGAGAGCGGAGAGATTACGCTTGAAGCAAAGCTAAAAAAACGAGACGCCACTCTTATATTGGTTGAGTTTAGCATTAAAGATACGGGCATTGGCATGAGCGAAGATCAACTCAGCAAGATTTTTTCTCCCTTCCAACAGGCTGATATTTCGACCACACGCATGTTTGGTGGCACCGGTCTTGGTCTTACGATTTCCAGAAGCATTATTGAGCTCATGAATGGCCGTCTTCAAGTAGCTAGCAATTTGGGGCATGGTAGCACGTTCACCTTCACCGCAGAATTCGCAGTTAGCGACGCCATCAACCAACCCATACCCCATCGTACGAAGACGAGAAAAGACTTGAAGGTCTTGCTAGTGGACGATTCAGAAATTGCGCGAATGGTGCTCGAGGAGATGCTGCAATCCTTCGGCTTTGAAGTTTTTTGTGCCGCAAATGCCCAAGAAGCCATTGGGATTTTTCAAGCTGAGCATAGCCAGCAAGCCCCCTTCTCTATTCTCCTAACCGATTGGAAGATGCCTGGCATGAGCGGAATTGATCTTGTTGAACACCTTAAAAAAACCTCACCCGATGTGCCATCGGTAGTGATGATAACGGCATACGGAATCGAAGCCATTAAAGATGCAACCACTCCAAATAGCGTTGATGACTATTTACTGAAACCTGTCAATCCGTCGAACCTTTTTGATGTGTTAAACAATCTTTTGCACCTCACCCCCACTCGCTCCAAGACAGAGGTAGGCAACATGCTCAACATGGACACTATCCGAACGGGACTCAAGGGTAAAAAAATACTTCTCGTCGAGGACAACGAGATGAATTTAGACCTGGCTAAAGAACTATTGGAGGATGTAGGCATTGAGACACATGTGGCTCGAAACGGTATTGAAGCAATTGCACAAGTGAAACGACAAGGTTTTGACTGTGTGTTGATGGACATACAAATGCCGGAGATGGATGGACTGACAGCCACCCAAAAAATACGTCAAGACGAACGCTTCCAGTTGCTTCCCATACTCGCCATGACAGCTCACGCCATGAAAGGAGAAGCAGAAAAAAGTATAGCGGCGGGCATGAACGAGCACATCACCAAACCAATCGATCCGCTTGTTCTTTACAGCGCATTAGTTAAGCATACTCAACACAAAGAAATGTCGTTGAAACTTGCCACAACGCAGCCACTTGACTTTGCCATAGAGGGTATTAATGTGCAAGACGGACTCTACCGTGTAGGAAATAAGCAAGCTTCCTATAAAAAGCTACTTGAATCGTATGCCGCCGTTTACAGCAACATCCAAGAAGAAGGCAAGCAAATGATAGGCGATGGCAATGGCAAAGGGCTTGCGGCTTTCGTGCATACTCTTACAGGCATTACTGGTAACATAGGCGCTAGAGATCTTCAAAAATTGTTGCTCCCCCATTCCACACAACTAAACCATAAATCTGAGCAAGGCATCAACGCTTTGCAAGAGCACAATTTGGAAGAACTTCAATCGCTCTTCCAACAAATTGCTGAGCTGATTCAACGCATCAACCTTGTCCTAAGCGCTACATCAATGGAGGGCACAAACAAACGTGCTATCGACGACAGGGCATTAAGTGAAAAATGGGCATCTCTGCAATTGTTGGCATCCAACAGCGATAGCTCAGCCATAGATTTGGCTGAAGAGTTACTCGAGCAATACACTCTAGATTTACAAACCTCCCTTCGGTTGAAGCAAGCCTTGCATGCATTGGAAAATTTCGATTTCGAAAAAGCCTATCATCATTTAAGGGTATAAACTATTTCAAGACGTTCATTAGTGACTAGACACCCTGAATCCGTCGGCTTACAAAAAGAATGTTTCTCTCGAGTGTATTTGTGCGAAGAGCGTGCGAAGAGGGTGTATGGAAGCTATGACCTTTCAAAAAAGCCAACTGAATTTCGTTCCAGCGCTGTCTATCCGACATTTCGCCGCAGGCCTTTAGCTCTAGATAGAGAAACTCAGCGATGGAGGGAAAGTCTTCGCGCCCCAGGTAATCTAAATCGGCATCACAGATAATGCTTTCCAAGAGCGTTGTGGGTTTTTGAGGAATCTTTGTGACCAAGATTAGTCGGCAAATGTGCTCTTTGTCCTCTTGCGCAATACCCGAATCAATCGCTTCCGCTAGAAAAATATCGGCGCCGGCTATCTCATGATTTGCACGTTGCACCAAAAACCCCGAGTCATGATATAACGCCGCTACTCTCAACAAAGCAATCTCATCAGGGCCTATACCTTCACGGTACGCAATTTCTTGTGACTGCCGTATTACATCCTCCGTATGTCGGCTATCGTGATAGAGGTATTTTACGTTCAACTCAAGGCGAAGGCGTTGCATAACGCTTTCGTATTGGTTGTCAAAAAAAGATTCAATTGGATTCATTGGTCCTTTAATAGCAGTGAGTCAATTCGTTTGGGGTAAAATTAAACAAGATGGTTAGATTTGCGGCAAAGACCAACCCATGCAATTGAAAAAAATAGTAGTGCCATGTGATTTGAAGGAAGAGAGCTTCGTGGCCCTTCATCATGCCGCTCACATTGCGACTATTTCAGGAGCCGAAATAGCCCTTCTCCACTTGGAGTTTACCGAACGCGCAATGGAAGCATCCAAGTCTGAATTGGAGGCATGGGCGCATCGATTGAAAGAAACATTCAATGGTGAAGTCAGCACACATGTGCGCAAGGGAGGCGTCGTGGGTGAAATTCCTACCTTCGCAAAAGAAAATGGTTGCGGATTAATTGTAATGCCAACGCACGGTATGCGAGGCATGCAAAGACTCACGGGTAGCTTGGCTCTGCGCGTGGTTTCTGAATCGCACATTCCCTTCATCATTGTTCAAGGCAGAGCCATCCGTGCACAGGGGTATAAAAAACTAGTTATTCCTGTAGATTACAGGCATCAACTTCTGGATGAGGCAGGTGCATTCGTGCAGTTGGCCAAGCTCTTTTCCGGTGAAGTTCACTTGGTTTTGAAGCGTGTAAATGCCGAGCAGGTGGACGAGGCCACCCTTTCCGGGGTAAAACGAATCTTCGAGGAAAACAACATAACCGTCGCCTTGCATGAAGTAGCGCACAACGCGCATTTCACGAAAGAACTCGTGCGCTATGCTGCCTCAATAGAAGCCGATTTGATTTGTGCTATCAATTTCAGTTACGAATATCTGTATACTTTGTTTCCTCGAACCGAGGAGGAGGATTTAATCTATAACGATGCTCAAATTCCCGTATTCATGGTCACACCGCACAACCAAGACGAGGTGATTTATTCGATACCGATGCGGTTTTAAACTCGATCAATCGGAAACTTGCGTTTCAAAGAAGACTCAACACTATACACTACGTAAACCAGCGCGCCCAAGACAGTCGCTACCAACACAAATACGGCAACATCATTTGTTGCACCGCCTATGCATCCTATGGAGAATAGCATCAAGCCAACTGCTCCAACCAAAACCATTTTTCTGGAGGCAACGCGTTGAGCATATCGCCAAGCTTCCGGCGATTGCATAGAGCGACGTGTTCTGTAACCATAAATGGGGTTAATCTTGGCCGGCGGAAATTTTACCATCAGCAGTCCCGATGCGAGAAACACGAGTGACACAATTAATTGAGGAAGAAACATACGAGTCAATCTAAATTGTCAGGTTAACAAGGATAGAGCAATTTCCTTGTTCTGAAGATTAACTGTGAGTCCAAGTTAACAACTGTCAATTATTCATTTATCGCTATTGACAAGTGTTAAGGAATTTGTGTAGTGTAGGTTGGTAATGAAAATCAGCGGTTAACTTCGCACAAACGACAATCACTATGGCATTTTTTACGTATCGGACTGGGCTGAAATCTTTGGTATTATTTGTAACCCTAGTAGTACTTCACGCCTGCTCTTTTGGTCAACAATCCGTTGCCCGCCAATGGAGCGAAACACAACTAAGCTGCATTCGCAAGTACTTCGCAAAACCTACCGTGCATGCCCGCCATCTATCGCATGTATCGATTGCCATGTATGATGCATGGGCGGTTTATGATGATGAGGCACAACCCTACCTGCTGGGTCAAACTTGGGGAGGCTTCAACTGTCCTTTTAATGGTATACTCATGCCGACCGATGGCAACTTTCAGGCTGCGCAGGAAAAAGCTATCAGCTATGCGGCCTATCGCACACTTTGGAATCGCTATACCATTTTTGCTCCGGGTGCCAACCTGCTCACCATTCAGGGTTACCTGAACGACCGCATGGCCTTGTTGGGATATGACACAGCAATCACCTCTACCGATTACTCTGACGGTGACCCGGCTAAACTCGGGAACTACATCGCTGCAAAGTTTCAGGAGTTTGCCTTGCAAGATGGGTCAAACCAGCAATTGAATTATGCCAATACTCAATACGCGCCCATCAATGGTCAGTTGCAACCGGCCTTTCCCGGCAACCCAAGCGTAGTTGACCCGAATCGCTGGCAGACTCTTGTTCTGAATCAATGCATAGATCAAAATGGGCTTGAGATTCCGTGCCTTCCCGGGACTGGCGTGCCAGCCCTCTCGCACGAATGGGGCAATGTCATTCCGTTTGCGCTAACCGAAGATCAAGCCGATACGCTTGTGCGCGATGGGTTAAGCTGGAAAGTATATCTCGATCCCGGACCACCACCCTATTTGGACACTACCGT
>CAMBPD010000067.1 GCA_945869405.1 Chryseobacterium gleum | reverse complement strand
GATTTCCATTGGGCAAGTTGTTGAGAAGAGATAGTGTTCATGTTTGCTGTCATGATTTAAATTTCTTGACCGTAATCTCGGGAAGGAAGTCAAAAAATGTGTCGCCGCGTAAACCAATTCGCAGACACTCCAGCGGAATAACTTCGTTTTCGGCTATGTTGCCTAGGTTTACGTTGGCGCCAAATTGCTTTATAAAATAGACCTGTGGTGGTTTTTTCGGCGCTTCCCAAAGAATGTCCTCGGGCTTAACGTTTTTGATGATCTTATTGATGAGCATCGTATGTGCCTGCCCATTTGGACGGTATATACCCACAGTGCCACTCTCACGTGCTTCAGCAATGACTTTCCAAGAGCCTGCTGCAAGCTCGTTTTGCATCATTTTTATCCAACGCGCGGGTGATATGAGGATGCCCTCTTCTTTCGAACCAACTTCAGAAAGCACCTTGTAGTTTTTTGTGAACTCGCTAATGATCTCACATTTCTTACCGTGTGGGATACTCATACTGCCATCGGAAATCTCCACCGTATCTATTCCAAGGCTATCAATGTACTTTTTATAATCATCCAGTTGTCCTCTCACATAAAATGCTTCAAACAATGTTCCACCCACATATACACGGAAGTTTGCCTCTTTGTATAGTTTCACTTTCTCTTTCACGTTTCCAGCGAATGAGGAGGTTCCAAAACCGAGTTTCACAATATCCACCTGCTCTTTTGAGCTATCGATAAGGTCTTCAGCCTGTCTAAGGCTTAAACCCTTGTCCATCACCATCGTTAGTCCAAATTCACGTGTTCTCTTCGTTCTGTCGGGGAGGTTCTTAAGTTTGAAGTTCATGAAAGAAATGGTTAATTAATCAGGAGTGCAAAGATATGCATTCGTGTCAAAAGGTTCGTATTGCTTGGACTTGAGCTAAATCTAGTGAGATAGCTGTTTGCGGAGCTCGAGGAACAGAAGGTTTTCCTTTATTTCAGGGTAGTATTCTTCAAGTTCATTGAGGCCCTCAGGGAATCGCATTGCCATGCGGAACAACAGTTCTTCCGCATCGGTGGTTTTTCCCGCTTGAATGAGGTAGGCTACCTGCCGAAATCCGAGTTCGTTGCTCTGCGGACAGTGTTGCCATCCCGTTTGGATGATGCCAAGTGCACGGTCAAATTCACCGCGATGAGAAAAAATATCTGAATAGTCGAGCCACAGGTCTTCATTGTCCTGGAACTTGCTCATGATCGATTCCGCTATTGCCTCCGCCTCATCCAGTCGATTGAGCTTTTTGAGGAATTCAATATGAAACAGATGGTAATCCGGATTTTCGGGCTCAATCTCAATGGCCCTTACTATGAACGGCAACGCTTCGATGGTCTTGTTCATTAAATCCATGGTGATGCTTATTCCCAAATAGGAGTCGGCATAGAACTCATCCACCTGAATGCTTTTGCGGTAATAGAAAAGTGCCTTGTCGTACTGATTCAACTTTTCGAAACATTCTCCAATGTGGCAATATACCGGTGCCTGGGGAGGCTCGTAGGCATAGGTTTCTTCGAATACTTGAACGGCATCCTGATAGCGCTCTAGCTTGAAGAGTGTATGAGCTTTGTTGTAATAGGCCGGAGTGAAGTCATCTTGAATGGCAAGTGAGTAGTCATAACACTCCAATGCCTCTGTGTACTTGTTAACTTTCTGGTATGCATTGGCGAGGTTGTACCAGACAGGGAATGAAAATGGGAACGACTCTAAAAAGAGTTGGTAAAACTCGATAGCCTCTGCGCTCTTTTCGTTCATGTCGAAAACATACGCTAACTCGTACAATAAAACTTCGTTTTGTGGACTCCGACGAATTGCCTCTTGAAGAATTTCTTGCGCCTTGTCGAAACGTTGCATGTTCTCGTATTCAAGCGCAATCTCCAAATAAATATCATCTGCGAATTCGCTAGAGCCTAAAGAAAGAGCTTTCTGAAGTAGTTTGATCGCCTTAGTATGCTCGCGCTGCTGAGTGTAGATGGAGGCCAGAGTGAGAAGTACCTCTTCGTTGGCATCCATCCTCTCCAAACGCTTTAAGAGTTTTAACGCGTTCGTGAGGTGACCCATGCCTGAAAGTATTTGCGCCTCTCGCAGCATGAGAGTCATGTTGTCGGGAAACAAATTGTACCCGTATTCTATTACCTTAAGAGCTTGAGAAAATTGACCCGCTTCACAGTAAAAATCAACAATCTCTTCCAACTGATCCATATCGAAGTAATACGAATCGTCCTGCGAAATCATCTTCTCAAACCGTTGCACCAGATCAACCGTATTCCGATTGTCGTTGCTCTCCTCATTCAATTGCATGCCCAGTAGTTGGATAATTAGTTACATACAAAGTTAAGCATTGAAATTCAGTATTTATGAAACTGAGCTGTTTTTCTGCAGAGATCACAGAATTGTTGATCAGTACTTAATGGCGTAGTAAAGAATTTTCACGAGTTCGTTGTTGGTCATGATCATGCCTTCTTCGTTTTTCCACCAGTTGTCTTGGGAATAGTCTAGTGGTGCAGCACCGTGAAAATTAATCTTGATGCCTGCATCATCAAACTTATCTTCGAATACCATCCTCACTCGACGCATGTGAAATGAACTTGAAATGACGGTAATAAATTTGGCGTCATTGGCTTTGCACCACTGCAGTATTTCGTTCGATTCATCCATTGTGCTGTGAGCTGAAGAGAGGGTGTCTACTTGTTCGGCTGGAACTCCGCGGCTTATCATGAAATGGCGCGTTAGTTCACACTCGAGCATAGTAGTATCCAAGCATAGAATTTGGTAAGGATAGTTACCTCCTGTGGCCATGAATTTCTGAAGGGGAAATTGCTTGAATAATTCAGTTGCTGCAATTCCACGTTCGTAACTATTGCCTCCGAGAACAAAACACATGGCTGTGGGCTCTGGGTTGTCTGTGGCGGAAAGCCAACTGCCAACTCCGCGGAAAATACGATTTATGGAAAGGCCTAAAACAATAAGTAAAACTGCGATGAAGCTCATTATTTTGAACCATCTTTTTGACCAGAGATTTTTCATATTAGTGTATTTGCATCCAAGATGCGCAAAGGGTTTCGATATTAAAATTGTTTTTACACTTGCCTATTGAACATAGCGCAGTCTTTGCATTTTCTAAACTTGCTCGCGTCACACCGAAATCGTAATTCCATTGGGTGTTGCTCAACCACTTTCGTGCCTCGGGAAGCGACATGTCGAAGCGCTTACTAAGTTGTATTGCGCTGTTGTTGTCTTGCTTGAATGCAATGCATTCGCCATTCATAATCGATAATAATTCGAGCACTGCATCACGCTTTTTTTGCATTGCCTCATCGCTCACAATAATTAGGAAACTGCTCCAAGGAGCACTGAACTCACCAATGAGCCTGAGCTCACCGGAGCGCACGTTTGGTCTTGTCATATATTTTTCCCAATAGAAAACATCTGCGCTTCCTGTGGTGAGTGTTTGAACAGCCCCGTGCAAACTGTTTACAATTTTGAATTGGTCGTTAGACGGAACCTCATTGCGTTGCGCAGCATGAATCATCGACATGAGGTGCGACCCCGAGCCCAGTCGAGAAACGGCTATTGTCTGGCTTTTCAGATTTTCACTCCCATGCAGCGACGATTGAGAACCGGTATAGATACCCCAAACCAATGGGGTGTCGATATACACTTTTGCAATGTGCGCCTCGAGTCCGTCTGAGGCTGCAGCAATAAATCCCTCTGTAAGGAGAATGGCCACATCGAGCGAGCCGTTGCTCAATGCTTGCGTCATGGCGCCTGTGCCACCAGCATACATCGTCCATGATAAATCTATATTGTGAGAGGAAAAGACATCACGCTCTGCAGCAAGTTGCCAAGGCAAATTAAAGTGCTCTGGAACACCCCCTACACGCAAACTTAGCTTGGTTTTCATGATTGGATTAATACGTGCCAGCGCGTTTACGCAACAACCATTCGGTGGAAAGAAGGATCAAAATCAACACGGCCAACCATCGGAAGTTGATGAGCTCATCGAGTTGTTTGTTCTCATATGAAACCGATACAATTTCTTTTTTGTTTGTGATTTCATCTACGAGCTTTTGCATCTGGTTGGGATACACCATTACACCGTTGTTTTCTCGAGCGAATTGATTGAGAAGCCGGTGGTCAGCAATGGTGTTGATGACTTCCATTTGCAGCGGGCTCACACTGAATTCGCCGCGCTCTACCCATACGTTGCCTTCACTGCTCGCCTTAGCCTCGTAGCTGTAATTGCCCACCGAAAGTCGGCCTGCATTGAGCTGGTACATGTCGCCGGAAGATGAAAACTGATACGTGAATTCTTTCCCCTCTTCGTTCCTAATCTGCATGGAAATCTCCTTGCCCGAAATGGGTTCATAGCTGGCGTTGTATAGCTCTGCATCGAACACTACATCTTCGTTTTCCGAGAAATCATTTTTCCCATTTACCCGGAATAAACTCTTATCTTCTTTCGATGCTAGATATTGAACGCTTTTAGTGATGAGTTCGTTGAAGCTATCATGCGATTCGCTTTGCTGAAAAGCTGTGCTCTTCCAACGCCATAGACCTTCTCCGAGAACGAATCCAAACTTATTGCCTTGTACTTCATTGAACGCAATGAGCGGCTTGTTGGTTTTGATAGAACCAACTTGCTGAAGAATGGCTGTTTGTATGCCAGGGCTAAAAGACAATTCACCAAACGGCACTTGCAACGGAGGAAGCATGCGAATCATTGATGGGAAAGTGCTTTCCCAATTAAATGTAGTGAATGACTCTTGCATGCTACCGCTGATATCTGTGCTGCTGTTTCGGTAATTACCGAGCGACACACCCAAGTTGAGGGCATTAAATGCGGTGTAATCGGTTGATGCACCCCACACAAAAAGCGAGGGTATTTTTTTCTCCATCGCAGAGGTTATGAGGCTGGTGCCTATGCCACCCATCCCGGGTAGTTGATGCCAAAGCACCATGCTATAATCTTGCAAATTTCCGGTAAAATCGTTGGCAAGGGCTACATCAATCCGGTAGCTCTCATTGTCTCCTAATGCTGCCCGCATGGCCTGTAAATCGGGATGCGGTGCGTAGGCGAGAATCAACACTTTTTGTCTGCTATCCAACACATCGATGAAGAGCTCTTTGCTGTTGTTGGCATAGGTAATCTCGTTGTCGATGCGTGAAATAGAAACGGTGTATCGTTGCAGCCCAACCTCTCCGGCTTCGAGCGTCAGAGGTATTTTCTGAAAGGAACGGTCGTCATTGAAAATGATCGTTTGTGTATGCAGTGTATTGCCTTTTCGCGAAACGGTAAGCGTCACAGATTCACCTGCAGCTTTTCGTCCTTCTACAGTGATTTCCATCGGGAAACGATTTCCTAAATATGCAAGCCTGTTGGCGGTAACGTTAGCCACGAGTGCGTCTTTGTGCACTGTTGTATCGCCAAGTGCTATGGTGTACACAGGAACATTTAATTTTTTATAGGCGTAGACAGGGTTGCTTCCTTTGTTGAACAATCCATCGCTCGCCAGCACAACAGCCCCCAAATTTCTTCCGCTGAATCGTGTGTATAGCTCATCCAAAAATCCAGAATAATCGGTCAATTGTTCTTCGAAGTTTACAGAGTCGATACCTTCTCTTACTTCTTGGCCGAATGTGAATGTGCGCACATCATAATCTTGTCCAAAGGCCGCAACCAATTGAGCGAGTTGCCTTTGGTATTCGGTGCGGTAATATGTGGAGTCTGCGCCTACAATTAATGATTCTGAGTTGTCTTGTGCAATAACAATGATGGGCTTTTCAAGCGTGCGCTCAATTGTTTTGATGAGTGGTTTAAGAAGAAAAAGCGCGAGCAGTGTAACACAAGTAAAGCGCAGTATACCCAACGCGGTCGCAAGCGGTGTGCCATAGGTTCTGTTGAACCGGTCGCGGAAGTATAAAGCACCGGCATAGACAACCCCTGCTAGCAAGCAGAAAATGAAAAGCCACGTTGGTGCCTGTGTTACGATAGCCATTGTATCCAGTGAATTTGAGTTACATCAACATGCCACCACAAACATGTAGTGTTTGACCGGTTACATATGCACTCATGTTGGAGGCAAGGAAAAGTGCTGCGTT
Source organism: Chryseobacterium gleum (assembly GCA_945869405.1). Classification (GTDB taxonomy): domain Bacteria; phylum Bacteroidota; class Bacteroidia; order Flavobacteriales_D; family Sanyastnellaceae; genus JAIBBG01. Next base: position 7,756 of record CAMBPD010000067.1, on the reverse strand, counting down.
AGCAACATCTTCTGAGGAGCCTCCGCGTTTTAGAGGTATTGCATTGCGCCATTCTTGTACGACTTTTTCATCCAAGGCTCCCGTCATTTCTGTTTCGATAAATCCAGGCGCAATTGCGTTGCTTCGAATATTTCTCGAACCTAATTCCGCTGCAACGCTCTTGGTGAAGCCAATGATGCCAGCCTTTGATGCAGCATAATTCGCCTGACCTGCGTTGCCTTTCACCCCAACTACCGAACTCATGTTGATGATACTGCCAGCTTTCGCTTTCAGCATTGGTTTGATAACTGCTTTGGTGAGATTGAAAACTGATTTGAGATTCACGCGCATTACCTCATCCCACTGCTCCTCGCTCATACGCATAAGCAACGTGTCGCGGGTTATACCTGCGTTGTTAACGAGAATATCGACCGTGCCGAAATCCGTCACAACTTGATCAATCAAGGCTTGCGCTGCATTGAAATCTGCTGCATCACTTTTATAGCCTTTCGCAACCCCGCCCATAGTTGCAAGTTCAGTTTCTAGCGAGCGTGCTTTGTCATCGCTGCTCGCATAGGTGAATACGACAGTGGCACCATGCGCGATAAATTTTTCAGCGATACCTTTCCCAATGCCCCGAGTGGCTCCCGTTATAATCGCGACTTTACCTTCAAGTAATCTCATGTTGGTTGTTGAGTTTTTGAGATGTAAATTTAACACATGCAACGCATTTGCGTGGAACACACTGTTGTTATAAATAATGCAAACACCTATGCTCTAAAGGTCTGCAGCTTCAGCAATTAGTTCAGCGACATCTTTTACTTGCACTTGATTTTCTTTTTCGAAGTGCTTCACGCCATCTGTCATCATAGTGTTGCAGAAGGGGCATCCTGTGGCGACTATAGTGGCTCCAGTTTCAATAGCATCTTCAGTGCGCTCGATGTTTACTTCTTTATTTCCCGGTTCAGCTTCTTTAAACATCTGCGCGCCACCTGCTCCGCAACACAAACCATTTGCCCTGCTCCGCTTCATTTCAACAAGCTCAGCGTCTAGCTTTTCGATGAGCGCACGCGGTGCTTCATACTCTCCGTTGCCACGACCGAGGTAGCACGGGTCGTGAAACGTGATTTTCTTGCCATTGAACGCACCTCCATTTTCTATTCGAATGCGTCCTGCACTTATCAATTCGTTGAGCAACTGTGTGTGATGCACTACTTCATACGAACCTCCCAATGCAGGATATTCATTTTTTAGCGTATTAAAGCAATGCGGACATCCTGTTACAATTTTCTTGACCTCGTAACCATTTAATACTTGAATATTTTGCATGGCCATCATTTGAAATAGGAACTCGTTGCCTGCCCGTTTTGCAGGGTCACCGGTGCACATTTCTTCTTGTCCGAGTATGGCGAACGATACATTGCAATGCTGCAAAATGCGCGCAATAGCCTTCGTGATTTTCTTTGCGCGGTCATCAAAGCTTCCTGCGCAACCAACCCAAAACAATACCTCAGGAGCCTCGCCCGAGGCAAGGCATTCTGCCATTGTTCTAACTTTCAATTCACTCATAGTTGTATCTATCTGTCGTTATTCACCATTTCACCATTTCACTATTTCACCATTTCACTTATCACTAAACACTTGAATCACCATTTCTTTCTCTACCAAGTCGGTAAACTTTCCTTCGAAGCGCGTAGCTCTCACCATGTGGTTATCTATCCAGTGATAGTTTCCCCCTCGCGGCTTTCCGAATATGATTCCGTGGTATCGAAACCCACTTTTCTTCAACCAGCGTTCGGTCACTTCGCGGTGTGCCTCAGTGCGCGAAGTGAAGAAGTAAATGACGTGCCCTTCGTCAAACCATTGGTTGCACTTCTGCAATGCATCAACGTAGACGCCCGCATCTTCCATACGCTCGGCCTCCTCATTGGGAATGTCTTCACCAACTGTCCCATCAATATCGATGAGAAAATTCTTCATGCCTTCGGGCAGTACTGGTGAAATGCGCTTGCCGTCTTCGTGCGCTTCTACAAGTGTTGTCATGTCTGATGAGAATTAAAAATGGTTGTTGATGAACTCTGAGTTTACGACGCTGCAATCTCACGAATTGCTAGGCGAAATGACGAAGATTCATTGATTCCTCACTTTGCATTTCAGAATTCTCTATCAGTTATTAGTCCAGTTGGCGCGATCTGCAGCACTCATTGCCCATGGCGCACCATTATTTTCTATGTTGTTAAACATTGTAGTTATACTCTCCGGGGATTTGCTTTCTTCCATGATTAAGTATCTGCGCAGGTCAACGATAATCTCTAAAGGATTAATATTCACAGGGCATGCCTGCGTGCATGCATTGCATGTTGTGCACGCCCACAACTCTTCTTCAGAGATGTAGTCTCGGAGCAACGATTTTCCATCGTCAGACCACTGCCCCTTGTTGGCATCGATGCATCTGCCGACTTCCTCCAGTCGATCGCGCGTGTCCATCATTATTTTCCGCGGTGAGAGTAGTTTGCCTGTTTGGTTTGCCGGACATTCTGTTGTGCAACGACCGCATTCTGTGCAGCTGTATGCATTCATGAGGTTTACCCAGTTTAGATCGAACACATCCTTTGCACCAAACCTATTCGCTGCGGCATCAGCTGGTGGTGGAGGAATACTCGGGTCGAGCATCATTTTCACTTCGTTGGTCACCGATTGCAGGTTGCCGAGTGTGCCGGCGGGGACTAATTTTGAATAGTAGGTATTGGGAAACGCTAGTATGATGTGAAGGTGTTTGGAGTAGGTCACGTATACGATGAATACTAAAATTCCAATGATGTGAAACCACCAGCATCCGCGCTCAATCAATACGAGTGACGCATCAGAGAAGTTTTCCAATACAGGCAGCAACACTTGCGAAATAGGAAAACTACCTGCTTCCACATAATGATCAATTCCTCTCGACTGAAGCATGAAATCGCTTGCGTTCATCGTTAAGAATGCAGACATGAGGAGTATTTCCGCAACGAGAATAATGTTCGCATCTGTGCGCGGCCAGGCAGTCATTTCGCGCATCCAAAAACGTTTTATGCGTAGGGTATTTCTTCGCGCAAGAAAGACCACACATGCTAAAAGAACGAGTGCTGCAAGCACCTCAAAACTTCCGATCAAGTAGTCGTAAAAAACGCCAAGAGCAGCGAGGATTCGATGACTGCCTGTGACGCCATCGAGCACTATTTCGAGCACTTCTATATTTATGACAACGAAGCCAACGTAAAGAAACAAGTGCATGATGGCCACGAAGGGGCGGCTGAACATTTTACCTTGGCCGAGCGCTACGCGAGCCATGGTAGACCAACGCATCTTCGCATTGTCGACCGATTTCGTGGGTTGCCCCAGCAAAATATTTCTCCTGACAAAAGAAAAACGTCGGTAAGCGAAAAATGACGCCGCGCTCAAGAGGAGAATGAAAAGTGCTTGGGAAATCATACGTTCATTGTCTTCATTTCAGTGTTAGTCCTTGTATGTTCAAGCGTGGGCAAAAGCCGCGTCACCTGCGAAGAGGGGGCGTTCAGTCATAAATGAATTGACTTTCTTACCAACCTGTGATAGTATGTTTGGATTGGCGGCATTCATCAAGGCTTCGTCGATGAGCGATGCAACTATGTCCATCTCTGGCTCTAGCAATCCGCGTGTGGTGATAGCCGGTGTTCCAATGCGTATGCCACTAGTGATCATCGGCGACTTGTCGTCGAATGGAACCATGTTTTTGTTCACCGTTATGTGCGCTTGAATAAGGGCTGCATCCGCTTCTTTGCCCGAAATGCCTTTGTTGCGTAAGTCGATGAGAAAGCAATGATTGTCTGTTCCACCACTCACAATTTCGTAGCCTCTGCTTTGAAGAGCGCTGCACAATGCACTGGAATTGAGTATAACCTGCTCTCCATAACTCTTGAATGATGGCTGCAAAGCTTCGCCGAAGGCAACCGCTTTGGCGGCAATGACATGTTCCAATGGCCCTCCTTGCATTCCAGGGAAAACGCCACTATCGAGTAAAGAAGACATCAACCGCAAGTTTCCTTTCGGTGTCGTGATACCGAAAGGATTTTCGAAATCGTTACCCATCATGATGACACCGCCGCGAGGTCCGCGCAACGTTTTGTGCGTTGTCGTGGTAACGATGTGGCAGTGTTGAATAGGGTCGTTAAGAAGTCCTTTGGCAATCAACCCGGAGGGATGTGAAATATCCGCCAATAAGACTGCGCCAACCTCGTCGGCAATGGCACGAAAGGCAGCGTAATCCCAGTCACGACTGTAAGCAGATCCGCCGCAAATGAGCATGCGAGGTTTTTCGCGATGGGCAATCTCTGACACCGTTTTCATATCCACTCGGCCACTTTCCTTATCTACTCCATAAAAGGTGGCACGATACAATTTTCCTGAATAGTTCACCGGCGAACCATGAGTGAGGTGCCCACCTTGCGATAAGTCTAAGCCTAAAATGGTGTCGCCTGGTTTCAAGCAAGCGAGCATCACCGCGCTGTTGGCGTTCGCTCCGGAGTGAGGCTGCACATTGGCCCATTGAGCACCAAACAACTCCTTTAATCGATCTATGGCCAATTGCTCAACTTCATCCACAACCTCGCATCCACCGTAGTATCGCTTGCCTGGCAAGCCCTCGGCATATTTATTTGTGAGCACACTTCCCATGGCTTGCATGACTTCGTTGCTCGCAAAATTCTCGGAAGCAATCAGCTCAATACCTTCTTTTTGACGGTTGAATTCTCTATTAATCAGATTGAAAATGGTAGTGTCGCGCATTACGGTGATTTTGATAGTGCGAATGTAAGCACCTTGACGGAACACAAAAAAGTCAAAACCACTTTCAACGCATGCGAGGGCTGTATTTTTGGCCAACTCATATTTTTCCTATGAACCTCCTATTTCGTCGATGCAATTTGCTCTTTGCTTTTGCCTCTTTCTCGCTGTTCGGCCAATCCCAAACGCCGGTAGCGGTTAAGGTGAATGGTTTGCAGGCCCCAACAGTTACCATGATTGTGGAGTATTTCTCGGAAGACAATTGGAAGAACCTTCAGATAATTAAAGATCCTCAAAATGGCACCTATGCGGGCAGGGTGAATTTCCCGCACGATGGTCAGTACAGATTGCGTTTTTCCAGTGACCCCAAGCGTTGGTGTGAGTTTTTGGTGGTGAGAAACGACTTGCCTGCATCTGGCATAGAGATTACACTAGAGTATACGCAACTGAAGGGGCATCCAATCAAACTCTACAATTCACCCGAACAGATCGCTTACACCCAGCTCATAGCGAAGTTCAACGAGGTAAGTCTCAACCGTGATTCCCTCGATCGGTTTGGGTTGGAGTATCAGTTGCGTGAACAAGCCTTCGCTGTGTTATGTCGCGAAATCATAGAGAAGTATCCACAAACATTTACCTCCGCTTTGCTCGCTAAAGCTGCGCCGGCAGCATTGTATACAGGAGATCCAGAATTCGCGCAAAACCCGGACTCGCTCACGCGTTTTACAGCACTTCATGTGATGGACGGCATGCCGGTTCAACATCCCGATTTGTTGCATCACATTGCATTTGTCCGACGCATCAATCTTGCGTACCAGTACTTCGAAAAAACAAAACAACCGGAGCTGTATATCGATGCACTTATGAAGGGTGTATTGGCAAGCGAGACCATGACAGCTTACATGTTCAAGTTTCTGCTCGACAAAATGATTTCTTTCCGAAATGAGCCCGGCTTGAGCTACCTCATCACTTGGTATGCCGACGACTGCACCGAAGAGGGGCACATGGAGGAGAATACGCGCAACTTACTCGTGGCGCTTGATAACTGCAAGCCGGGAAAGCCTATCGAGTTTTTGACGCTGCCAGATGCAAGCGGGAAATCTATAGCAAGCAAAAAGGTGTTTCTGGAGAACAAAGTGACCATTCTTCTTTTTTGGAGAGCCAACTGTTCACATTGCAAAGAATTCGAACCGCGTTTGGAAGAATTATACGCTCAGTACCATAGCCTGGGCCTTGGAGTATACGCAATAGGTACCGACAAAACACAGGAAGAATGGGTTGTTCAGGACAACATCAACGACTCGCCGTGGCCCAGCGTTTTTCTTGCATACGATCAGCGCAAGGATTTCAGCAAACGATTTCCCGTGCCGAGCACACCAACACTTCTTGCAGTAGATGAGAATGGAATTGTGCTCAGACGACTGATAACGCGCAGTAAGATAGAAGCAGAAATTAAAGATCTACTGGGTCTATGAACCGATTAGCAGGGGAAACGAGTCCCTACCTTCTTCAACACAAAGACAATCCTGTGCATTGGTTTGCTTGGAGTGACGACGCTTGGGAATACGCTCGTCGCGAAAACAAGTTGGTTATTGTGTCCATCGGATACAGTGCATGCCATTGGTGCCATGTGATGGAGCATGAAGTGTTCGAAGATTATGAATGCGCTGAGTTGATGAACATGCATTTCATTTCGATCAAAGTTGATCGAGAGGAACGCCCTGATGTGGACACCTGGTTTATGGATGCCGTTCACTTAATGGGAAGCCAAGGCGGATGGCCGCTTACGGTGTTTGCCTTGCCCGATGGAAGGCCCATTTACGGCGGAACTTATTTCCCAAAATCGCAGTGGATACCCTTACTGGAAAACCTAAACGAGGTATATCAAAATAATATTGATAACACAATCCAATACGCCGAGCAAGTCGATGAAGCCCTCAAAAAATTGAATAGCCCGGGAAAAGAGAAAGGCAAAATAAGCGATTTAAGCGAGGTGCATAATTGGATAGCGAATTGGTCGAAGTATTGGGACGCGGAAAGGGGAGGGAACCGCAAGGCACCTAAGTTTCCTATGCCAACCAATTGGGAGTTGCTTCTGCATTATGGTGCATTCACGAAAGACCATCGGTCCCTTCAACATGCTCGACATACGTTGACACAAATGGCCCACGGCGGTATTTACGATCAGCTAGGCGGAGGATTTTCACGCTACAGTGTCGATGCCGATTGGAAGGTGCCTCATTTCGAGAAGATGCTCTACGACAACGCACAATTGGTGAGTTTGTACGCTCAGGCCTACCGTTTTTTTGGTGATACACTTTTCTTGCATGTTGTCGATCATACGCTTGCCTTCGTGCGAAAGGAATGGCTCGCGCCAAATGGATTGGTATATGCGGCCCTAGATGCAGACAGCGATGGTGTAGAAGGGAAGTACTATGTATGGACCGAGCAAGAGTTCGACGCCGTACTCGGGAATGATAGTGCCCGAATGAAGCGATTTTTTGGTGTGGGTTTACATGGTTTTTGGGAACATGGGAATAGTGTTTTGTGCATTCAAGCAACCCAAGAGGAATGGTGCAGGGCAGAAGGTATGAATGCCGCACAATGGAATGTGATGTATGAGAAATGCATTGCTGCTTTGTTGATGTGTCGTGAACAACGAACAGAGCCTGCGCTCGACGATAAGTGCATTGCCTCATGGAATGGCATGTTGGCTGTCGCATATGCAGAGGCATCGCGAATAGAGGGCAGGAGCCACTACTTGGTTGATGCAGAAAATTTGCTTCGGGCCATGAGAAATGAACTCATGCAGCCTAGTGGTTTGCTAGCTCATGCTAAGACCAAAGGAAGAACTTCAGAGGTTGTGTTGTTGGAAGATCAAGCAGCTTACATCGAAGCACTTCTGTTGGTCTATGAGCTCAGTGGTGAGGATGAGTGGTTGTCACTTGCAGAACAATCTTTCGTGTGCACTGAAAAA
>CAMBPD010000066.1 GCA_945869405.1 Chryseobacterium gleum | reverse complement strand
AGGCCACGAAATTGGATGAGAATACCACATTAACTGGCACGCAGCCTTCCCAAGCATCCACTTCAAAGCTGGCATCAATTGGAGTGTGCGGATAAAGAAGTAAAGAATGCGACGCCGTTTTCCCGGCAGCGTCCATGATAACAAGTTGTATCGAAGTGGTGTCGGTAAGGTTCAGCTGAAGGGTGGGCTCAGTGCCGACCAGTATTCCAACTTTTTCCCATCGGTATTGAAAGGGAGCAATGCCTCCGGTAATGCTATCGGGTGCTATTGCAAAGGTGGTTGCCGGACAGAAATGAAATTCGGCTCCCATATGAAGCACCGGTGGCGATTTGAAGGTCGTGTCTTGGGCAGCACAATGAGTTGAATAAAGGAAAGAAATAAGAAAACAGGCTCCTCGAAAGGGGGGCGTTAAAAGTGATTTTAGAATGGTTGAAATTCGGGACATACCATGCTCTATACGCAGGTCCCTGGAAAATGTTCGACTCTTTATCGAATCATTAAAAGACTGCCCGAAAAATTGATTTCTTCAGCCGAATAATCGACGCGCATCTTGATACGCCAGTTATAAACCTCGTTCTGTCCGAAGTATACTCCGTTGTCAATATCACCGGTCCAGGGTTCATCCGGGTCGTTCGAGTAGAACACGCAATCACCCCATCGGTTGAAAATACGCAACTCATATCCCGCACTATCAAATCCACGAATGACGGGCTTCCAGAGGTCGTTGTCGCCATCGCCGTCGGGCGTGAATGCATTCGGCGCGAACACTACATATTCGGTGTCCATGAATACATACTGACACGTGGTGTCGATGCATCCGTATAGATTTGTTACATCCAAGCAGACATGAAAATTGTTGCTTCGCTCGTTTGGGAAAATATAGCTGGTGTTCTCTTCTGTGCTTTCATCCAAGCCATTGAACCACCAATGATAGTAGGAGCCGCCAACCGAATGGTTGGTAAATTCTGCCTCGGGTTCCAGGGTAGATAATTCGGTTGGTGATAGCGTGAAATGTGCAACCGGTGAGGGGTACACCTCTGCAGCTTCTTCCAAAAATAGTGTTGAGACGCAATTGTTTTCACTAATGGCAGTAGCCTCAACATCATAAACGCCCGGTGTTGTTAAATTAATGGCAAGTGAATCGCCTATAAACGTTCCAATACCGGCAACATTCCAAACGATATTATCAATGTGCTGACTTTCGTTGGTGGGCAGAATTTCCAAGTAAACGGGTTTGCAACCTCTTATTGTAACAGGTTGCGTAATTAAAACGGGAAGTGGGTTTACGTTAATCTGGCTGAAGGCGCTTACGGTGCACCCAAAATCGGAAGACGCTTCAACACCAATATACACAGAGGATGCAGGCTGAAGCTTCGGCGATGCAGCATTGGCATTCACGAAGAGATTTATGGGTGTCCAACTGCAGTTGTCTTCACTTACGTTGTAGAGTGTAAGACTCTCCCCGAAGCATATATCGTAAGATTCTTCCAAGTTAATGATGGGGTTGGGCTCAACAATTACCGACACGAAATCGGTGGTTGAACAAATTCCGTCATCTGCAATTACCGTGTAAATAACCGTGCTTACTTGATTTACACTGGAGGGGATGTTCACCGTGGGCTGCGCACTTTGCGCGTTGTTTAGGCCCGATGCTGGCGACCAATTGTAAGCAGCTCCCGGAGCCGGAATACTCCCGATAGTTTGATTGGCGCTTCCCGCACACACATGCACATCGGTGCCAGCAGTATAATTTACACCAAGTTGAACATTGAGGTTGGCCTGCGCCTCATCTGCCGGACAAGGGCCGTTGGCCTGGATTCGGTAGATGTAAATACCTGAGGAGTTTGTTCCGGGGTCAAACGAAGTTGAACTGAATGGTGCGTTATTAAAATACCATGAGCCATCTCCCGAGGAGGCGCTTGGCAGCAGATCATCCAACATCATTGGGGAATCAGTCACACAAAATACTCCCGAAACATCTTGCCCTGCGTTGTTGGGGGTGAAGGTGATGAGGTCTATCTGAAGGTGATCGCCACCACAGGCAATGGGTTGAATGACTTCGTAAACATAGCTTTCCGTTCCCAAGAAATCGATTGAAACCAAGTTGGAGTTTGCGTTACCATTTACATCAAGCCACGACCCAAGGCCAACTGCTGCGCTGGGCAACGTGCTATTGAGATTAAATAAGCTTGTGCTTCGACAAACATCGAAGGGTAAAGTGGTATTGTCGATTACAGGCTGCAGCACTTGAACAGAGAACTGGCCTGCTTGATCTGGACAAGCGTTGCTCGAGGGATTGATAACCTCCAATACTACGCTTGATTCGGAGGCAGGATTGAAGAGATTGCTTACGAGTGCCCCATTTTGATTTTCAAAATAAACGTTGGCCAATTCGGAAAAGTAATCGCTTAAATCGACCTCACTTCCGAGGCTACACAAATAAATGGATTGACTTAGAGGTTCTGCAACAGCGGGTTGAACAAATACAGTGAACGAGGCTTGATCATCGGCGCATACATCAGCGTTTATGCGATAAATGAAGGCAAAGGAACCGGGGGCAGTGGGTGTATAGATATTGGAGGTAGGGTTTCCATTTTGCAGCCAAACTCCTCCGCCATTTGCAGTGTTGCTAAGCATAGTGTTTAGGTTGAATGCATTATCGGTCTGGCAAATGGTTGCCGTGCCGTTACTGCCAGCGTTTACAGTTGCTTCCACGCTTATGCTTAATGTGGAACCCGCAGGGTCGCAACCTAAATTAGGATAGTAATAGGTGTAATTGCCGGCTGGTTCCAAGTCGGGGTCAAATGAATCATCCACAACTTGGCCATTTGCGTTGGTCCATACCCCTCCGCTGAGTGGGGTGCCATTGAGCGCATTGAGCATCGTAAGATTACCGTCAGAGGAACACAACTCAACATCAGCGTTTAGTCCAGAAGGATTTTCTTGTGTGAAAGTAATGGTGAGTGTGCTCGTTTGGGTTGCACATGGAGCATTGGAACCAATAGAGTAGGTGTATACGCCAGCCAACATGTTTGCGGGGTTGAACATGTCTGAGCCAGCCGGATTTATAAGCCCCGATGGGCCGTTCCATGAGCCACCGTCATCGGGTGAATCGGCTAGAAAATTCAACATGTTGAACGGACTGCTGCCGACACATACTAGGGCAGAGCCTGCGGAGCCCGCAGTTCGTTGTGTTTGTTCATCTACGAACATGCTTCTAAAAACGGGCTGGCATCCAGGAAGATTGTCGATTACGTAGGTGAAAAGCGCATCGCTCATAGAAGCGGGGTTATACACTCCGCCTGAGATTACGTTTAACCCTGCATCGAACCATGTTCCTATAGTATCGGGTGTTCCCTGCATGAAATCAATCATCTCAAAGGGCTCGTAGGTTTCACAGATCACATAGGTTGTGGTGAGCCCCGTGTTGTTGGCCTGGAGGTAAAGCCCTGAAGTTACATCACAACCTCCCACTGCAATAACGTAGGTATACCAACCACTTATAAGTGTAGAGGCTGTCAATACGCTTAAATCAGCAGTTGGAATGATGAGTCCATTGGGTGTGTACCATGTGCCGCCCGGCGTGAATGAACTAAGCTCAGGGGTTAAATCGATCGGAATTGAGCCACCGCTTCCATTGGTATAGGCCTCCAAACAAATGATTACTTTGTGCGCATCTCCAATGCTCATAGCCCCAGCAGACACCTCGAAGTATGCGTCGTCAACAATGCCGTTGGTATATTCAATTACGATGTGATAAACGGAAGGACACAAATTAGAGAGATTGATAACCCCGCTCTGGTTTTGGCCGTTCGCAAGGCTCACGTCCTCGCTATTAAAAAGAGCGAACGAAAAATTAAGCGGTAGAGTAGGGGTAAACGATGCGTTGCCTGTGCACTGGCACGCATCAAATGCGGAAGGGGAAACTACTAGCTGTGAAGATGCTGAAAAGCTCAGCCCCCAAAGAATCACTAGTATAAAACGGCAGATATTTTTCACCCGATGATGCGTCAACTTAAGTTAGTACAAAACTAGCTGATTTTGCAGATTAACACCTCTATTATGACGACGAATAATGAACAATTCATTGTTTCCAGTTCAAAAAAAAGCCGCAACAGTTGTTACGGCTTTTTTGCTCACTGGTTACAGTTCCGCTTTGGTTAAGGAAAAACGTTGAAGGAGCCGTTGAAATATTTCTGCTCCTTGGTGAGGTCGTTGGTAATGATAATTTTGTATGTGAAGCTGCTTCCGCTTGAGGCCAAGGAACCGTCAGGAAGCTTTCCGTTCCATCCTTTCATTCGATTTGAAGTTTCAAATATGTTCTTTCCATCGTTATCAAAGAGCGACATTACAAAATCGACGTTATTCTTTTTCAGCCCGTCAGGCATGAACAATCCGCTAGCAATAGACCATTGTTTGGGAGTATTCAATGTGAAATCTGAATTCACCGAAATGTACTTTACAGCTCCATCAGTGCATCCAGCTTGATTTTTTGCGCTGAGCGCAATCATTTGCCTTCCAGAAGATTTTAGTAAAAAGATTGCACCGTTGGGATTGACTTTTGACTCGTTGCCATCACTCCATTCGTATGAATTACCACCTTCACTTAGGTTAATGATACGAACCTCTGGTGCTGTTGGGTTGGCGTTGATGAACTCCCAAGCAAAGTCAGCATCTGGAGCCTCCTGAATGGTAATCATATCGTTAATAACAGTCGTATTTATTTTTCCGTTGTCGCTCGTAATAGAAAGAGAGACGTCGTAATCTCCGGCTTTACCAAATTTATGCTTAGGGTTGGCTTCATCACTAAAGTGACCGTCGCCGAAGTTCCATAGATAGCTGCCGTGTATTGGGCCATTGGTAGTTTGAAACTCCACTTCCTCGCCACGGCAGGCCTTTCTGACGCTACAACCAAACTCGATAAGATTGTCTGGTTTTGTGCCGGCAGTTATAAATGTATTGGTTGATTTTGTTTCGTTGGCATCCAATAAGATTGGCGCTTCAACGAAGGGGGCACCCTCTTGGTTCGTCGCAGAAATTCTAAGGGTAGAATTCTCGTTTGGATTCATTTCGGAGAGTTGGACAAAGACAGCTTCAGGTTGTACCGACCATGCCGAATTGATGTGCGAAGTACCTTTTGTTGTGTTCGTTATGGAGTTCGCAAAGCGGGAGCGCAGGTCAGCCTTCTGAGCAACTGTTGAGGTGTGCTGATGGCGGTAGAGAGTCACAGAAGCGGCAGTGAGTGCCAGAATGGTGGTGACAAGTGAAACGACCCACACGGAACCCACAGATTTGGTTAAACCCATTCGAAGTTGCTGCCCAGCCCAAGCAGAATGCTCGTAAGGCATTTCGTAACCATCCATTTTATCTCGCAAGTCTCGCTCAAAGGGCGATAAATTCTTTTTCATCTATCGTTGTTCAAATTCTTAATAAGCAGTTTTTTCATGTTTTTCTTGGCCTTCGCGTAGTTGCTTTTTGATGTACCAACGCTTATACCTAATGCCTCAGCTATGTCCTGATGCGTGTAATCTTCGTATACATACAGATTGAAGACAGTTCGATAAGCAGGGGTCAGTTGCTGCATTGCATCAATGATTTGCTCTGGCGTAATGTCATAAATCCCATCACCTTCATCTGAATCTTCGTTGTCGTCCTCTACTTCTCCTTGCCACTGTTCAATTTCCCTGTGGTCAGAAACCAACACTAAGTCGTTCTTCAGTCGCCGGTAACGATCAATCGAAAGATTCACCATAATTCTTCTAACCCAGCCTTCGAATGCACCCACTCCGTTGTATTTGTCAAGGTTGTTAAACACCTTAAGAAATCCTTCCTGCACTACATCCATTGCTTGGTCAGCATCTCTAGTGTATCGCATACAAACGGCCTTCATTTTTCCGTAATACAGCTTATGGACCGCTTGCTGCGATCGTCTGTCTCCTTTGAGACAGCCATCGATCAATGCCTGCAAGTGATTGGTTTCTGCCACTAAAGTTGATAATTAGACGCGGTTATTATGAAAGGGTTGCCTCATTTTTTTTTAACGAGGCACACATTGAATAGGTTAAAAATAGGTGAAATAACGGTTTAAAGTGGAGGGCAATGTAATTTTGTAACATGTCTAGACGCGTAGTTGTTGGCCTTTCAGGTGGTGTCGATTCGAGTGTAGCGGCTTATCTGTTGCTTCAACAAGGGTATGAGGTCATCGGGATTTTTATGCGCAATTGGCACGATGAGTCTGTGGTAATCAACAATGAATGTCCTTGGATAGACGATAGCAACGACGCCATGCTTGCCGCGGAAGCACTGGGTATTCCCTTTCAAGTGCTCGACCTGAGTATGGAATACAAACACCGCATCGTGGATTACATGTTTCGCGAATACCAGTTGGGGCGCACACCCAACCCTGATGTGTTGTTTAATCGAGATGTGAAGTTTGATCTGTTTATGGATGTTGCACTTTCGCTTAAAGCTGATTTTGTGGCTACAGGTCATTACTGTAAAAAAGATGAAACTGCCGACAGCGCTGGGCATCGGGTGTATAGGCTTTTGGCCGGCGCAGACCCTAATAAAGACCAGAGCTATTTTCTCTGTCAGCTCAATCAAAAACAACTTTCGCGCGCTTTGTTTCCAATAGGTCACCTGCAAAAATCAGAGGTTAGGACTATAGCGCGTCAAATCGGGTTACCTAACGCGGAAAAAAAGGATTCACAGGGGTTGTGTTTTATAGGTAAAGTTAAACTGCCGTTGTTTCTGCAGCAGCAGCTCGATCCCAAAGAGGGCGATATTATTGAGATTGACTCGGAGGTTTCTTTGGTTGAAACCCAGCCTGTCGCTGATGAACCAGAGTTAAAGGGCACTTCACCAATGGTCTTTCACCGTGAAATGGGGCGAGTTATTGGCCGACATCAAGGAGCGCATTACTACACTGTGGGCCAGCGAAAGGGACTTGGTGTGGGAGGCAGAGCGCTGCCCTTGTTTATTTTGGAAACCGACACGGTCAACAACATCATTTACGTTGGCCAGGGCGAAAACCATCCGGGCCTGCTGCGCAATGGTCTGCGTGTATCTCTCGCCGATGTGCATTGGGTTAGGGAAGACCTCGCAATGAAACAGAGTGAGCAGCGATTGTACAGAGGGAGAATCCGTTATCGGCAGGCACTGGTGCCATGCCGATTAATACTGAGAGCAGAGGGATTGTATATCGTTTTCGAGGATACACAGCGTGGAATAGCGGCAGGGCAGTTCGTTGCATGGTACGAGGGCGATGAACTCATTGGAAGCGGTGTCATATCTGATTAAAATTAGGAATGCAACTATTCATGTGTTTTTGCAGTCTGATTAATTGAAATTCGATTAACATTGTATGTCCTGAAGTGTTTAGTACAAAGCCATTAACAACAAATCAAATCCATGAGAAAAATTCTAGCACTAAGCGTGTCGATTTTTATTGGTCTTAGCCAAATCGCTAATGGTCAGGTAGCGCCTGGCGATGCCTGCGAAAATGCAATTGCTCTTGAATGCGGGCAATTACATGCAGGCAACACCACGGGTATTCTAAACGATAACACTTCCTCCGGAGCATTCGTATGCTCGGGAGTTGGCAGTGGCGGTCAATCATGGTACTCCTATACTGCCCTCGAATCAGGTGTGGTTACTCTTTCAACCTGTGGCGGATCGATGGATACGTATCTGCACGTTTTTACCGGCTCTTGCGGTAACTTGAGTTGCTATGTTCAGAATGACGATGCCTGCTTTTTGCAGAGCGTTTTGTCATTTCAGGCTAGCGCAGGAGAGACCTATCTAATACGTGCCGGTGGATTTGGTTCCAACTCCGGTTCGTACAACTTGAGTGTTACGTGTGGTGAACTGGGCGCAGGATGCATGGACCCTTATGCATCCAACTTTGATCCATTGGCCAATACGCCTGATACATGTCTATATGCAGGATGCACCGACCCTACGGCAGCCAACTTCAATCCATATGCAACTATCGATGACGGTTCATGCTATGCCTGGACCCTGGGATGCACCAACCCGATTGCGGTAAACTATGACCAGGCGGCAAATTCCGATGACGGCTCATGTATTCTTGAGGGGTGCACAGATGTATCTGCTACGAACTACAACCCAGCTGCTACAATTGACAATGGTTCTTGCACCTACTGCAACGGCGAGGGAAGCACAATGGCAAACTTGTACATCTGCACATTCTCGAATGGTAATCAGGTGGAGCTTCAAATTGTAGATGATCAAGGCAATGAAGTATACTACGCAACGGGTTTGAATAACGGTGCAATTGTTTACGCAACAATCTGTCTGCAACCTGGAGTTTGTTATACAGCTAACATGATTAACAACACTGGCCCCTTGGGATGGTACAACGGATATTTCTGGGTAAATGCTTCGGGCACGCAGGTTATCAATGCGCAGCCTCCGGCAAACGCACAGTTTTCAAGTGTTCAGTTTAGTATAGATGGCACTTGTGGTCCAGTGTTCGGTTGCACCGACCCAAGCGCGGTGAACTTTGATGCGGCCGCGAATATGGAAAATGGAACTTGTGTATACCCTACCTTAGGTTGCACCGATTCTACCGCAGTAAACTTTAATGCGTTGGCAGGGGTCGACGATGGTTCTTGCTTTTACATGAACGATTGCCTGGGCACTATTGCCGAATTTGCATTGACTCCAGGCACGTTTGCCAGTGAAGCATCCTATGTGGTTTTGGATGAATTGGGTAATTCCATTGCTACCGGAACAGGCGCAACAACTCAATATGCATGTTTATTGGATGGATGCTATACACTAGCCATGTACGATTCATTTGGTGATGGTTGGGATGGAAGTGGATTTCTAGAGGTCATTGTGAATGGTGCGGTAACGAATGTGTTTTCATTGAGTTATGGTTTCGAAGGAGTAGCCTTTTTTGGCATTAATGCGCAGGATTGTGCGCCCGCAGTGTCTGGTTGCACAGATCCAACAGCTTCCAACTACAATGCACTTGCAACAGAAGATAACGGTACGTGTGTCTATCCAATCAATTGCACGGACAACTTGGTTGTCATTCAAGTCTCTACAGGTAACTGGGGTTCAGAAATCGGTTGGAGTTTAGTTGGAGTCGACGGCGTTGAATACGCATCGGGTTCAGGATACTCAAGCTGGTATTGGTATGAGGAATATGCATGTGTGCCAAACGGATGTTATGAGTTGGTGCTCTCCGATTCTTGGGGTGACGGTTGGAACGGAGCTTACTATTGGCTTTCTACTGGAGGCGCGTTTTATGAAGGTTCGTTGCTCTATGGCGCAACGTCGATCGACCTTATTGGTGTGAATAGCGAGTGCGGAATGGTGGCAGGTTGCATGGATGCAACAGCACTCAACTACAATCCGCAAGCTACCTTCGATGATGGCTCTTGTGTGTACAACAATGGCAGTGGTCTAGGACTCACCAACGGGTTGGAAATGGAGTTTGCCATGTATCCCAACCCAACCAACGGAGGTATTATCGTGAACGCCTCCTCTCTTGATCCATTGAAGGTTGTTACGTTGAATGTGTTTGGCACCGAGGGTCGTCTTATTCGCTCAACCACACACAGCAGCGCATCTGGAACACTGCAAGTTCAAGAAGACTTATCACAATTGCCGGCGGGCTTCTATTTCGTTGAAATGGTAAATGGCTCCTCACGATTAGTGAAGTCATTGGTGAAGCAATAAAAAATTAAAGTGAACATGAAAAAAGGCCGCTGCAAGCGGCCTTTTTTATTCCAATACTTCATTCTTTAACCGAAATTCTTGAGTTGCCATTGTGCTGAGGTTTCATGGAGCAGACAATCCAAGGTTCGCAGCACTACAATTGCTCACGTATTTTGTACTGGTTGCGGGTAGCTGAATTTCTTGTGATGAGCTCACCTACGAATCCTGCCAAAAACAGCTGCGTTCCAATGATCATTGAAGAAAGCGCAATGTAAAAACTAGCCTGGTCAGCAACCAATGGCGCTTTGGTTTGCCATACGTAGAGATGCATAAACTTTTGACTGATGAGACAGATCGTTATGGCCAATCCTACCATGAAGATACTCGCCCCCATTGTTCCAAATATGTGCATAGGGCGTTTGCCGAATTTGGAAATGAACATGATGGTCATCAAGTCTAGTGGTCCGTTGATAAACCGCTCCAAACCAAATTTTGTGGTCCCGTATTTCCGTGCGTGATGTTCGACAATTTTTTCACCGATTTTCTTGAATCCTTCGCGGTGAGCTATAACAGGTATGTATCGATGCATCTCGCCAAATATCTCGATGCTTTTTACCACTTCCAACGAGTACGCTTTGAGGCCACAATTAAAATCGTGTAGATAAATTCCACTCATGCGCCGTGTTGCCCAGTTGTAAAGTTTTGTGGGAATAGTCTTTGAAATCGGGTCGTGACGTTTCTTTTTCCAGCCGCTCACCAAGTCGAAGCCTTCTTCTGTGATCATGCGATACAGTTCCGGAATTTCTTCTGGCGAGTCCTGAAGGTCTGCGTCCATTGTAATAACCACTCTGCCCTGTGCGGCCTCAAATCCGGTATGCAGTGCAGCGCTCTTCCCATAATTGCGTTGAAATCGGATTCCTCTCACCTCCGGATGGGTTCGGTTGAGCTCCGCAATTATATCCCACGAACTGTCTTTTGAACCGTCATCAATGAGCAATATCTCGTAGCTCAATTTCGCAGCATCGCACACACGTTTGATCCACTTGTGAAGCTCAGGAAGTGATTCAGCTTCATTCAGAAGGGGAATGACTAGGGTGAGGTCTTTCATACGTTAAGCGAGTTAAAGGGCTGTTCTTTTCTCTTAATGAAGGAGGCGCAAATAGCACTGATGATTGCCATGAATAATCCGCCCTTTAGCCAGGCAATTAGTTGAGGCATGGGTTTGAATTGAGTGGGTAAATCACGCATCTCCTTGAGTGTTTCCTTGATAGACGCCTCTGGAGCGCCCCAGTTCTCCATGGTTTCTGCAGTTTGCTTGAGTATTCGCTCCGATAGCTCTTTCGCAAGAGTCTTATCTACAACATTAAAGAGAAGAATGTTCCAAAGAGTAGAAACCAAAGTAGCAATCATAAACATGCTGAGCAATGCGATAAAGGTTTGCCTATATCGAAAAGCTTCAAGCTCATGGCTGTTTCGAAGCTGTATCGTGAAGTAGCAAATGAGTCCAATGGAAATAGGATACACTAAGACGGAGAACCACCAATTAGCTAAAATATCCATGCCTGCCGCATACAGCAAGGCCATGTACATGCTGATAATTACTCCTGCTGTAACTCCATAGCGAAGGATGCTTTCTTTCATAGTGTTTCTAATTCGTTGGGTCAAAAATAGTTGGTCACAAAGATGCGATTTGACCAATTTGAATAAAAAACCTACGCAGGTTTGTTGAAAGAACCTTACTTTTGCCGCCAAAGGGCAAGTCTTTTACGACCAGCTCCTGTCTAATCCTCCAGGGCCGGAAGGCAGCAAAGGCAGATGGTTGTAGCGGTGCGATAAATCAGACTTGCCTTTTTTTTTATTGTCAATCATCAACAAAGGATAGCCAATAAGTAACGTGGAAAATCAATGTGAGCCTCAGTTATGCTTTCTATTTTCGGCTACTATTTAAGTCTCCATGAAGAAAATTGATGTGTCGTATTACACGCGAAGAGCCCACGCAAAAAAGAAAAGTCTTTCCGTTGAGTTGAGGGCGGTAGTGAAGAAGAAGCCAAAGAGTTTGTTGGCAGATGTTAAAAAGGCTACCGAGGAAACGTGGAAAGAAATAAGTTGCGTGGCATGCGGAAGTTGTTGCAATGGAATGACGCCCACATGGAAAAAGTCAGAGATAAAGAGGGTTGCAGACCATGTCGGATTATCTCCCGCTCAGTATTACAACAAGTATTTATATACTGAAGAGAAAAGTGGTGATGTAATGAATGATTCAACACCATGTCAGCATCTCGACAAGAAGAATGGGCTATGCACTATCTATGAAATTCGCCCGTCTGATTGCGCTGAATTCCCACACTTCCATCGAAAAGATTTTGCCGACCAAGTGCAGGAGGTCTTCATTCCTAATATGCCTCGTTGTCCAGCTACACTTGTCATGGTGGAAAAACTCAACGCAATCATGCGCGAAAAAGGTGTTATCAAATAAAATTCAAGGTTGTTCATGAAACCTCTCAATCATCCTCCCCGTGTGCCCTTCATGGTCTTTGCAGATGCAGATGGCAATATCTTCGAGGATATGCGCTATGAAGCTGTAGGAAGAAGCGGCTACGACGTTTATCCACTAACGCCCGAAGACTTTATTGAATTGCCTACGGGAAGTGATCTGTTTACGCTGCCCGGTCGCAGGCCGTATGGCTTGAACGTTGACACGGGTGAGTTCGATATAAGAGAGGATGTGCAAGCGGTGGCAGCGCTCAACGCGCCTGCCTACACTCAATTGTATATGGCGGCATTTGGCACCGAGGAGGAAGGAGCGCCCACGTTGCCCTTGTTCTGTTATACCGTCGTTGGTTGGTATGAAGGCAAGTTTTACACCACAGCCGTGCGAATCGATCAGGATGAACGACAAGACCTCGAGAATTTTGACAGAGAGTTTATCATAGAGGAAACCGCGAAGAGATTAGTGAAGCATCCGGAAAATCGCCTCGTCCAACACTTGGGAAACAACTGCAGTATTCGATACAGCTGTCCGGCAGCACGAAATTTTTTCATGGGACGGTGGGAATGCCCAATTCCTGTTTCACCCGCGTGTAACAGTAATTGCCTAGGGTGTATTTCATTTCAGCCGGAAGAGCACGAGCTCACTTCACCTCAAGATCGACTCACATTTATACCTACTGTTGAGGAAATTGTGGAGTTCACGATTCCTCATTTAGAAACTGCTGATAGGCCGATAGTGAGTTTTGGACAGGGGTGCGAAGGAGAGCCTCTGTTGGTATGGCAACTCATGCGCGATGTTATTGTGGCGATTCGCAAAAAGACCTCTCGGGGCATCATCAACTTGAATACCAATGGAAGTAAGCCAAAGGCAGTGGAAGAATTGATGAAGGCTGGCTTGAATTCTATACGCGTAAGCACCAACTCGGCGCGTAAGTCAATTTATGAATCCTATTATCTCCCCAATAACTATGCGTTTGAGGACATAAAGGAAAGTGCTCGTATCGCGCGTCAATATGGTGGATGGGCGAGTATCAATTACTTCACATTTCCCGGAATGACCGATCAGCAAGAGGAGTATGAAGCTCTGCGGGAGTGGATCCGATTCAGCGATTTGTCAATGATTCAGTGGCGTAACTTCAACATCGACCCAGATTGGTACTTGGGAAAGTTGGGCATCACCGAACTTCAACCCGGCATGGGAGTGAGGCAAATGATGGTAAAGCTCAAGCAAGAGTTTCCGCATTTGGCCTACGGATATTTCAATCCTCCCTCAGAGGTTCAAATGGAGTTCAATGCAATTCGCGTTGAATTGGGTAAATAGGGAAAGTTTTCAATTTATTTTTCATCGACACGTATGACGAAACTGTCAATTAATTGTTGTAATTGGTTGATATTGTTGCTATTTCCTTTGGTAATCTGAAGAATTAGAGCATTTTTGTTGAGCTCTAAACGAACCAACATGACGTCCAAAGTATTTTATTGCTCCAAGCAACGTGCGTTCCACTTAGCTCAAGAGGTGCTTCGCGAGTTGAATCTACGCGATACTAAAAACAACAGCTCTAGCAATCCAATTGTGGCTGAGCGTGGCTGGAAATTTTTAAGTCCACCTGTGGGGATTGAAGTTACCGTGTTTTCCGAAGAGGGCAGGGTAGAGGTTGCCGTAAATGTGGAGAGCAAGGTCAAAATGCTTGATTTCGGCCGAAGTGAAT
>CAMBPD010000065.1 GCA_945869405.1 Chryseobacterium gleum | reverse complement strand
GCGAATTCACGCTTGAACAAAAAATCTGAATCACGAGCGAACATCACTTCTAAATCTGACTTTACTTTCTCACGCATTTCAGCCTCAGCGCTGATCTCTCCGGGTCCATATAACTTGTCGAAAAGCTCCTGATCCATAACGTGTGGTTCGATGCGCTTCACCTCATTCACCTTCAATTGAAATTTCGACGTGAGGTGGTGAACATCGTGGTGTGCGACACCCAACATCTTGGCAAGATCCTCATGATTCTCAGTGAGGTTATGTGGATCTATTTCTACAACGCCTCCCACACTCAGCCCAACGAGCGAGGCACGCGTTGCTAGGTCCTTTACAAACTCGATAGAAACGGTTGTTTTGTTGGTGATGCCACCCTCCTTCACCATGCCTTCAGCCTCCATTTCACTCAACTCTACCATGAGCATATCCTCGGCTTCGGAGATGGTCGGATCCGACATTTTTCCGTAACGGCGCGCCAAGTCTTTCACTTGTCGATCGATTATCGCATCATCGACATTCACTTTATAGTAATCGAACATCATTGTTGACGTTAGATCAACCTCTACTGCAGGTGCCAACCCTATCTGATAAGTAAACTTAAAATCGCCGGGGTTCTCCCAATTGCCAACCGCCTCGTTGTCGGCGGCAGGAATAGGGCTTCCCAGGACTTCAATTTTATTTTCCGATAAAAACCTGTACAAACTATCCTGTATCACCTTATTGATTTCCTCCGCGAGGATGTTCTTTGCGAACTTTTGCTTTATGAGCGACATGGGTATGTTTCCCGGGCGGAACCCCGGCAACTGCATCGTTTTGCGTTGTTTCTTCAACGCGTTGTCTACACGTTCTGCGTAATCAGAAGAAGAAACGAGAATGTGAAGTTCTGCATTTAGTGTGTCAATGTCCTTTCTTTCGATATTCATGGTAAGTGATTTTGTGACGAAATATCTTTATTTCTTGGGATTTACAAAACTAATGTAGGATGAGTGCACGCGTAAAATCCAAAAATCAGATACGCTAATCCATGGCATTGTGTATATTCGCGCCGCCTTGCTTGCGGGCGTGGCGAAATTGGCAGACGCGCCAGACTTAGGATCTGGTGCCGTGAGGCATGGGGGTTCGAGTCCCTCCGCCCGCACAATAGAAATATTCCGACTTAGGTCGGAATTTTTTTTGCCCTTTCACAACGACTGAGTATTCCTTCCAATCGATTATCTTGGTCGCGTGATGAGACAACTAATCTTCTTACTTGTGACCTTCGTTGCTGGTTCATCGGCGATTGCTCAAATCAGCGACAACGCTGGCGGAAGGTCAACAGCCTTAGCTGGAGCGTATACCGCAATGAGTGATGGTTGGAGCGCCTTTCACAACCAGGCTGGCCTCAACGGTATTGAACGCCTCGCTGCTGGTGTCTACTACGAAAATCGTTTCGGGCTGTCGGCTCTCAGCGACAAAGGTTTTTTTATCGCCGGCAAACTAGGCCGGGGCACAATAGCCGGGAGCTATCACAGCTTCGGATACTCTGAGTTTAGCGCATCCAAAACAGGCATGGCCTACGCCATGGGACTCGGAGAAAAGTTCGATGTTGGTGTGCAGCTCAATTTTTATCAAACCCGCATAGGCGAGAATTACGGCCGCTCAGCCGCACTAAGCGCGGAAGGGGGCTTCCTCTACCGCCTAAACTCGAAGCTTACTATAGGAGCACATTTAAGTAACCCCTCGCGCGCAAAACTATCGGAATACCTTGACGAGCGTGTTGCAGGAGCCATGCGGTTGGGAGCAACATACAAACTGTCGAAAAAAGTGATGCTCACCAGCGAGGTATACAAGAGCACGCTGCACGACCCCGCCGTTCGGGCCGGACTCGAATACAAAATTGCCGAGTCGATTGTGGTGCGCGGGGGTTTTGCCTCCAACCCAGGTAGCTATACTTTCGGGTTTGGCTGGAAACTCAACTCTTGGATGCTTGATATGGCAGCCGGATACCATCCAATTCTCGGCTTCAACCCCCACATTTCGCTCACCTTTTCTGATTTGGCAAAACCATGATGCCTCGCCTTCGCACTTCGATGAAAGCCTTGGCAATATGGATTGGGCTTGCAGGGTTGCCCAGTATGTGCGCACTTGCTCAAACCGATGAGTTAAAGAATTCCATAATCGAACAACGTATTGAAGAGATCGCTTCAGCGCTCGATGAGGGACAAGAGCTCGACTATACCAATCTTTTCGAAGATCTCGCATTTTACTACGAGCACCCCCTCAACCTCAATGCAGCAAGTGTGGAAGAGCTCAGGGAGCTTCACATACTAACCGATATCCAAATCGCCAACTTGCAGAAACACATTGCGCGCTTCGGTGCTTTGCGCAGCATCTTCGAGCTGCAAGCCGTCGAAGATTTCGATATACCTACCATCCGCATTTTAGTTTGGTTCACAACGGTAGAGCCCATTCTAAGCCTGAAAGGATTCAGTCTTGCCGAGTTCTGGAAAGAATCCACTCACGATTTATTCATTCGTTACAAAAGGAATCTGCAAGTACAAGAAGGTTTTATTCCCGACCCAGAAACAGGCCTCCCTGATTATGAAGGCTCCCCCGACTACGTGTATTCACGCTACCGACTGAATTACAAAAAGAGCTTTCGCGCCGGGTTCACGTTGGAAAAAGACGCGGGCGAATCGCTCGAGAAAGGTCCAGATTTTTACAGCATACACGCTATGTACAGCGGCCAAACCTGGCTTCGGCGACTTGTGGTAGGCGACTACCAAGCGCTATTTGGGCAAGGCCTTACCTGTTGGAATGGTCTTGCCTTTGGCAAATCATCCTTTATCGCAAACGTGAAGCGAAACGGCATTGGACTGAGGCCTTACTCAAGTGTGCAGGAAACTAATTTTTTTCGGGGTGCTGCGGCAACGTTCGGTAGAAAGAACTGGGAAGTCACTCCCTTTTATTCCGATAAACGTCTGGACGGCAATATCGACGAGGCGGTCGACAGTGTTCTCACAGATGATGAGTTTATCGTTTCCAGTCTTCCCGCAGGTGGCCTGCACCGCACTGCGAGCGAAATAGCCAACAAAAACCAAGTGCGTGAAATTGTTTACGGTGGAAACATCAAGTACAGCCACCGAGCATTTTCCGTGGGGTTTACCGGAATACGGACGGCACTGAATGCGCAACTTCAACCCAATCAAGACTTGGCCTATTTGTACCGTTTTTCCGGTTCAGAAAACTCCAACTTCGGCATCGATTACCAAGCCGTGCTCGGCAACGCCAATTTCTTTGGCGAAGCAGCCCGAAGTCAGAATGGTGGGTTTTCCATGCTGAATGGATTTGTAGCCGCACTGCATCCGGCCCTTACCGTGAGTGCTGTTCACCGTTGGTTTGGGAACAACTACCAAAATACCAAGGCCAATGTTTTCGGTGAAAACAGTCTGACAGCTTCCAACGAGCGTGCACTCTATGCCGGTATTCAGGCGAATTTAAATCCACGTTTCACCTTAGTGGCTTATGCAGATATTATTCGTTACCCTTGGTTGCGTTATCGGGTTGACGCCCCGAGTGTGGCGACCGATTACCTGGTGCAACTGAATTACAAACCTGACAAAAAAAACGAAATATACTTGCGCTACCGCCGACGCGAAAACGTGCTCAACTCCTCGAGTACAGATGTTTCAATAACCTACCCTACTGGGGTTGTTCAAGAAAACTGGCGTGTGAATGGATCCTATCAAGCACACCCAAATGTGCAATTGCGCACACGCGCTGAATGGTCGTTCTTCTGGCAAGAAAACGAAAGCAGCCGAGGGTTCGTTGTTTACCAAGACATCAACTACAAGCGATTGGGTTCGAGAGCCACATTTACATTGCGATACGCCTTGATGGATTGCCCAGATTGGAACGCACGCATTTACGCCTATGAAACCGATGTGCTTTATGCATTCAGTATTCTTCCCTACACTGGAAAGGGCTCGCGCATTTACGGAATGGTTAAATGGGACATCGCCCGTGGGGTCGATCTTTGGGTGCGCTACGGCACATTTCTTTATGACCAAAACCGCGTAATCACCGAGGAAAGCGCATCACCAACTGAACGCATTCGATCGGACGTCCATGTTCAACTACGCTTGCAGTTCTAATCTTATTTAGAATTATTAGCCGCTAAATGTTGATAAATCTATCGAAAAGCGTATCTTCGCGAAGCTCGTGCTCGTAAACCAACGAACGAATTGATACGAATGAAAAGATTTTTTACACTGCTTGTATTGTTTTTCTTGATAGCCGGCTCCTCTGCCATGGCTCAGGAACGCATGCAGCACCCTGTTTCTTCAGCCCGTATCGTAGGTATGGATGGCAGAGTAGAGTTGGTATTTGATGAGCCTATGACTGACGCGTTTACGATAAGCGTTTTAGACCTCACGGGCAAAGCCATATTTACTCAAACACACCAGCACTCTTCAGAGCCATGTCAGTTTGTGGAAATTCCACTGGAAAACCTCAAGCGAGGAATTTACATGGTACGAGTGATTGGTGAAGACGGGAAAACGAAAACCCTCAAGCTACAGCGGAACTAATTTACCTCAAGTATAAAAAAGGAAGCCATTCGATCACGTTCGAATGGCTTTCTTTTTATTTGACATGTCTGATTTTCACTAGGGGACTAAATAGGTACTCGTGCTTGGTTGCTTCCTCGAAACAGCGATAACGCGTGCGAAGTCGTTCGCCTTTGATAAAAACGCGGTGCTCTCGGCCATATACAAAGCGTGCATTGTGCGGAATGTCATCGAGCAGCTGAATATCGGGGTGGCTTTTTTTATCGTAACGAGCGAGTGTTTTCGAAAGATGAATGTCACCACAAGTAGATGCGGCTGGATTAGATAAATACGCAGCGATTGCCTTTGCCACTTCTTCGGGAAACACATTCCGACGAAGAAATGGTCCGAGGGTTTGTTTGAAGCATGTCTTCCATTCGGCTCCATGCGGCTTCACCCTTTCGCGATGGTTCACATACGTGACCAAGTGCGCCAGTTCGTGCATGAGCGTAATGAGAAATGCATACTTATTTAAGTTGCCATTCACTGTAAGCACATGTCTGCCCGTGCGCGGGTCTGCCGTGAAATCGCCGAGCTTGGTAGAGCGAGGCTCGGTAATTACCAAATGATGCGGATGTTCACGCAACTTATCGCAAGCCAAAGAAAGCGCCTCAGCAGGTAAAAAAGGCCTAAGGGCGGCTTCCAGGTCGGTACTTTTCTTCATAGGTTGGATGATGAGAGGTCCATTCGATTCGGTCTTCCCACTTAGGGCATGAATTGCAGCGACGCTTCTTGTTGGTTGCGCACGATGCAACCAATACCGCCAGAAGGCCCGCACAAAGGATTAACTTCATTTTTGATTGCATACTTTCGTTGATTTATCTGCGAAGATAAGTAGTTCCATGACAGACAATCTACCGCACATATTCCTTTTGTTGGCAAGCCTTAGCGGTTGGGTGTATAGCGCAACACCACTGCTCAATTACATGGTGTTCGCCGCCGAAAAAGATTTTCGCTGGCCTCTTGCCGGATGGTTTCTTTGCATCACGATTTGCATATTTAGCGCGAGGTACAGCCTGTTTTCTCTTCTAGCATGGCCACCACCAAGCACTTGGGCCAGTCGATTATTCTACCCTTTCTTCCTTTTCAGCGCATATACAATTCCCTTTATCAAGGAAATTATTCGCTCAAAATTGAAAAAATAGACCTCCTATTTCATTCACTTTTAACTGTGCAAAGACAAGTTTACAGGCGTAGATACCAAAACGCTGCTTGTGCTATGTTTGCCTACAATGTCATCTGTCTATCTTCATATCGGCAAGTACTTCCTGCTCATGGTAAACGTGTTTACCAAACCCGAAAAACGAAAGATTTATTGGAAACTCATCGTGCAGGAGATTGATAAAATCGGGTTGCAATCGCTCGGTATTGTCGCGTTGCTCTCGTTGTTCATGGGTGCCGTTGTGACACTGCAAACCGCAGCCAATATAGACAGCGGTTGGATTCCGCGCTGGACCATCGGGTATACAACCCGCCAAACCATGATTCTCGAGTTCTCCTCAACCATAGTTTGTCTCATTCTCTCTGGAAAGGTTGGAGGCAACATATCGTCTGAAATAGGAACCATGCGCATTACTGAGCAGATAGACGCTATGGAAATCATGGGGATCAACTCGGCGAGCTACCTTATTCTACCCAAAATTGTAGCAGCGATTTTCATCTTTCCATTTATGGTGGTGCTCTCTATGTTCATCGGTGTAGCCGCGGGGGCCTTCGTGGGCTACACGACTGGAGTGGTATCGCTGAATGATTTCGAGTATGGTCTGCAATACGGTTTCGAAATGTGGCAGGTAAGCTACTCACTCGTTAAAGTGTTTTTCTTCGCATTCATCATCACCAGTGTGAGCGCCTTTCACGGATACTTCACTAGCGGCGGCCCGCGTGAGGTTGGCGCCAGCAGCACCCGAGCAGTGGTATACAGCATGGTGCTCATTCTTATCACCAATTATATACTCACTCAATTATTACTGTTATGATTGAGGTGAAGAACATATCGAAAAGCTTTGCCGGAAACGATGTGCTGAAAAATGTGACAACCGAATTCTTTCCCGGCAAAGTAAATTTCATCATTGGCCGCAGCGGTTCGGGAAAATCGGTACTCACCAAGTGTATCGTAGGATTGATGGAGGTTGATGCAGGTGAAATCTTTTTCGATAAACGGAACTTCACCACCCTCGATCGGTGGGACAGAAAAGATATACGTCAGGAAATGGGGATGCTCTTTCAGGGGAGCGCATTATTCAGTTCACTCACTGTAGAGGAAAATATTTTATTTCCGTTACAGATGTTTAGCTCGATGAGTAAAAGTGAAATGCTTGATCGCGTAAATGTCTGCCTGAAACGCGTAAACCTAGAGGGGAAAAACAAGATCTACCCTAGCGAACTTTCAGGAGGTATGCAAAAAAGAACGGGTATCGCTCGGGCCATAGCATTGAACCCTCGCTATCTGTTTTGTGATGAGCCCAATTCTGGACTCGACCCACAAACCGCCATTGTAATCGACAACCTCATTCGCGAAATAACCTATGAGTTCAACTCAACCACTGTGGTTATCAGCCACGACATGAACTCGGTGCTCGAAACAGGCGACCACATTAACTTCATCTACGATGGAGAATTATCGTGGAGAGGCAATAAGCAAGAAATACTGCATACGGAAAATGAGGCGCTAAACAACTTTGTTTTCCCTTCAAAGTTCATGAAGCAGATACGCGAGAAGCTGCGGGGGTAGTTCGGATATTTCGACGCATACTCATCAACGAAATACACTCAATCGCTCTGCGTCCAAACGCAGGAAGATGAATAGCAACAAAGTGAAGCCCATAAGTGATGAGCCCCCGTAGCTCATAAAAGGCAATGGAATACCGATGATTGGCGCAAGACCTATCACCATGCCCACATTAATCAGCAAGTGCAAAAAGAAAATGGATGCCACGCAATAGCCATAAATTCGAGAGAACTGAGACCTCTGTCGTTCGGCCATATTGATAATGCGTACAATCAAAAAGACAAATAACGCAACGACTGCAAAACTCCCGAAGAATCCCCATTCCTCCGAAATCACGCTGAAAATAAAGTCTGTCCATCGCTCTGGCACATACTTGTTTTTAGACATTGGGCCCTTCATATATCCCTGCCCGATTAGTCCACCGTTGCCCACGGCGATTTTTGCCATCCGTGCATTGTATCCAGGGTCATCTTTCTTTTTCGTAGTTACCACTGCGGCTTCGGCAGTTTCGGAATCAGACATCATTGCATCACGATCCTCTTCCTTTTCCTCCAACCCCAGCGTTACGTAGATGCGTGTTTTCTGGTGCTTCTGCAGCACACCATCCACCAAAAAATTCACGGAGTAACTGAACCCAATAGCGGCAGCGGTGGATAAAAATGTGATGAGAAAAAGTTTACGCCTGTTTCGCGGCACCACAAAGGTTCGGATCAGAAACATAAAGATTGTACCAATCACAAACACAATACTCATCAACACAAAAACCCCGCTTTGCTCACCAAAGTATGGGTAGTCGATCCGACTAAACCCCGTAATAATGCTGAGCACACCAAATACGACAGCGCCCAATCCTATGATGAGAATATTGCCCGAAAGGCCTTCCCGGTAGAGTGCAAGAATAAAGGCCACAAACGTGAGTAGCGAGCCAACGTCGGGTTGCAACAAAATAAGTGCGGCAGGAAACCCTATGATGAGACCAGTAACAAAACGAGGCTTCCAACTGTTGAAGCTCGTTTTGGTATTGGAAATATACTTTGCCAGCATGAGGCCAACTCCAATCTTCGCAAACTCTGCCGGTTGCAGTGCAAAACCACCCATTTGTATCCACGCCTTAGCGCCGTTGACAGTGGTGCCAATGGCCAACACCAATCCAAGCAGTGCTATAAAAACGCAATAAATCAAAATTGCAAACTTGTTGAAGAACTCCCCCTCCATGTAGAGAATCAAAAAAGCAAGAAACCCACTGATGAGGATGAACATAAACTGTTTCCCGTATTCCTGACTGATGTCGAATGGACTCGGGTTCGTATCCACAACAGCTGCGCTATAAATATTCATCCATCCGAACAAGACAAATATGCCGTACACGATTACAGTCAACCAATCGACATTGGCAAGAGGGTGTTGGCGTGGTGCACTCATCGATCTAGGAAGTTTGCGTCGAGTATTATTTTCTCACGGGCCTTGCTGCCCTCAGCGATAGAGTCGTTGAGGTATTGCTCGATCATTAGCGTCGCTACAGGAGCGCTCCACGTTCCGCCAAAACCTGCATTTTCTGTGTATACCGCTATTGCAATTCGTGGGTTATCCTTTGGAGCGAAACAAATGAAAACCGCATGGTCTTCTTTGCCCCCTGCGTTTTGAACCGTCCCTGTTTTCCCGCACACAACGATATCCTTGGGCGCGGCCCTCCATGCTGTTCCACCGGGCTGCATCACCTTCTCCATTGCGTTGATTACCGTCGTAAAATGTGATGAGTCTATGCCCAATTGGTAGCGCTTCAGATAATCTTCTCGAGGCATTCCTCCGAGACCAATTTGTTTAATGGTATGCGGTGGTACATACCACCCTTTGTTGGCAATTACACATGCCATGTTGCACATCTGCAGCGGAGTAACTAGCATTTCACCTTCGCCTATACTCAACGAATAAATAGTGCTGAAAGCCCATTGCTCCTTGCCATACCACTTATCGTAGAATGCCACACCGGGCACACTACCCTTTTTCACGCCAGGTATATCGCTGTGAACATCAGTGCCAAAACCAAATTGCATGATGTAACCCTGCCATATTTCCAACCCAAGACGAGCGTCTTTGAAGCGGCTACTATTGTCGCGATCTGCTTCAACTACACGGTGCATGACCTCCCGGAAATAGGGATTACACGAATGCACGATCGCCATTTCAAGATCGTCGTTGCTGTGCCCACCGTGGCAACCAATTACACCTCTGTTGCAATGAATGCGCGTCTGCGAAGTTATTGCCCCTGTTTGCAGAGCGGTGAGTGATTGAGCGAGTTTGAAGATTGAGCCCGGACGGTACTGCGCTTGTGTTGCGCGATTGAATAAAGGTTTTTGAGGATCATTATTTAGTGCGTTAAAGTTGTGGCCGCGCACGCGCCCAACAAGCAAATTAGGGTCGTATGTTGGGGCAGAAATCATGGCCAAGATTTCGCCTGTAGAAGGCTCAATTGCCACAATGCAACCACGCTTATTCTGCATAAGCATTTCGCCGTAAACCTGCAAATCAGCATCCATGGTACACACCAAGTCGGTGCCTGGTGCGGCGGGCTTGTCTTCCTTGTCGCCCGCGTGCTCCCTTATGTTTCCCACGTTGTCTCGAAAGGCGTAGTTGATACCCTTCACTCCCCTTAACTCGTTTTCATAGGCCTTTTCAATTCCGCTTTTGCCCAAGTACTCCTGCTTGGTATAATATGGGTTCTTCTTGTATTCCTCCGGTGATATTTTCCCTACATCTCCTAAGAACAGGGACCCTGCGCTTTGCGGGTAAACACGTAACGTGCGCGACTCTGCATAGAAACCATTGTACTTGTATAGCTGCTCCGACATTGCCGCATAATCGCTTGGCGTAATCTGCTCAACAAGCAACTGTGGGCGATGAAACTCACCACGTGCCTTTGCTTTAGCAAATAAATTATCGATGTCGTCCTTTTTAATACGCAGCAGCTTGCAAATCGATAGTGTATCAAAATTCCCAACCTTTTTGGGAACGACCATTAAGTTGTATACCGTTTGGTTGGTAACCAGCATTTTTCCCGTGCGATCATAGATGATTCCGCGCGGCGGATAAAGTGGTATTTCCTCCTCTGTAAGTGCTGTGGCCTGCTCTTTCCAAGTGGAATTAACCACCTGCAAAAAAAACAATCGGATAACGTAGATGATTGCAGTTACGCAAACGATCAAAATGATTGTAATCTTTCGCCCGTCGAATTGGTTCACACTTGCGCGCCTTTAGAATTGTAGATCAGGTATTGACCAATGGTCATCAATATCAGGGTAGCCAAGGTGCTCAGTAGGATGTGGAATACCTGGTACAAAAAATCTGTAAAACGAAATACTTCCATAAAGAAAAACCAACTGTGATGCGCCAAAGTCAGCACGCCCGCGTAGGTTACATACCAAGCAAGCCCCATTCGATGTACGGTGGGTCGTTGAGTTAAATCATAGCCCTCTCGAGGTGCAAGTAACTTTTGAATCACGGTTTGCATGAATCCAAGGAAAACACACGCCGAAGTGTGGAGGCCAAGTGGTCCCGAGAAGTAATCCATTAGCAACCCAACGAAAAAACCTACCACCATCACCATCCAACGCGGTGTTTCAAAGGGCAACATGAGAATGCCGAAAATATAAACCCAAGGGAAGATAAGTCCGTCGAACAATTGTACACGGCTCACAATAAGCGCTTGCAGCAGAATTAAAAAAACAATACGTACGATATTAACGCTTACTGCTTGCAGCATCTTGTTGTTCTACTTTGTTCAATAATGTATCTTGTTCTTGCTTGAAGATATCACTCACTATGAGCACGTGATCGAGCCGTCTAAAATCAGCTCCCAGTCGCACTTTTATGAGATGATAATCATTGTCGCTGTCGTCTATCCATTCAACGATTCCAATATGAATGTTGGCTGGAAAATACGTTGAATATCCGCTCGTAACAATCGTGTCGCCCTCCGCTACAGGGATGTTCTTGGGAATGTCTATAACGTCCGCAATTTGTGCATCACCACCCCGCCATACCAACGATCCAAAGGCTCCCGATTTACGCAGTCGGACACTTGCTTTGAAATCAGAGTGAATGACAGGCATGACCACTGCGAAGTGCTTACTAGCGCTGCGAACCACTCCAACGATATTGCCCCCCGCAATGACACCCATGTCAGCACTCACATTTCCAAGCGTTCCTCTATCGATGGTTATATAATTCTTCTCCCTGTTCACCGAGGCGTTGACCACTTTGGCTGTCCTGTATACATAGCGCTGAACGCGTGTTGTATCGTTCAGTGTATCGGCCTTTGTGCGCAAACTCCAATAATTTTCTTGTGCTGAACTGCGAAGAAGTGCATTCTCTAGAGATAACTGGTCGTTTATCTCGCCTAATCGCAAATACTCTGAAAGCTCTGCCCGTTGGGTATATATGTTGCCTGTCCAATCGCTGCTGTGCCGAATAAATTCTGAGCCGTGAAAACGGTTGTTACGAAACAGAAAACTCAGTGCAATTGCCTGCAATGCAAGAAAAATTAGGAAGAGGTAAAACCGACGGAGTAAAACCAGAATATTCTTCATCGATTCGCTTCGCTACTAAGGTAAGGTCGAGGTCAAAAGGTTGATTGGGAAGACCGCTGCGTCATTCACGCATCAAGAACTGGAACTTGTTGATGTTCTTCAGGGCTATTCCCGTTCCGCGGGCCACTGCTCGCAATGGGTCGTCGGCCACGTGCACGGGCAACTTCGTTTTCTGACTGATACGCTTGTCGAGTCCGCGCAACAATGCTCCACCGCCCGCCAGGTAAATACCCGTTTTGAAAATATCGGCTGAAAGTTCCGGAGGAGTGTTTTCCAAACAACTCATGATAGCTTCTTCGATTTTCGAAATCGATTTATCCAAGGCATGTGCTATTTCCGAGTAAGAGACAGCAATTTCCTTTGGAATGCCCGTCATCAAATCGCGACCGCGCACGTTGTAGTCTGCCGGCGGATTGTCGAGCTCAGGCAATGCTGCGCCTACCTCTATTTTAATTTGTTCCGCTGTGCGCTCACCAATAAGTATATTGTGCTGTCGGCGCATATATTCCTCGATATCCTGAGTGAACTCATCGCCCGCTACACGGATGTTCTTGTCTGTAACAATTCCTCCAAGTGCAATAACCGCAATTTCTGAAGTACCTCCACCGATGTCGATTACCATATTGCCCATGGGCTCCTCTACGTCGATGCCGATACCAATCGCTGCTGCCATAGGCTCATGAATGAGGTATACCTCCTTGGCACCAGCGTGCTCAGCACTGTCTTTCACTGCCCGCTTCTCTACTTCGGTGATGCCCGACGGAATGCAAATAACCATGCGCAACGATGGCTGAAACAATCCACGACCCTTGGAAATCATCTTAATCATGCCCTTGATCATGTCTTCCGCAGCATGGAAATCCGCTATTACACCATCCTTCAGCGGACGAATAGTCTTAATGTTCTCGTGCGTCTTGCCATGCATCTGTTGTGCTGTTCGTCCAATGGCAACAGTCTTATTGGACTGACGGTCACGAGCTATAATACTGGGTTCATCGACCACCACCTTATCGTTCTGAATGATAATGGTATTAGCAGTGCCAAGGTCAATGGCAATTTCTTGTGTTAAGAAGCTGAATAAGCCCATGCGTGGATACTTCTTGTGTTATGATTTTCGTTGATTTTCATGTGCAATCAGCCGAACACATCGAGGCACTCGGGCTGGCGCACTTTCTCGGTTCAAATATATCTTGACACAAAGGGATTAACAGGAGGTTATCCACCTAAAAAACGTGAGTTATTAACCGCGATTTGCCTAATTTGAAGTGGCGAATAGCGAGTAGCGAATGGCTAATAATTCGACACTTGTCATTTCACACTCTTCATTGGTCATTTGTCAATCCTTCTGTTGCTACTTTCGCAGTAAAATTTTATACTTATGGCATTTACACTTGCTCCTCTTCCTTATGCATTCGATGCGTTGGAACCACATATCGACGCGCGCACCATGGAGATTCACCACGACAAGCACCACGCGGCGTATACCAACAACCTGAATGCAGCCATCGCAGGCACCGACTTGGAAAACCTCACCATCGAAGAAATTCTAGTAAGTGGTTTTGACAAAATGCCTGTGCGCAACAATGGCGGCGGTTTTTATAATCACAACTTGTTTTGGGAAGTTATGACTCCAGGCGGATCCAACGTCCCAACAGGTGCTCTGGTAGCCGCTATCGACGAGGCATTCGGAAGCTTTGAGAAGTTCAAAGAAGAATTCACCAAGGCCGGCGTTACGCGCTTCGGCTCGGGTTGGGCTTGGCTTTGCGTGCACAAAGGCGGTAAGGTCGACGTTTGCTCTACAGCCAACCAAGACGTGCCTCTCATGCCCGGCATCGGCTGTGGAGGCTTCCCTATTCTCGGCATGGACGTGTGGGAACACGCCTACTACTTGCACTACCAAAACCGCCGTCCCGACTACATCACAGCGTTTTTCAATGTGATCAACTGGGATATTGTTGGACAGAAGTTCGAGGCTAATCGATAATCTTCGATGACGGATGACAGATTACAAATGACGGATGACGGGTTAATCTGTAATTCGTAATCCGTCATTTGTAATCATGGAACGGTGAAACTTTTGTCTGGATAAACTGTTTATTGGATTATGACTT
>CAMBPD010000064.1 GCA_945869405.1 Chryseobacterium gleum | reverse complement strand
ATGCCTGGTATCCGTCCAGTAGCTCGAGCACATCTTCAATGTCACGCTGAAGCGGCCCCACATTGGAGGTCACGAAGTTGATTGGATTGTTCAGTTCGTGCGCAATTCCTGCCGTCATTTGGCCAAGTCCCGCAAGTTTTTCGGATTCCACCAATTGTTTTTGTGCAATACGCAAATCATCAAACTGAGATTGAATGTGGTCTTTGGCTTCCTCTAACTGCGCAGTGCGTTTGTGAACCTTGGTCTCAAGAATTTCATTTTGTGATTCGATTGCTTTGATGCGCTGGGCATCAGCATCTTCTTTCTGTTTTCTCATCAGGTTGATTTTGTCGGCTAAAGCAAATGAAAGTAAAACTCCCTCTATGGCAGATCCGAAAGGAAGCGAGTATACCGTCCAGAAGTTATAGGGCAAAATTCCAAAATCCTTCATCGCGAAAATGGTGCATGCAACTATGAACACCGACCACGCTAATAGAAAGAAGCCGGCCGATCTGTTCCCTTTTTTGCGGGCTTTTACAGATGCAACTATGAGCAAGATGGAGGATGCAGCGCAGAAGTTAATAAGGCTATAGCTTTCTATTCCATAGCCAGCAAAGCAAAGAGCCAATGAGATGCAATACAATGCCGCATAGCCCAACAATACCTTGTCAATTAATGGGGTGTATGTTTTCAGCCTAAGAAAGTTACGCGCGAAAAACACGGTGGTGATGCCGCTTAAAGCCCCCATGAGGTGAACACCGTTTCGTCCAAGCCACTCGTTGCCTTGCCACACATAGGCGTTTCCAAAACCAAAAAGAACGGCTTGCGTAAGTGCTATGGAAAGGATGTAAAATGAATAACTGGCATAAGCTCGTTCACGAGTTGCATAGGCGAGAAAGAGGTTGTAAAAAAAGAGCACTACGATGATGCCAAAGTAGAGATACATGATTGCGTCTTCATCTCCGGCCATGCATAGAATTTGATTGCTGTCGCCCACATAAATAGGCGCAATAAGTTGCTTGCTGGATTGCATGCGCAATACGTATTCGCCTTGCGCTGCGTTTGGAAGACTAAGAGCAAAACCTGAAGGCGTAATAAATTCTCCCTTGTTTTCTATAGTGCTGCCTGCTTGTGATAGCAGCTGTGGCTCGCTGGACAGGCTGTATAGTTCTATTTTTTCAATCGAACTATTACCGACATAGCAAGTGAATTGTTTATTCGACGTGGCCTGATTGAAGGAGAATTTTACATACTGCCATTGGTTGGTAAGACCAAGATTTGGGGCGCCTGTTGGAATTTCGGTGTACTCATGACTGTTGATTATTTCCGCAAGTGAAATTTCTTTTGAGCCATTGTAAACGCTGCATTTTTCGATTAACAGCGAGCCTTGTGGGCCTCCACCAAAAGCATTTGTAGCTATGGAGTGAAGAGCCAATAGAAGGAAAAGACGTGTCGTATTGGGTGTCATTCAGAGTAAATTGAATGATCGTTATACGGCAATCGTGAGTTAAGTTACATTAAATGAGAATTCACTTGTTTTTCTTTAATCGAAGGTCGTAATGAACCTTGATGCTCCCTCGCGGTGATTCCTCATAGAATGTGTGCACGGGGTCTTTCATGAGATGAAATGCACGTTCTCGGTTGAATTCATCTGCATATTCCATGCGATGAATGTCGGGGTTTTTGAGCACAACAGAGATAAACTCGGGTGTGGGGTAGGGTAGTCGACCATTGTCGCCAACACTATTCACCTCAATGAGTCCGTTGGTCTTAATCATTTTCTCGGTATACGGCGCTGCAAAACAGAAAAAATTGGTCAATCCAATTTCAGCCATTACGGGAATAGCAGCAATGCACAATAAAGGGGTGAGGCCTCTGCCAAATACCTTTTTAGCACTCCACAGGCCACAAGCTTCTGCTGTGCCTTCCGGCAGAGTTGATTCAATAATCGGCAGGATGCGTGGGTCTTGATCTTTAATAGACTCGATAATGGGGAGTGACGATGCGGCGTCATTATATCTATGGATGCGCAACCCTGCCACAACCTCTTGATGGCTATCTATGGCAATGAGCACAAAGACATTGGGGTCATTCATCCATGAAGGTTGTGCGGAGTTCAGCCTAAAAATGCCAAGTTCGGTAAGCACCCCCGTATGCCCATTGTGAAACAGATTGCAATATTCTGGGTGCTCAATTGCCTGAAACGCCTCAATACGGTATTCCCCAGCCACATCAAACATTCTTTGCTGCGTTCGTTTTTTGGTAAACAGAATGGGTTCGGTAGTGTTCAATGATGTCCATGCGAAACCTCCCTGAACGTATTTCATCGCCAAGAAGAACTTGGCGAATGATCTTTGCCGCGAAAGCACTTCCCATTGCGACATCGGTTGCCAGTTGCGGCCATGTGGTTATGGTCTTTCCAATTTCAATAAGCGACTCTTGAGCTCGGGCACTTGCTTGCGTGGGTTCAATTATGGCTGCAAGCGCTTCCATGCACTGTTGGGGTGAATTCCAGTCGATGGTGTTCTCCTCGTCGAGGAGTCCATGAAAAATGGGACGGTCGGGCTCCAGGTCGAAACGTTCCACATCGAGCATGAGCGAGTCGCTGGTATCCATCACAACGGGTATGCCCTTTTGTCTGCATACTTTGCGCAACATGATTTTCATTTCCAAACTATCGCATTCATCCACCACCAGGTCCAAGCCATCGATGAAGTCATGTATGTTTTCTGCAGTGAGGCCATTGTCGAAGCAGCTTATTTCGATGAAGGGATCTATTTCGGCAATTTCTCGAGCGACAATAGTTGTTTTCAGTTCGCCTTGATGAATCATGCTGCTTCGGATGCGGTTCAGGTTAGAGAGTTCAAGCGTATCAAAGTCTGCTATACGCATGCTGCCGCAAATGCGCTCCATGGCAAGCGATACTGCTACAGATTGCCCCACGCTGAGACCAACAATTCCTACCCTCTTCCTGCCGAGTAGCTCTTGCTCTGAATCGGTAATTTTGTGCTTGTTGCGCACAGTACGAACCTGAATGAATTGTTCTTTGGAAAGGCAATGAACGAGTACATTCCGCCAGGGATAGTAAACCCAAGTGCCGTTCTTTTCGTCGTCTTGCGCATCGCTTTGCGCAGCCATTGCTTGGTATAGTTCTTCTTCTGTAAACTTTCTATCTGGGTGTTCAGACTTCACCAATTCTCGCAGTTGTTGGCGGTAAATATCTACGACTTGTATGGCCGTTGTTTGTTCGCGAATGTTATGAAGCACAGCCCTTTCGAGTAGGTTGCTTCCACTTAGAATAAGCGCTTGGCGCGGTGCATGTTGAAATGATTGAGCCATATGCTGTGGTAGTATCTTAGCTAGGTTATCAGCAGAAAACACTGCCTAGGAAAGATACTTTCAACTAGCCCCCTTTTACTAACTGCCTTTTGTCTCTACCAACAACAGGATGTTGAAATCACACGGTCAAATTTCGGTCACTCCAGAATAAATAGCCTTAAGTACATTTTCGGGTATAGGCAATAATCCCAAGGTGCACGCGGCTTGAATGGCTTGGCTGTCGCTCTCGAATGCACAGAAATCACCCGCTTTGCGAAACTCCCAAGCATTTACTGTTTGCTCCATTCTGGGACGAATGGTTTTAGCAAAACAGTCTGCCATAGCGTGCTCTTCGAAGTGTGTCTCAAGCCCCGTATGCTTCGACAACTGATCATTTAATCGAGTGGCTACAACTTTGTTGCGGTCTGTCAAGCTCCTTTCATGAAGATACACAAGATAGTTTACAGGGAATTGGACAAGGGCTGCATTGAACAAGTACAGTGTAGCATTGAGATGATCCTGCCGACCTATGGAGCTGAGCCAATTTGGCCTCACATGATCGAACTCAGACCTATCGAAGATGAGCCATTTGTCGATGTGCAGTGCGGGTGAACAACCTTGTTCAGAGATGTCGTTGTATAAAAAGCAGAGCTTTTCCAGTGTAATAAATTCGTGAGCTCGGTAAGCCGCTAATGTGCTTTTTTGCGTTCGCACTCGGAACCGAATTCGGAATTGATCTTCCAATGAGTTCCAACGAAAAATGCGAGCGGCAACCATGGCCTGTGCAATACACGCCCAACGCAGCATGTGGTAATGATCACGTGGGTGAAATATGTGGGTGAACGAGTCCTTTTGTATCAGAGCAGGAACATTGAAATCGTCTGGATTCAATCCAAGCAATTCGTCTAGTTTGCTATCCATTTCTTTATAAAAGCAAGTGCGCAAGTCGAACACCGCATAGAATTCATTTGGACGTACAGGTATTGTTTTGAAATGCGCAAGCACTTCGTCGATTTGAGAGGTATTTGTGTAGGTGCTTCGGTACTGAGGCGAATGAGCAAACAACAGATTCAAATTCCTTGAAAGTAAGATTTGACGTAATCCCTCGAGTTCGTCTACAATTCCCCTACAGTCAATGCTTCTTGCATCGAAATGTTCTGGGTTTTTTAATCGTGCCTGATCCAGAATGTCGCTCAATATGGCTCTCCAGCTTGGGAAATGAAGTTTTGTTTTTAGCTTTATACGAGCGCTGGGTTGCCCCAATACGGCTTCCTCTTCAGTGGAATTAATTAGCATTGGTTGAGGGGTTTAGTTATCCAAGATTAGGCTTGGTGTTATGATTTTGCACACATTGTTGACATCTTGAAAAAGCGGTTGATAAAGCCGTTTTTTATGGGATAAACCACTATATGATTTTTTTTTCGAAAAAATCGAAAGCTTCAAAATGCGCTGTTGAGGTGCGTACATGTTTGCACCATAAAAACAAATCACAACATGAATAAATATCCTAACATCAAATCACTTCGTCTTCAGAATAGCTACAAGCAAGAATACGTAGCTGATGTGCTTGGAGTAAGTCAGCCAGAGTACAGTAAAATTGAAAATGGTATGCGCAGAATTGATGCGTTCATGATTACAGAGCTATGTAAATTGTACGATGTGAAGATGGAAGACTTGTTGAAACGCGATTTTGCTAGACACCAACAAATAATGTTGAGCGAGCCAGAGATGCATCAAAATAGCTATGCTCAGCCCCTGAGCACCGAGTTGTTTTCTCGCCTCATGGATAACTACTCTGTATTGGTGGAGAACTACTTGAAGCAACAACAAACAAACGAGCGCATCATCAATCGACTGTTCGAACAGCGCGCTTAAGGTTGTTTACTTCCCTTTTAGTTTAATTAATCACTTAGTGTAACCAATCGTTGAGATGTGGCGTTACAATGCCCATAACGCCAATTTAAACTGATAGGCTATGCAACAACAACCGGATGCTCTTATGAATGCTGATGCGCTGGATGGTAAACCTCGTGTATTGTATCTCGATGATGATGAATCTAATTTAGTAGCGTTCAGCGCGAACTATAAAAGTCTGTTCGATATCTACACTTCGTGCTCTCCATTTGATGCCTACAACCTCATTGAGGACAAGCACATACAAGTGGTTTTGGTGAATCATCAAATGCCATCTATCAGTGGTGTTGATTTTTTGGAATCAATTGCTCGAGACTACGTTGGTGTACAGCGCATTTTGGTCACCAATAACTGCGAGATGAATGTGCTTGTTGAGGCCATAAACAAAGGGAAAATTGGAGGTGTTCTTTTCAAACCTTTTATGCCCACGGAGATATCGGATGTCATCAGCGAAGCATGGAATCGCTTCCGAGAGATTTTAGAAAATGAAGTGCTGATGAGACAACTTCGCCGACAAAATCAACAGTTTGAGTTTATGTTACGTCAACGTCTTCTCTCATAGAATACTGCACAAATACCGAATTGCTTTTTATTGTTTTTTTTTTGATTGTTCGACACTGGCTTGCCATTTGGCAAGCCTTGTCATTTTATAACCAACGTTTTTTCCGAAAGTATAGGAGCATACCGCAAACAAGTATGAACATGAATCCAAGAACCAAGAAGTAGCCATTTTTGCTTCGTAACTCGGGCATGTTTTCGAAGTTCATGCCGTACACCCCAACAATAAATGTGAGTGGTACGAAGATGGTCGTAATGATGGTGAGCACCTTCATCACCTGGTTCATCTTCATGCTGAGATTGCTGTGGTATAGATCGAGCAAGTTCACAATGGTCTCTCGATAGGTGGCAAGGTTTTCCGATTCAAATATGATGTGGTCATACAAGTCGCGATAGTATTTCGACATGTCGTCGTCAAGTTCGCGAATCATAGTGTTAATCGCTTCCTTCAACGGGTCGATGTTGCGCTTAAAGTCGAGTAGCTCTTTGCGCACAGCCAATATGCTTTGCATCGTGCGTTCATTGGGCTTGCGCAAAACCATGCTTTCGATGCGTTCCAGATGTCGCGCAAATTGCTCGCTCACGATGATGTAGTTGTCTATGACCACATCCAGTATCATGTAGGCAAGGTAGTAGGCGTTCTTGCTTCGCACTTTTCCTTTTGCTGTGCGAATGCGTTCGCGTATGGAGTTGAAACTGTCTCCGGGTCGCTCCTGAAACATGAGAAG
The DNA here is from genome assembly GCA_945869405.1 of Chryseobacterium gleum. Lineage (GTDB taxonomy): Bacteria > Bacteroidota > Bacteroidia > Flavobacteriales_D > Sanyastnellaceae > JAIBBG01. Next base: position 7,529 of record CAMBPD010000064.1, on the reverse strand, counting down.
GTATTTCTCTGATACAATGAGCGACAACTGCTCGATGTTCAATGCCGATGTTCGATTGTCGAATTCAAGCATTTTTAGTGTGATGAATGCATAGTCATCGAAGATTTCAATTTTTGGTCTGCTCGTGCTATTCATGATGTCTTCAAGCACCAGCATGTGAATGCCAAATTCGCGACCTACCGATTCCATTAAGGCGGAGTCATGGATACCGTCGATGTCTATCCAGCTCACACTGGAAGATTCCACATAGGGAATGCATGTTTTGATTTGATCAACCTCCAATTCGCGCACTTCCGCAGTGTCGTAGTCGATCAAACGAACACTTACCTTAGAGTCGGTTCTGTCGCCAACGTGCATCAGTACTTCGGGGCCCATCCCCGATTTGGCTGAACGTGATATTTCTTCGTTCTTCGGTGTCATGGTCGAAAGGTCGTTAGCGCAAGGTATGCTTTTGAACAAATGGGCGGCAAACATTCAACAGTTCTACGCTGAAAAGAGCCGAGTGCAGTTGTGGCAGAACAGCATTCAGTGCCGTTATTTAGTCGAACAAACAGGAAGTACACATGAGGGTTCATTTAATAGCAATTGGAGGCAGCGCCATGCACAACATGGCCATTGCCTTGCATGAGAAGGGTGTGGATATTTCAGGCAGCGACGACGAGATTTTTGAGCCGAGTAAATCGCGGCTAAAGAAGCGTGGGCTTCTGCCCGAAAATGAGGGTTGGTTCCCCGAAAAAATTACAGCTGATCTCGACGCCATCATTATAGGTATGCATGCCCGCAAAGACAATCCGGAATTGCTTCGCGCACAGGAACTGGGACTTCGTATTTTTTCATACCCGGAGTACGTCTATGAACAAACCAAAACGAAAACACGCGTAGTTATTGGTGGGAGTCACGGAAAGACCACCACTACTGCCATGATTCTTCATGTGGCAAAGCAGTGTGACATTGAATGCGATTTTTTGGTTGGCGCTCAACTAGCGGGTTTTGACTGTATGGTGCGGTTCTCTGAAACAGCGAAGTACGCAATCATAGAAGGCGATGAGTATCTTTCTTCACCCACCGATTTGCGCCCGAAATTTCATTTGTATCATCCCACTATCGCTTTGCTCACAGGTATTGCTTGGGATCATATCAACGTTTTTCCGACCTTCGAGAATTATGTGAATCAGTTTGAAATCTTCTTGGATAAGATTAGTCCATCCGGTGCCTTGGTCTATTGCTCTTTGGATGAAGAGGTGAAGCGTATAAGTGAGGCGAATGGTGGAAGCTTTCAAAAGATTCCATACGCCGTGCATCCGCACACAGTGCGCAATGGTATAACGTATTTGATGACAGAAATAGGGGAGGTCCCGTTGATCATTTTCGGTTCTCACAACTTACAGAACCTACAAGGTGCGCTCGAGGTATGCCGATTAATGGGGATTTCCGATGTAGACTTCTATGCTGCAATGTCAACCTTTAAAGGAGCGGCTCGGAGACTTGAGCCAGTGAAGGAAGCTCCCGATGCTGTTATCTACAAAGACTTTGCCCACTCACCCTCCAAGCTCAAGGCAACCACTTCGGCATTTCAGGCACAGTTCCCTGGCCGTCGCTTGGTGGCATGCATGGAGTTGCACACGTTTTCCAGTTTGAACATGAAGTTTCTAGGTGAATATAAAGATTCGATGAAGGCTGCCAGCAAGGCCTATGTCTATTTTAATCCTCACACCTTAGAACATAAAAAATTGCCACCCATCAGCCCAGAGCAAGTGAAAAAGGCGTTTGCCTCAGAGAACGTGGAGGTGTTTACAGATTCTCAGTTGCTCGTGAAGGCCTTGAAGTCGCAGACATGGCATGAGGCTAACCTATTGCTGATGACCTCTGGGAATTTTGACGGAATAGACTTTGTGGCATTAGCCGATGAGTTGATACCCTCAGCCTAGGCCCACGTCAAGCAGCATCATCACAAGGAATCCACCGATAAAGCCGAGTGTAGCGATGTCTGTGTATTTGTCCTGTTGTGTTTCGGGAATCACTTCCTCCACCACTACGTATATCATTGCGCCTGCGGCAAATGCAAGTGCATAGGGAAGAATGGGTTGCAGTTGAATAACCAATAGTGCGCCGATTACTCCTGCAATTGGTTCCACGATTGCGGAAAGTTGCCCATACCAGAAACTCTTAAACTTACTCAATCCTTGGCGTCGAAGAGGCATCGACACGGCCAAGCCCTCAGGGAAATTTTGAAGTCCGATACCAATAGCCAAAGCTACAGCGCCACTGATGGTGGCCTCTGGAATTCCCGCAGCGACTCCTCCAAACAATACACCCACAGCAAGACCTTCCGGGATGTTGTGCAGTGTGATGGCCAGCACAAGCAGCATCGTACTGTGCCACTTCGTTTTGACTCCTTCAGCGCGCTCTGCAGGAAAATTAATGTGCAAGTGCGGCAGCAATTTGTCTAAACCAAACAGGAATAACGCTCCCAAAGCGAAGCCCACTGCGGCGGGAAGTGCCTTTTGAAATCCTTCACCAGGACTCATTTCAATAGCGGGTGCGAGCAAAGACCAAAAGCTTGCAGCAATCATAACCCCTCCGGTGAAACCAAGCATTCCGTCCAAAACCGAACGCTTCATGGTATTGAAGAAAAAGACCAAGCCCGCCCCAGCAGCAGTAACCAGCCATGTGAAGGTAGTTGCCACAAGCGCCGCTGTAACGGGGTTAAGTTCTTCGAAGAAGTGGAGCAGGCTTTCTTTCATGATAAAACAATCGGGGTTAGCTTGAGATTAATCTCTGCATCCCATCAACTTTTTGATAATGGGTAAAAGTATGTTCTTATGGCAGATAAAAAAAGTACATAATCATCCTTTGTGTACGTTTGCGTCATGCCATTAAAACTATTTGTGGTTCGACATGCAAAATCGGACTGGTCTCAGGGAATAGCAACCGATTTTGACCGACCGCTCAATGAGCGAGGCCTGCGCAATGCACCGTTTATGGCCGATCGATTTGCGGAGGCTGCTAACACCTTAGACTTCTTGCTCACAAGTCCAGCAACCCGAGCGATAACAACTGCAGGCTTCTTCAAGCGACGCCTGGCTCTGACAGATGCTCAATGGGACACAGAGCGTAGAATTTATGAGGCTGACACAGCGCGGCTACTAGCAATAATAAATAGCCTCGATGATGCCCATAAAGGCGTTATGATTGTGGGTCACAACCCAGGCTTGTCTAGCCTTGTGAATACATTGACCAATGAGTGGGTGGTGATGTCTACATGCGCTATAGCATCCATAGAAATACCCGTCGATTCATGGTCGGAGGTAAGCGCTGGTTCGTGCAACTTAATTAGTTTTGACTTTCCTAAAAGGTATGTATAACATGAAAAACTTAAGTCAAAGTTGGAAAATACTTTTCTCCTTGGCCGCCATGGCTTTGCTTATTTCGCTGCTTTGGTTGTTTCGTGTAATCATCGCTTACGTAATTATTGCTGTAGTCATATCGTTCGTTTGCGAACCCATGGCAGACATTCTGACCAAGATCCGAATCCGTAAATGGCGTCTGCCCGATTGGGCCAGAGCACTGGTTGCGTTGACCACTTTTATCATTGCCATTACCCTATTGATAGTGATGTTTTCTCCTCTAGTTACAAGTGAAATTCGAATTATTAGTGAAATAAATTCGGCCGAGTTGTCGCTGCGTATAGACGAGCAGGTGCAACGTTCGGGTTATGATATGTCTAACTACACTGCGGGTGAAAGTCCTACGCAATATGCCGTTCAATACTTGCAGCGAGTATTTAGCTCTGAATGGTTGCAAGGTGCATTCAACGACTTGTTCGGGGTGGTGGGTAATGCCCTCATCGGCTTGTTTGCCGTGTTGTTTATTTCGTTTTTTTTTCTGAAGGATGGTTTTCTGTTTTCTCGCATAATGCTCACACTCACGCCGGATAGTCAGATGGCGAAAATCAAGAAAATTCTTGCACACAGCCACGATTTACTGCGTAGGTATTTTTTGGGCGTTGCACTTCAAAGTATGATTATGGCTTCGATTGTGGGTGTTTCCTTGTACGCATTAGGTGTTCAGAATGCATTTCTCATTGGCTTGTTTGCTGGCGTTGTAAATGTCATACCCTACTTGGGCCCGCTCCTCGGGGCTTCCTTGGGTATGCTCATCGCACTTACGACCTCGCTGCATCTCGATTTCGAAGCGCAGCTCTTTCCGTTGCTTTTCAAGGTCGCCATGGTATTTATTTGTGCGCAACTTGCTGATGCATTCGTGGTTCAGCCCAATGTGTTGGGAAGCAGTGTGAAGGCGCATCCGCTAGAGATTTTTATTGTTATCTTAATGGCAGGCACAATCGGTGGAGTAGTGGGCATGGTGTTGGCAATTCCTGTGTACACGATTTTACGCGTAATTGCTAAGGAGTTTTTGTCTGAATACAAAGTCGTCGAGAGCCTCACCAGGCCCCTTGGCGAGGATAGCTGATTCGTTTTTCCAGGAATTGTAAAACTTCGTTGAATTCCCGCGACAGAATTGATTTAGTTTTGTTCCCCGTAAATGCACTTTTGAGCATTGCATACGGTTCATGTCAGAAAACATAAAATACATCTTTGTCACTGGTGGGGTAACCTCTTCATTAGGCAAAGGAATCATCTCCGCTTCACTCGCCAAATTGCTTCAATCACGGGGTTACCGCGTAACCATCCAGAAGCTAGATCCTTACATCAATATTGATCCGGGCACACTCAATCCGTATGAACACGGTGAATGTTATGTAACCGATGATGGTGCAGAGACCGATTTGGACTTGGGGCATTACGAGCGCTTTCTGAATGTGCCGACTTCACAGGCCAATAACGTTACTACAGGGCGGATTTACCAAAGCGTAATCGAGAAGGAGCGACGCGGAGAGTATTTGGGAAAGACAGTGCAAATTATCCCGCATATAACCGACGAAATAAAGAGGTGCATACAGATTTTAGGGTCTAAGTCAGAGTTTGACTTTGTGATAACCGAAATTGGTGGGACCGTGGGCGACATTGAATCGTTGCCATACGTAGAGGCTGTTAGGCAGATGAAGTGGGAGAAAGAAGACGACTGTATTGTTATACATCTTACCCTCATACCATACCTTGCTGCCGCGGGTGAGTTGAAAACCAAACCAACCCAGCACTCAGTAAAAACGCTACTCGAAAATGGTGTTCAACCCGATATTCTGGTATGTCGCACAGAGCATGAGTTGTCGCCTGCAATTCGAAACAAAATTGCGAAGTTTTGCAACGTGACAAACAACGCTGTAATTCAAAGTATTGACGCATCCACAATTTACGATGTGCCTTTATTGATGCTAGAAGAAAAGCTCGATGAAGTAGTTCTTGCAAAACTGGGCGTACATCCAAAAGCAACTCCCGATTTGAATCAGTGGATAGATTTTTTGAGTCGGTTTAAACACCCAAAAAGCAGAGCTACGGTAGCCCTTATTGGAAAGTATGTGGAGTTGAAAGACTCCTACAAATCAATAGCGGAGGCATTCAACCATGCCGGCGCGGCCAATGAGGTAGGAGTGGATGTGCGTTGGATTCATTCAGAGGAACTGACACCCAAAAATGCGATGGAAAAATTGCAAGGTGTCGATGGCATTCTCGTCGCTCCTGGCTTTGGCTCCAGGGGTATGGATGGTAAGTTGGAAGCGATTCGTTACGCCAGAGAAAGCGGGATACCGTTTTTTGGAATTTGTTTAGGAATGCAAATGGCTGTCGTTGAGTTCGCGCGCAATGTGCTTGGTTTTGCCGATGCCCATTCTACCGAAATGAAGGAGTATACCACACACCCGGTAATCAGTCTTATGGCCGAACAGAAAACCATAATGCACAAAGGTGGAACCATGCGTTTGGGTTCTTATCCATGTCGCTTATCGAGAGATAGCAAAGCATTTGACGCATATGGCGGAGTGGAGCGAATAGAAGAGCGTCATCGTCATCGTTTTGAATTCAATAATGAGTATAAAGCTCAGTTTGAACAAGCGGGAATGCGCTGCACGGGAATTAACCCAGACAGTGGGTTGGTGGAAATCATTGAGCTTACAGATCATCCATACTTCCTAGCAGCTCAATTCCATCCTGAATATAAAAGCACGGTGATGAATCCTCATCCATTGTTTGTGTCCTTCATCCAAGCGGCTAAAATCCATCACGAAAAACACGCAGTGGAGATTCCTAGTGAGGATGCTCACATTTCGTGAGTAGGTCGGCGTGTGGAGTGTTTTGAGTAAACCATCACCCAAAAGCTGAAAAACACAATACCCGCTTGTACTTCGAGAAACGATTCGAAGAGAAAATTGAGAGCACACAGACCAAAGAAAAGTGTGGCTGCAGCCTCACCCCGAGCCGATTGCCAGCAGAACACCATACACGCTACAAGCAAAAGCACTGCGATCCAGCCAAGTTCGGCGCCCGTCTGCAAAAACTGATTGTGCGCGTTCAGTTGGTGCTCCGCAGCATACGTTTCACCTTGCTGAAGATAAATTGTGTTGAGTTTCGACTGGGTGTCTCCTGTGCCTGTGCCAAAGGCATTTTCACGCATCAATGTCCACGCCGCCTGCCATGTAACCAAGCGTAACTGTGTGCTCGAACTGTGCGCCACCGCCACTTCAGCATTGTCTCCGGTCGTTGCAGTCTCTGTAGTTCGAATGTCTTGAACAGCCTGTTGAATACGCTCTGCTGTGGTTGGAAGAAGAGCAATGGTCAGTGTGAAAATGACCAGTGCACCAAGGGCAACCCCGATGCTCGCCATGGGCTTTCGCGCTCGTTTGAATGCCCGTATGAAAGCAAACACGATGGTCACAAATGCACTCAGATACCCGGCTTTCGAGGATAGCAGTGCAATAAAAAGTAGTACGGCCAAAGCGCCTGCCCAGTGCAGGCTCTTTCGGTGAAGGATATACCGCTTTTGCAAGGCCATTTCAGTAAGAATGAAGAGTGCCAGTGCATGGTAGGTGGCAGCATAGGTTGGGTGCATATACCAGCTCAAGCGGTCGTAGGTGAGATAGTAAAAATCTCCGTGTTCGAGTGTGAGGAATGTGGCCCGTGCAAGTGTTATGGACATAAACAAAAAGCAACCCGTAACAAAGGCGGTGTGCACCCGATTCGTCATTTCCTTATTCAGGTTGGGAAGCATAAATGACAGTATCGGAAAGACGAGTAAGGATAGCTTTATGCCTATTTCATTCCAGGCATTGGGTGGGTGCTCTGAGTACGTAATCCCTGCAACGAGGAGCATAAACACTGAGCATAAACTGAGGTTGGCCAGCAGCGATGTGGGTTGGTAGGCTGCCTTGCGGCGAATTACATGCACTAGCGCCGCTACAAACAACACTACGATAAGGGTAGGAAGGGCTTTTTTTGCCCATGGAATTGAGAATGCCAAACAGAGCAACAATTGCTGAAGCAACAGATCACGTTTGGGCTGAGGTAGTTCCATTCGGTTATTCGTTGAGCAGGCGCTCTGCTTGGGGCATATGATGGCGAAGGTGAGCCTCCATA
>CAMBPD010000063.1 GCA_945869405.1 Chryseobacterium gleum | reverse complement strand
ATCACCATCGCAGTGCCTCGATGCACCAGTTTGTGGTTGCTCAATTGCATGTCGACCATCTTATTGCCACGCACTCTGCCGAGCTGAATCATCACACTCGTAGAAAGCATATTGAGGACGAGCTTTTGTGCTGTGCCGCTTTTCATGCGTGTGCTGCCGGTGACGAACTCAGGCCCAACAACGACTTCTATGGGAAAGTCGGCCACTTGCGCAACGGCTGAACCTGCATTGCACGTGATGCATCCTGAAGTAATTCCCGCTTCACGGCACTTCATTAATGCACCCACCACATAAGGTGTTCCGCCGGATGCGGCGATACCTACAACCACATCGGCGCTTGTCACTGAATGCTCCTGTAGATCTAGCCAACCCTGCTCACGATCGTCTTCTGCGAACTCCACCGGGTAGCGAATAGCGCGGTCTCCGCCAGCTATTAACCCGATAACGAGCCCATGCTCGACACCGTACGTTGGCGGGCATTCAGAGGCATCCACAACTCCCAAACGTCCGCTAGTGCCCGCACCCATATAGAACAAGCGACCGCCTGCTTTCATGCGCTCGGCTGTAGCTGCAACTAACTTTTCGATTTGAGGAATGGCACGCTCAACCGCCAACGGCACACTTTGGTCTTCTCGGTTGATGTTGACCAACAATTCGCGCGCGGTCATCTCTTCCAAACGGTCGTAATGGCTGTCGCTTTCAGTGGTAGGCTTCATGGATTGCATTTGCTCAAAAGTACTTACATGCACTTTGATCAAATGAAAATCAACTACAATTTTTTACACTCTTACCGTTAAAAAAGGCATCATTTAAGAATCCCCATGGATAAAAACCTAACTTACTTTGTGAACCCAAACACTCCCATGCTACGAATCACTATTTCAGCCTTGTTGCTGCTTGTACTTCAGCTTTTCGCTTTCGCTCAGAAAGATTCAACCAAAGCAGGCCTATTTGACAACGCACTCGCGACACCGCGTATAATGGCGGCACGCCACGAATTTAACGACAACAACATGCGCGGGGCGATGCTTATCTACCGCGAAGTGTTGCAAACAGATCCGAACAATGCCGCAGCACTTTACGGAACCTCTGAATGTTACTACAACCTCAAGAAGTATAAGCTAGCTCTTGACTATCTCAACAAAGCGCTCACAGCAGAACCCAACATCTCTTCGGAGTCGGAGCTTTTCCGCGGACAAATCTTTCATCGTACAGCCAAACTAGATGAAGCTATTGCGGCCTTCGATGCTTTTCTAGCGAAAGAAAAACCAAGCACCTACGAGTTCGAGCTCGCAACACAATACCGCTTGCAGTGTTTGTATGCGAAAGAAATGATGAAGAAGCCCGTTGAAGTCAACATTGAAAACATGGGCAACCTCATCAACTCGCGCTACGATGAATACACGCCGAGTGTTACCTCCGACGGCAAAACGATTGTCTTCACTGCGCGCCGCAACGACACCAAGGGCGGACGCATGGACGAAGAAGGCGACTACAAATACTTCGAAGACATTTACTATTCCGAGCGCGATGAAGTTACCGGTGAATGGTCGCAAAGCACCGCTGTGGAAGGTGACCTGAATACCGAAACGTACGATGCCGTGCTCAGCATTTTCCCTTCAGGCAATGGCATGTATGTTTATAAAAACACCGTTTCCAGCACCGGCGACATTTACTTCAGTGAGTACCGACCCGGGGCAAAGGAATGGTCGGCTGCGCAAAAAATGCCGAGGCCTATAAACACATCCTACTTTGAAGGTTCCATTTCAATGACAGCGGATGGAAGCAACATTTATTTCATCAGCGAACGCCCTGAAGGCGAAGGCCAGGGCGACATGTATGTGGCGACCAAAAAAGGTGAAAACTGGAGTAATCCAAAAAACCTTGGAAGCGTTGTCAATACAGACCTCGATGAGAAATTCGTATTCATTCATCCCAATGGAAAGACGCTTTTCTTCGCTAGCAATGGCCACCAAACCATGGGTAGCTACGATATTTTCAAAACAGAATTCATAAACGGTGAATGGAGTGTGCCCATCAACTTGGGCTACCCCATAAACACGGTGAATGAAGAATCGACGTTCTCCCTCACAAAGGACAACAAGACGTTGATGATTGCTGCCGAATACGACGACAGCTTTGGCGAAAGAGACATCTACAGTATAGATGTAAGTAAGTACGAATTGCTCTCTGGGAATTACGCGAAAAACACTGCGGGACAAATACTTGTTTCCTGCACCTACCAAGCTGGTGAGCCTGCAAAAAATGTTCGAATCGAGGCATACTACGTGTCCAATAACAAACTCATTGCAACTGCTGAAACTGATAAAGCAGGACGCGCTAAACTGAACCTACCAGGCAACGAAAGCTATACTATTGTTACTACCATCGATGATTTTAAAAACGAAAAGGTAATAGATCTAACCCTGCGCTCAGATGGAGAAACAGTCATCAAGCATGATGTTCAAATTAATCGCTAGTCTTGAAAAGCGCGCTTGAACAACAGCGTAGAATATTCAGTTTTGCTCCGTGTTTTTGGGTTGTACGTTGAATACGATGCTCTATAGGGTATAACAGCCATGTCGCTCTTCGCTATGATCTTCTGAATGCGCTTGTACTCCGGGTTGACTTGACCCGGATAACTAATACGTGCCTCGACAATCAAATTTTCTGGCGAGTCTATACCCAAATCTTCAAGCAGAATCGTGTGAATTTTTTTAGATCCAAAGCCAATCACACACTCCAAATTGGGCGACTGGTAGCTAGCTTCATCTTTACTGCGCAACTTGCTGTTGGCTTCTCCTTGGAACTTTGTGCCATCAAAAATCGCATAGTCGAGCACCATATTGTCCGTGTCGATGCGCGTATCGGAAATCCACCACACTTGTAATTCATCGCCATCCAACGTGCATGAAATGAGTTGAGGCGAATAAACAACTTTCAACGCTTCATGCAACAACTTCGGTGCCCCCTTGTAGTCGATACAACTCCAACTAAACGAAGGCCAAACATCATTGAGCTGCCAGAACAAAGTACCCGTACAATTCGGCATGGCTCTCCGATGCGCTTCGATACCCATCATCATGCCTTCAGCCTGCACGACCTGTGTCATCTCACCATACACCTTGTAATCGTCGGGGCTTACCGGTTCATACCAGTTGTTCATGTATTTCTCCATAAGTGAAAAACCACGTGAATGCTTTTGATGCATGGCAATACCTTCATCAGTCATTCTGAACTCATCCTCTTCCAACATCTCCATCAACACTTCTTCCGACGGATAGCTTTGCATACCAAACTCGCTCATGAAGCGCGGTACTTTCGTTTGCAAAACCTCGAAAGGTTCTTCATCATGCCATACGCCCCAGTAGTGCGAATCGCCCTCGGTGATGCTACGCGCATCGCCACGGCCCAATCGGGGGGAGCTTTCCCAGTAGGAAGTTGTTGAATTTTCGGCCACCGCTTTCGGTAAGATATTTTTAAACACCGCATCATACGCCGTTTGCACTTGCTGAATTTCAGAAGGCGTCAAACCCGTCTTCCAACCCCAACGCTCCCACCCTTCCGCGTTCTCGTTGTTGCCGCACCACAAGGCTATGCAAGGATGATTGCGCAACCGTATTACTTGTTCTTCAGCTTCTGCATTCACATTTTTGAGAAATGCTTCATCACCCGGATACATGCTGCATGCAAACATGAAATCGTGCCATACTAGGATGCCGTATTGATCGCACAAGTCATAGAACATTTCATCTTCATACACACCACCTCCCCACACACGCAGCATGTTGATGTTCGCCTCTTTACACTGCATGATGAGCTTGAAATAATCATCGTATGTTGCTTCCCCGGGGAAATAGCGGATTGGTATATAGTTGGCACCCTTTGCAAACACAGGCAGTCCATTCAACTGAAAGTAAAACGACTCACCGATGGAGTCGCGCTGAGTGATTAATCGGATATCGCGCAGACCAATAAGCTCATCGGCATACTGAAGCACCTTTCCGCGCTTCAATACTTCTATTTCGAATGCATACAAATTGGATGCACCCTGACCATTGCACCACCACAATTGGGGCATTTGAATGCGTATAGGAAAAGACACCTCATTGCTACCTTCTTCGGCAATGAACTCTTGCGACCATGCACCGCCTGATGTTTTCCCCTTCACACGCACCAACAACGTGTCGTTGGCAGTTGCAACGATATGCGCTCGAAATTGCAGTTCTGCTTGTTGCTCGTTGACTTCAGTTTGCTTGAAATAAAAATCGACCAATCGAGCATCGTCATAGGCAATCAACTCAATCGGCTTGGTGATACCCGAGGTTACCAATCGCGGTCCCCAGTCCCACCCAAAATGAAACTGCGGTTTACGCAAAGCTGCGCGGATGGAGTCACCGGGAATCGGGTATGATATGCTGCTGAGAATTTCTGTTGCTTGTTGAATCGGCGAATCAAACACGATGCGCAACACGTTACCTTCCGATTTCAGCAATGCCTTTACATCGACCTCCCATGAGCGATGGGCATTGTTAGAGGTTAAAACATCTACTCCATTTAACTGCACTTGCGCATACGTGTCGAGCCCATTAAAACGCAACGCAATGTTCTTTTTCGAGAAAACATCACCAGGAACTGCAAACGGCAACGTTTCATATACCCACGACTTTTTCTCGACCCATTGACAATCGGTTTCACTTGTTCCATAAAAGGGATGGTCGATTTTTCCGGCTCGAATCAAATCAGTGTGCACGCAACCTGGCACCACTGCGGAAATCCATTCACTGCCGCGCTTCTTACCTGAGGCAAATTCGCCCGCACGCCAAGAAGCATCGAGCGAAGCACGAACATTCTGAGCATGCAACCCGCATGAAGCCAGAACTAAAAAAACCAGAAAACTGAATAATCGCATAGCACAAGTATACAAGAAAGTAGAAAGAAAAAACTCGGTTTAGCGCGTCAGTCGCTCACTATGAGTCGACGGCTTGCTACCGAAAAAATAAAAATGAATGACACCACGCAGATAACCCAATCCGTAGGAAAAATGCAACACTCCAAACGTTCTCAGCAACATCATGAACTTCCGCAACGATTTCGCAGGCATACGTGAGGCCGTATAGAAAGCCAATGCCACATACATCGCAACGACCACAGCATACATCCCACCCAAAATAGGATGAATCAACACACCTGTCCAACCCACCAATAAAAAGAAAACCCAAAGTGGCGGCGCAAGCTGTCGAAGTGTGGTTACAGCGCCATGCTTCTTGTTTACAAATACCTTCCAATATCCGTACTGATCATACTGCTTGTATAACTTCGAAATGGATCCACGCACGTAATAATCAGACAGTATAGCAGGATCGAGATAAATCTTAAACCCGCCTTGTACCACTCGGTAATTGAATTCGTCGTCTTGATTTCGTGCGAGCTCTTCATCGAAGAATCCCACACGCTCAAACACCTCCCGACGATAAGCCCCGAAAGCAACCGTATCGACGTATCCCGATTTTCCACCTGTTCGAAAATGGGCATTCCCTACACCAAACACCGACGACATCGCCAGCGATATTATCTCTGACCATTCGTTCTCATGCACGTTGCGAATGATACCGCCTGCACAACCTACTTCCGGATGTTGCTCAAGAACTCTTGCATTGTTTATGATAAAATCGGCATCCACAACAGCATGCGCCCCGAGTATAATTCCGATGTCATAATCGAGTGGCTCAAGACCAAGGTTGAGCGCATAAGGCGTTGTCCTTCGTGCGTTGTCAACCAACTTTATAAAAGAGTATCGCTCTGCATATTCTCCAACCAGCGCTCGGGTTCCATCGTCGCTCATACCATCAACCACCCATACATGCAACTCAACGCCAGTTTGATTGCAATGCACGAGCGAGTCAAGACATTTACCAATGTATCCGAGTTCGTTTCGACAAGGTATTATTACTTTAATCTTCATGACTTGCCTTCAATCGCGTTTTAGAAGAGATCAGATAAACTGCATATACGAGAAGCGAAGGAATTAAAATCGCTTCAAAAAAAAGTGCCTTATATCCTTCAGGACCGGTGCGTATGAGTGCAGGAAAAAATGCCGCAATGCAGAGCACCAAGATGGTTTGAACGATGTATACGAACCCGTTTGATGCGCTTATTCTGGCCTGAGCACGAAATGCATAACCGATCAACAAACCCAGAAACAGCGCACCCATTGCAACGCCTACCATTCCAAAGTTCACAAACCAACCCGTAGCGTGGTTGATTGTAAAGCCTTGCACACCGGTATAGTGAATGGCTGCTGTGTAATGCTGATACGCATCGATGGGCCGCGTCACTTCAATTATCCTCGGAATCATGGAATGAAGCAGGTAATTAAAACTACCGCCATAGGTGAAAGGCACATCGTAATAAACCGCTCCATACATCGACATGTGTCCGGCAAACATCTCATTGCTTGCCAAAAGACTTAGCACGGAAGACATAAATGAAAGTTTCTGAACTACCTGTTCGGTTGGAATTCCAGGCCCGGTCGACAGACCCAAATAGTCCAATAGAGGCAAGGCACGGGTCATTTCAATTATGACAATGATGGCTACCAACCCTCCGAGCTGCAGTCCAACTCGATACAGACTAATTTTTTTTGCATTGGTAAGATAGAATACGATTGCAAAAAGAAATGCAAACAGCAAGTCGTTTCGACTACCGATTAAGGCAGAATAGGTGAGCAATACAAACAACACCACAACGTACGTAAACACGAGCGTTTTGGAATAATTCCCTCGAAATCGAATTCCTTCTCGTTGGCTCATCATCAATGAAATGCCGAAAAGCACCAAAAACAGGGAGGCAGACTTGGTAATTTGATACAGCGAGTAATACCTGCCGGCATGCTGACTCAAATAGATATACAGAGATTCATGATTCGATATGGCCTCTCCAATTTGAGCCCTGATAAAAAAATAGCTTATGATAGCCATAATGCATGCAAGGCCAATCAGTATCCAATGGTTCAGTACAGGTATCGATTGTGGTTGTTGCGATGATCCGGAAGCAGCTTTCCGAACCACAAACAATACACCCAATTGAAACACCAACAAGAACAACGAGAACATGCATAAACTAAAAAAATAGCTACTGTTCAACTCAATAGCGAAAAGTTTATCGAAATAGGAATAATAATGGAAGCCAACATTTTCGAGTGCATTTCCAGAAAGCAAGTCAATAGTAACAGCCCAACCACCCATCATCGACCAGTAATAAATAACCAACGTTGGAAGCAGAAGCACATAACTTTTCGTTTGCCTCCAAATTTTATACTGCAGGAATACGGATGCTACGGTTGTAAGCGTGAGTAGGATTATGTAAATCATGTATGACGGGCGTTCATTAGTTCATTGTAAACCATCATCAAGCGTTCTGCAATTCTATCTGAATTCAATTCCTTTGCAATAACCACTTCTCGACCATTGCTTCTCTTTTCTGCCTTCAACACGTTTCGCAAGGCGTTCGCAAGCGCATCAGATTGCTGCGCGGCAACAGCCATTGGATGCGAACCATCAATAACGGATGCCACGTCGCCAACGTCGGTTGCTACAACCGGCAGATTGCAAGCCATCGCCTCCTTCACCATAACCGGGCTGCCTTCACTGTCGCTGCAAATAAGCAAACAGTTGCATGCATTCAGCAGCAATAGCATTTTTTCGTAGGTCACACCTCCAGAAAGAGCAACCAACTCGATAGGTCTACCCTCCTCCTTTAGCACTTGAACAGCGGATTGAGCAATATCAAATCGCTTCACCGCTGCACTATTGTTAAACAGAATGAATTCTACTTCTTGAGAAAATCCCAAACGTTCGCGAGCTTCCTCTTGCGCCATCGGATAGTAATTATTCGTATCGACTCCGAATGGCAGCACCCGTGCAATTCCCTTTCTCCACCACAACTTCTCAAGCAGTCTTATGCTTACACAAAGCACTGCTGAGGCACGCAACACGGATAGCTGCGACAACAACTTGGCAAAAAGCTCTTTCAGAAAAAATTCACTTTTCACAACGTTCAAATCGCTTCCATGAAAAGTGATAACAACCTGCTTCGCTCCTGCCCATGAAGCGAGAAACGAAGTAACCGTTCCATAGTGAGCATGCACCACGTCGGGCTTCATCGATTTCACCAAAGCACGAAGACGAAACAATTCCTTGAAAAGATAGATTGGATTGGTGCGTGAACTGAGGTAGTGCACATGCACATCGGCGCCTTGTGCGGTCAACTCACGGGCTTGCCTCTTGGAAAATATCATTGAGTTCCCCTCCGGCGAACCTGGGATTAGCAGCAGAACTCTCATTTTTCCTTGCATGGTCAAATATACTTACGCCTCAATAAACGGCTTCGTGTTGCGGTATCTACTCACCTCGAAACTCCTTCGCCATGGAATAGTACCAAGCCCAATACACTCCGCAGAATAGAGAGCCTGTGACAGCAAAAAGAATCAATGCAAGTTGTGCACTGCCATAGGCATGCCCGACAAAAAAACCTACAAACCGAAATAACAAATCCAAAGTCGATATGAGCAGTAAACTCTTTTGCTTCCCTTTAATCAAGGGCACATAATTAAAGGGCACGGTGATGAAATTCAACACAAAATAGACAATCAGTATGGAAGCAAATTCTCCTGACTGCACCCACTCACTTCCAAACACATAACTAAAGAGCTCGGGGCCATACATGACCACGACAATCATTGCAGGCAAAGAAAGGAGCAACAATATCAATGAGGTAGAAGCAATCATACGATGAAACGGTTGGCCACTTCGATGCAACTCCGAAGCAGTAGAATACTGAGAAAGAAAAATAGTGCTGCTAATGAGCGCAGCTGGCGCCTGCAGTATACGCCAACACAAATAAAAAGCACCGGTAACTGCTGCTCCAAAAGTACCATTCAAGAAAAAAACCATTAGGCTTAACTGAAGAACCTCCACAAGTCCATTGGGCATATTAAAGAAAATATACTTGCTAAATCGACTCAAACTTGTTGGATGAATAGAGGTTGGTGGAAGTGTATCCTCCTCAGGTGGGCGCTTTGTGAAAACCAAGAAAAGTATTAAAGAAACTAGCTGCCCGAGAAGGTATCCAATAACCAATCCGTAAGACAGGTATGCGAAATAACCGATACATAGCGAGATACCGCTGATGCCGACATTGCCTATAATACGCACCCAGCTATTGAGCGCAAACTCTCCAGAACGCGTGCTGTAGAAATTGTATACCTGCACCCACGCAGTCAGAAAAACACCGAGCGGAAGTAAAAGCAACACTGCATTATCGATTACACCAACGAGCCAAAGAACAAGCAACGCTGCAAGTAAAAACAAGCTTAAATAAGCAGAGACCTTCTTCGCCATGTTGCGGCGAACCAACGCATCTGAAAGGCTCTCAGCGTCGGGTATGCTAAACTCAATTCGCAACGTAGACACAACAACGAAGGGAAGCAACCATGAAAAAAACAACGCCAACAATGAATAATCCTCTGCACTAAATAAACGGGTAAGGATAGGCATTGCCGCATAGCTCACAACTTGCGCAATAGCAGTAGCACCGGACAGTTTCAATGCCCGGTGAAGATGAAATGACTTTGTTAATGCTATTATTTTTCTCATTAAAAACTACCTTGTGTGATCGTATAAAATCAGCTATCACTCAATAAATCTGAATTCCGGATGAAGTGCACAGCTAAACCAATAGCCACAGCATAAGAAACGACTTGTGCCAGCGTAAAGCCCCAGAGCGCGGAAAGGTCATCGCCACCCCACAAACGTCCGACATGAAACCCAACGTAAACTAGTAGGATATGCAATACGTCAAAAATGAGCATCGCCCGTTGTCGCTGCAAATGCATGTAGATAAACGATAGTGATGATGAAACGAACCAAACCCCCAACCACACGCTGATGACACGGCAGTAAGCAATCATCTCGTTCCATTCGCCACCCAACACACCCACAACCCATGATTCGGGGAAAACCCAAAAGACCAAAGTCATCGCAGCAGACAATGCCAGCAAACGCCACAAAAACCGTATATACAAGCGAAGCATCTCGCTGCGCCGATGGATTTGTGCAATGGTGCCATAGTACACCTGCGAAATTGAACTTGCCATCACACCCAAACCAGCACCCACATACGTCATGGAAACACTAATCAGTCCTGCACTCACCGAGCCGTAATAGGTAAGAAATAATTCGAGAAACAAAAAATTGATGAAGGCTCCAACAAAAACACTTGGAGTGGCAAACAACACATACGACTTGTTGCTTTTTAAAACACTCCATAACGAAAAATTCCGGCGCTCCAGTCCGACAGACTGACGCCAAAACAATCTCCACTGCATCGATGCAACGAGCAACATTCCAACTACACGAGCTCCAATAAGGCCCACAAAATTGACTCCCAAATACCCGTTGAGCAGCTTTATGCTTTCCCCAGTGGTTGTTTGGATGACCTTGTTTGTTGCCAATTGTGAAAACTCCTGACGAGCATTGAACCAATACGTCGTAAGCTGAATACTTCCCATACAAAAGACAACCACAGGCAATAAAAAAATCGCTTCCCGTAATTGGTATAAGCCGTGAATGACATCCAGCTGGTAACAAACAAACGCCAAGACCAAAGAAAAGGTAGTCACAATTCCAACCACCCTCAATCCTGCTACCACCAACTCCCTTGCCTCACGCGGTGTTTGCTGTCGGCCCACCGCATACTCAAGTTTCAGGGTGCTTATCACACCAATCATCTCACTGAAGTAAACGAAAGACGCCAACATTGCAAAGTCTGATGGGCCATAGAAATACTTTTGTAAGATGGGTAAAGCAATGAAGGGAATCATCTGCGAAAACGCAGTGCCAATAGACAGCACAAGCACATTGCGTGAAAACTTACTCTTCAGACTAAACATGTAGATTATCTATCGTGAGTCACAAGTCAATGCACTCCATTATTCTCATTCCAAATTTCCCAACTACGCTCGGCCTGCTTTATCAGCATGGCATAACCATTCATGGTCTTAGCGCCGCTCAAACGACCCAACCGTAAAAATGTTGTTTCCTCGGGATTATACACTAAGTCATACAAGAAGTGCCTAGATGTAAGGCCTTCATAGGGCAATACCGGACAGGCATCAATATCAGGATAAGTGCCCACAGGTGTGGTGTTGATGATGAGTGGGAAATGATGCATAACCTCGCTCTTCAACACATCATACCCTAATTGACTCTCTCCTTTTGGCGTGCGACTGACGAAATGAAAAGGCACTCCCCACTTGCGCAGCACAAACGCTACCGCCTTTGATGCGCCACCCGTGCCCAGAATAAGAGCTCTCTCGTACTTATTCTCTAGAAACGGCTTGATGCTCATTTCAAAACCATACACATCGGTATTGTAGCCCTTTGAAACCCCATGTGAAATATGAATACAATTGACGGCTCCAACCTCTTTCGCTATACTATCAAGTTCATCCAAATAGGGTATGATGGCTTCCTTATGAGGTATGGTCACATTCAACCCACACACACCATGCTGTTCCTTTAACCAAGCTGGAAACCCTGAGATATCAGCCATGGAAAAATTCTGGTAAACACAATTTTCGAGGCCCCATTCTTTAAACTTCTCGAGGAAGTAACCCTTCGAAAAAGAATGCACAAGCGGATAACCGATGAGCCCATAGCGACGGATATGCTCTTGCGACTTTTCCAATTAGGCTGTCTTTTTCAATTTAGCCCTCAACACCCCGACTATAATGGGTACGATTGAAATACCGATGATCCCAAACACGACCAATTCGAAGTTGTTCTTGACAATTTCAAATCCTCCACAAGAGTACCCCAACAAAGAAATACCCACTACCCACAGCACCGCGCCAAGCACACAAACAGTGATATAGCGGCGATAAGGCATGTTGCCTGCACCCGCCACAAAGGGAGCAATAGTGCGCACTATCGGTACAAAACGCGCCATGATGATGGCCTGCCTTCCATACTTCTCATAGAAGGCCTCTGTTTGCGTAATGTAATCGCGCTTAAAAAACAAAATACGATCGCGCTTTTTGATTTGATCGCTGAAGTATTTGCCCACGAAATAATTCACGTTGTCACCACAGAGAGCTGCCAAAATAAGCAATGGCATCAACACCCATATATTCAACCCTACGTTGTCGTTGGCTGCGGCTATTGCGCCAGCGGCAAACAACAATGAGTCGCCCGGAAGAAGTGGCATGACAATGAATCCAGTTTCAACAAAAACGATTAGAAATAGAATAGCATAAACATAGACTCCATGGTTCGCCACCATAGCCATCAAATGTTCATCGATATGCAAAACAAAATCTATTAGTGTAGACATAATTTGTGTTGGTGTATTTGGCTTAAAAAGAAATGGCGACGCACTGCAATGAACCATTGAAATGCACCGCCATTGCGATTATCTAGTTGTTGTTATTCCTCCTCCGCATCGAAAAACTCCTTGATGCGGCTCAAGAAACCTACTGAATCTTTCGTTTCACGAGCCTTGTCGCCGAGTGATGGCTTCTGCTTCTTATCGCCAGCCGTTGTTGTCTGAGTCTCTGTATTGGAAACACCCCCAACAGGACTGAATTTCTCAAGACCATAAATAACCAGTCCAACACCAGTGCTCATTGCGGGAATGAGTAGGTTCTCATTCTTTGCCTTTACAACGTGCTCGTTAGGATATCCTATTCTGCAATCCATGCCTGTGATGTACTCCACCAGTTGCTTCATGTGTTTAAGCTGCGATCCACCGCCAGTAAGCACGATGCCACCAATGAGCTTTTTCTCCAAGCCGCTGTTGCGTATTTCGTAGTACACGTGATCAATGATTTCGTCCATACGTGCCTGAATGATTTGCGACAAATTTCGCAACGAAATCTCTTTCGGATCACGCCCTTTCAAACCAGGGATGCACACAATTTCATTGTCCTTGTTTTCGGTAGCCAATGCGCTACCAAATTTCACTTTCAGCAATTCAGCATGATTGCGCATGATGGTGCAACCCTGCTTGATATCTTCGGTGATGATGTTTCCGCCGAAAGGGATAACCGCTGTGTGGCGAATGATACCGTCTTGAAAAATGGCCACGTCTGTGGTTCCACCGCCAATATCAACCAATACGACCCCAGCTTCCTTCTCCTCTTCACTGAGCACTGCCGCAGCGCTTCCAAGTGGCTCCAAGGTTAAACCATCTACCACCAAACCCGCTTTGATCACGCATTTATAGATATTCTTAACTGCGCTTACCTGGCCGGTTATGATATGGAAATTGGCCTCCAATCGTGTGCCGCACATTCCTATGGGCTCCTTAACTCCTGTCTCACTATCCACAGTATACTCCTGCGGCAAGGCATGAATAATCTCCTCTCCAGGAAGCATTACCAATTTGTGCATGTCTTCAATGAGCGCATCGATATCGGTTCGAGAAATCTCTTCGTCTGGGTTGCGTCGTGTGCGCATACCACGATGCTGTAAACTTTTGATGTGCTGTCCGGCAATACCAACATTTACCAATCGAATGTTGACACCACTTTCACGCTCCGCCTCTGCCACAGCCAGTCGTATACTTTGAACGGTTTTTTCGATATTGGATACCACGCCCCTCGTGACACCTATACTCTCGCTTTTCCCGATTCCGAGAATTTCGATTTTATTGTTCTCCATTTTACGCCCTACCAAGCATGCAATCTTGGTGGTTCCAATGTCTAAGCCTACTACGATTTCTGAATTCATGGGGATATTCGTTTTCTGTTTTTCAATTGTTCAATTCTCTAACGCTTCACGCAAACTACCTGACCGTTGTATTGCGCTTGTATCGTGCTGTATCTATCTAAATCATCGGCCTTCACGACGTGCTCATAAAAGGCACGCAGTTTCTTCAACTTCTCTTCGAGGTGATAGATGTAGCCGACGTTCACTCGTTGGTTGCCCACTCGAGGTATAATCTCAAATTCGCCTGCCGTATTTATATAGACGTGTTCAATCTGGGCTCGCCAAAATGTGTCTTGAGCAACGACTTGAGTAAACCGGTAGATTTCATCTAAGGGTGTCTTCTGTGCCAGGCTATCCGGGAAATTCAACACGACACTTTCCTTGCGCAAACCATCGGGTATTTCACCCGTAAACACAGGCAATTTCGCGGAAGCCAATTCAGACAATGCCATGGTATAACCATCGGCATCCAAATA